>CABXRL010000009.1 GCA_902514605.1 uncultured Pelagibacteraceae bacterium
ATAAAAATGATAAAGTAGTTGGAAGAGCAACAGGTGGTGAGTATGGTTTTAGGTTAGATAAATCAATTGCACTAGCAATGGTTAAGCCTGATTTAGCTAATGTTGGAGAAAAACTCAAGGTTGATATACTAGGTAAAATGTATGAAGCCACTATTTTAGATGAGAGTCCTTACGACAACGAAAATAAATTGCTGAGAGCTTAATGAAAATTCTAGTCGCAGTTAAAAGAGTAATTGATTATAATGTCCAAATAAGAGTTAAAGAGGATAACTCAGGAGTAGTCACAGATAACGTGAAGATGTCTACAAATCCCCCAGATGATAATGCAATTGAGGAAGCGGTAAAAATTAAAGAGACAGGTAAAGCTAAAGAAATTGTAGCAGTTTCAGTAGGGGAAGAGAAAGCACAGGAAACTGTAAGAAAAGCATTAGCAGTTGGTGCTGATCGAGGAATTTTAGTAAAAGTTGATGGAATTGTAGAACCCCTTGCAGTATCAAAAATTTTACAAAAAATTGTTGAAAAAGAAAAACCTGATTTAGTTTTCATGGGTAAACAAGCCATCGATGATGATTGCAACCAAACTGGCCAAATGTTAGCAGCACTATTAAATTGGCCACAAGCAACTTTTGCATCAAAAATATTAGTAAAAGAGAAATCTTTAGAAGTTACGAGAGAAATTGATGAAGGGTTAGAAACTATTGAAGTGAATATGCCAGCTATAGTGACCTGCGACTTAAGATTAAATGAACCAAGATATGCTTCGTTGCCAAATATAATGAAGGCTAAAAAGAAGCCGATTGAGCAATTTAATGCTTCAGATTTAGGAGTTGATACAAAGTCAAGGATTGAACAAATAAAAGTTGAAGAACCACCAAAAAGAAAAGCGGGGATTAAGGTCGCAAGTGTTGAAGAATTAGTTCAAAAATTAAAAAATGAGGCTAAAGTAATATAATGTCAGTCTTATTAATAGCAGAACATAATAATAAAGAAGTAAAACCTTTTACTCTAAACGCTATCTCTGCAGCGTCTCAAATTAATGAAGATGTAAATGTTTTAGTAATTGGATCAAACTCTGATGAAGTAGCAAAGTCGATCGCACAAGTGCCAAATGTAAAAAAAGTAATTCATGTAAATAACTCAATCTATGAAAATTATTTAGCTGAAAATTACACATCAGTTATAACCAAACTTTCAGAAAATTATTCACATATAGTGTGTTCAGCTAATACCTTTGGAAAAAATTTAATGCCAAGGGTAGCGGCGTTATTAGATGTCTCGCAAGTTAGTGATATTACGAAAGTGATATCTACTGATACATTTCAAAGACCAATTTATGCTGGCAATGCTTTTGCAACAGTCAAAAGTAATGATAAAATTAAATGTGTAACAATAAGACCAACTTCTTTTGATCCCGCACCAACATCTGGAGGTTCCGCTGAAATACAAAATAGTGATGCTGGAGAGGCAACAGAAATTGCAAAATTTATTAAAAAAGAGGAAATAAAATCTGATAGGCCAGAATTAGGGACGGCTAGAGTTGTTGTTTCTGGTGGTAGAGGCATGCAAAGTGGAGAAAACTTTAAATTAATTTCTGCAGTCGCAGATAAACTTAATGCTGCTATT
This sequence comes from uncultured Pelagibacteraceae bacterium, assembly GCA_902514605.1. Classification (GTDB taxonomy): domain Bacteria; phylum Pseudomonadota; class Alphaproteobacteria; order Pelagibacterales; family Pelagibacteraceae; genus Pelagibacter. The sequence continues at coordinate 1,624 of CABXRL010000009.1, forward strand.
GGTGCTTCTAGAGCCGCTGTTGATGCGGGATATATTACTAATGATCATCAAGTTGGACAGACAGGTAAAGTCGTTGTACCAGATTTATATATAGCGGTAGGTATTTCTGGAGCGATTCAACACCTAGCTGGGATGAAAGAAAGTAAAGTAATTGTGGCAATAAACAAAGATGGAGAGGCTCCAATTTTTAGTGTCGCAGATTATGGTTTAGAGGCTGATTTATTTGATGCACTTCCAAAATTCCTAGAGGAATTAAACAAATTAAACACTATACAAAAATAATAGAATCTGTAAAAAAAAGATTATGTCCAGAGAGTCAATGGAATATGATGTTGTTATAGTTGGCGGTGGTCCATCTGGTCTAGCTACGTCTATTAAATTAAAACAATTAAACCCAGATTTAAATGTTTGTGTTTTAGAAAAAGCATCTGAAATTGGAGCTCATATATTAAGTGGGAATGTTTTTGAAACAAGAGCTCTTGATGAGTTGTTTCCAAATTGGAAAGAATTAAACGCGCCAATTAAAACTAAAGTTACAAAAGAGAAATTTTTATTTTTAGGTAAAGTAAAATCATTAAGCTGGCCAACTTGGTTACTGCCGTCTGTTCAGCAAAATCATAAGAACTATATCATCAGTCTTGCAAATTTGTGCAGATGGTTATCAGAACAAGCAGAGAGTTTGGGTGTTGAAATTTTTCCAGGCTTTCCAGCTAGTGAAATTTTATATAATGAAGATGGTTCTGTTAAAGGTGTTGCGACTCAAGATATGGGAATAGATAAAGATGGAAACAAAAAAGATAGTTTTGAACCTGGTATAGAATTATTAGGAAAGGTAACTGTTTTTGCTGAAGGATGTAGAGGCCACCTAGGAAAACAATTAATCAAAAAATTTGAACTTGATAAAGGAAAAGATCCACAACAATATGGTATTGGCTTTAAAGAAATTTGGGAGATAGAAGATAAAAATCATCATGAAGGTTTGGTGATGCATACTGCTGGTTGGCCTTTAGATAATAATACTTATGGAGGAAGTTTTATATATCATGCAGAGAATAAACAAATTTTCTTAGGATATGTAATTGGATTAGATTACCAAAATCCTCATTTATCACCTTATGATGAATTTCAAAGATTTAAAACTCACCCATCTATAAAAAAAATAATAGAAGGTGGAAAAAGAATTTCATATGGTGCTAGAGCATTAATTGAAGGTGGATTTCAAAGTTTACCAAAAATGTTTATGCCAGGTGCATTACTTATAGGCTGTGATGCTGGAACATTAAATATGCCTAAGATAAAAGGCTCTCATACAGCCATGAAGAGTGGAATGATAGCCGCAGAAGCCATTAACGATCACGTTAAAAATAATAAAGATCTATCAATTTTTGAAGAAAAATTTAAAAAAAGTTGGTTATTTGAGGAGTTATACAAAGCTAGAAATGTAAAACCAAGTTTCAGTTGGGGCTTAATACTAGGTATTATTTTTACGGGAATTGATCAAATTTTATTTAGAGGCAAGCTTCCTTTCACTTTAAAACACAAACATGCAGATCATGAGACACTAAAATCAGCTAAAGAAATGCCAAAGATTGATTACCCAAAACCTGATAACATTTTAACATTTGATAAAACTAGCTCTGTTTATTTAACAGGTACAAATCATGCTGATAATCAGCCAGTTCACTTAAAATTAAGGGATCCAAATTTACCTATTACCTATACTTTAGAGAAATATGATGAGCCTGCCCAGAGGTATTGTCCTGCAGGTGTTTATGAAGTTCAAAGAGAGAATAACATTAATAAATTTGTGATAAATTCTCAAAATTGCATTCATTGCAAAACTTGCGATATAAAAGAACCATCTCAAAATATTACTTGGGTTACTCCAGAAGGTGGAGGTGGACCAAAGTATGGAAACATGTAATTAAGATATATCTATCGCAAATTTTTTTAAAGTTTCAATAGGCAATAGTTTTAATGTATTCTCATGAGTACTTTTCAAATATATTGGACAACCTTTTCCTGCCTCTACCGCTCTTGCATACCAAGTTGCACAAACACACCATCCATCTCCATCTTTTAATCCAGGAAAACCAAACTCAGGATGAGGTGTAATCAAGTCATTACCAGCCTCTTTGCACCATTCCAAAAATTCTGTAGTTACTTTTGCACAAACTGTATGCAATCCTTGATCATTCTTATCTGTGTTGCAACAACCATCTCTGTACCAGCCAGTCAAAGGGTCATTTGAACATAATTCCAAATTTTCACCTAAAACATTTTTTTGAAGTCTATCCATTAAATATATCAAATGTTTTTTTATCAATGTCTATGTTGAAAGAAAAAGATCTTCTTTCACCATCTCTTTTAAAAGGGTAGGCTGTATGCATCAAATTATTTGGAAACAATATCATATCACCAACTTTGGGATTATGATTAAATAAACTGTTACTTAAAAAAGTTTTTGTCCCGTTAATAAAATCAATAGTTCCATTTGTTTTGAGTCTTTTTCTACTCTTATTTATATTTTTTGGGATTTTTAAGTAACCTACACCTGAAATATTGCCACTATGAAAATGAATTGGGTTATATTCATTTTTAAATTGTCTTACTACCCACAGACTTTTTAAACTTATTTTTTTAACATTTCGGTTTGTACCTATCTTTATATATTTCTTAATATTGATTGTAATAAATTTTAAAATATTATTTTTAACAAATTTATTATCTAATTTAATTTCTTGTTTTACCTGTCCAACCAATTTTTTTGAGTAATCACTTTTCTTTAATTTTTTTTTATCACCTAAGATTTTATCTACCTCTTGATTAATCTTATTCACAATATTCTTTGGAATTTTTATTATAGCAATCTTAGGACCAAAAGGACTTAAAACTTTCATATATTTTATATTTTAGTAGGATTGGGTTGATCTTTATAAACTTCTTTTGGATCAAATTTTTTTTCTTTTTCTAAAAATTTCATTTCAACTTTTCTTCCATTATCTATAGGCCCCAGTGGTATCGATCTATAAAAACAAGATCTATAACCCACATGGCAACTTGCTCCATCTCCAATGTCAACAGTAAGCCAAATCGAGTCTTGATCGTCATCAATTCTGATTTCATCTACTTTTTGAGAGAAACCGCTAGTTTGCCCTTTATGCCAAATAGTTTTTCTTGACCGACTAAAATAATGTGCTTCTTTTGTTTCTATAGTTTTTTTAAGTGCCTCAACGTTCATGTAACCATGCATCAAAATTTCTTTAGTTTTTGAACACATAGTAACAACTGGTATCAGCCCATCGTTATCAAATTTTGGAGATAAAAGATTACCCTCTTCAATTTCAACAACATTTTCTCTTTTTTTGAACATTATAAGTTATTATGTAGCACATATGGCTATATTTTAAATATTTTAAAATTATAAAAATATAGGTATAAAACCATCCATGAAACTTGTTAAAGATACAAATACTGACAATCAAATAAAAAAAATCTCAGATAAAGAAGCTGAGGATGCTTTTAAAACTATTTTAGCCTGGATGGGGGAAGATCCAAATAGAGAAGGATTATTAGAAACTCCAAAAAGAGTGGTCAAAGCTTTTAAAGAATATTTTAAGGGGTATAAAGAAGATCCTCATCAAATTTTAGACAAGACATTTGGAGATGTTGAGGGCTACGATGATATGGTTGTTCAAAAGAATATTTCTGTCCAAAGCCATTGCGAACATCATATGGCACCTATCATTGGTAAAGCACATGTCGCATATATTCCAAAGGAAAGAGTAGTTGGTTTAAGTAAATTAGCTAGGGTGGTTGAGGTATTTTCAAAAAGGTTACAAACACAAGAGAGACTTACTATGCAAATTGCGAATACCCTTATGGAATCTTTAGATGCTAAAGGAGTAGCTGTAACAATAGATTCAACTCATCAATGTATGACTATGAGAGGAATTAAAAAAGAGCAAGCAACAACAGTTACAAATTACTATTTAGGTCAATTTAAAGATGATCTTAGTTATCAAAATAGATATCTAAGGTTTATAAGTATTGCAAAAGATTAACGTGTCAGATCAATTTAAAGCATTAATTTTAGATCAAAAAGGTGAAGAATTTACAAGAGAAGTAAAATCACTGGACAAAAACTTTCTAAAACATGGAGATGTTACCATCAAGGTCGATTATTCAGATTTAAATTTTAAAGATGGTATGATTTTAAAAAATGGTGGGAGATTGGTAAAAGAATTTCCTCATATCCCTGGAATTGACTTCTCAGGCACAGTAATCGAAAGTGAGAGCTCAAAATTCAAAAAAGATGATGAAGTAATTTTAACAGGTTTTCGAGTTGGTGAAATTTTTTATGGCGGGTACTCTCAAATTGCTAAGGTCAATGGAGATTTTTTAGTCCATAAACCAAAAAACTTAACAAGCAAACAAGCAATGATCCTTGGTACTGCGGGCTTCACCTCTTTAATGAGCGCCTTTGCAATTAAAGCTAGAGAGGAAATTTTATTAGGTGAAAAAGTAAAAACCGTTTTAGTAACAGGCGCAACTGGAGGTGTGGGAAGTATTGCTGTGATGATCTTAAATAAAATGGGATATGATGTTACAGCTGTATCAGGAAAAGACTCGAAAGCTGATTATTTAAAATCGCTTGGTGCTAAAAGTGTTATAAATCGTGCTGAATTTGATAAAGATCCAAAACTAATTGACAAAGGTTTATGGGATGGAGTTGTTGACACAGTAGGAGGAAAAATTTTAGCTAATGCGATAGTTCAAACAAATCCAACAGGTATTATTGCAGTTTGTGGTAATGCTAGTACAAATGAACTAAATACTAATGTAATTCCATTTATGTTAAGAGGTATCAAGCTCTGGGGTATGGACTCTGCAAATTGTAGTATAAAAAGAAGAGAATTTATTTGGGGAGAAGCAGCAAATTTAATTGATTTTGATTTATTAGAAAAATCTATTCAAATTGTTAGCCTAGAGGAACTAATTGAAACTTATCCTAAAATACTAAAAGGTGAAATCTCTGGAAGAGTTTTAGTTGATTTAAATAAATAATGGATTGGGATAAATTAAAAATTTTTCATGCTGTTGCAGAAGCTGGGAGTTTTACTAGTGCTACAGTCAATCTTAATCTTAGTCAGTCAGCAATTAGTAGACAAATTCAAGCTTTAGAACAAGATTTAAAAGTTCAATTATTTGAGAGACATGCAAGAGGGCTCACACTTACAGAAAACGGTGAATATGTATTTAAAACTGCACATGAGGTTATTAGTAAGTTAAAAGAGGTAGAAACTTCATTAGGAGATCAAAAAAACAAACCTACAGGTAAACTAACCATAACCACTGTAAGAAGTTTTGGAACTCACTGGTTAACTCCTAGAATACAAGAGTTTATGACTCTTAATCCAGAAATAGAGATAGAACTAGTATTTGATGATAAGGAGTTAGATTTAAGTACAAGACAAGCAGATATAGGTATTTTTATGAGAAGACCTAAACAACTCAACTATATTCAAAAAAAATTAGTTGATATTAAGTACTACATATATGGTTCAAACAAATACTTAGAAAAAAATGGAATGCCCAAAACAATTGGTGACTTAAATAAACATAAATTTATCTCTTTTGGTAAAGGGGCTCCCTCACCGGTGTATAATCCAGATTGGGCCTTAAAACTTGGTATGCATGACGGTAAAAAAAGAAAAACTATAATGAAGGTTAATAGCGTTATGGGTCTACTTTTAGCTGTTGAATCTGGAGTTGGACTTGCGGCTTTGCCAGAATATTTAGTATATGACTCTAATAAAGTAATTAAAGTATTACCAAAATCTGAGGGTCCAATAACTGAAGCTCATTTTGTTTATCCCCAATCTCTAAAAAATACGGCTAGAGTTCAAGCTTTTAGAAACTTCTTGTTCAGTAAAATAGGCGACTGGAAAGCATAAATTTCAAAAATAGTTAAATTCAACTGAAAATTCAGGTGCGTCATTTTTGAGATTGATTATCATTCTCACTGAGAATAGTTATCATTTTCAAATAACTATTGCGGAGATATGGAGAAAAAGTGAAGAAAATAACTATCTTAACATTAATCACATCTTTATTTGTGTCCACAATTTCTATTGCGGATGAAGTAAATGTTTTTAATGCAAGACATTACAAGGCGGATGGAGAGCTTTATTCCAAATTCACTAATATGACTGGAATTAAAGTTAACTTGATAAATGGAAAGTCAGGTGCCTTAGAAAAAAGAATAATTGAAGAGGGTGCTGACTCTTCTGCAGATCTTTATATTACAGCTGATGCCGGAAGATGTGGTGCCATGGATGCAAAAGGTCATCTTCAAAGTGGTTTAACATCTGCAGCTATAAAATCTGCTGTTCCAAAAAGTTTTAGAACAAGCAAATGGGTTGGCATAGCAAAAAGAGCTAGAATAATTTATTACTCACCTGAAAGAGTTACTGGTGCTGAATTATCTGGAATGTCTTATGAAGGTCTAGCTGATCCTAAATGGAAAGGAAGATTAGTAATAAGAAAATCTAGCAACATATACAACAAATCTCTTGTAGCTTCATTAATTGAAAATAATGGAAAAAAAGCTACAGCTGAATGGGCAAAGGGTGTTGTTGCAAATATGGCGAGAGACTCTAAGGGTAATGATAGAGCTCAAATTATGGCAGTAGCTGCTGGAGAAGCAGATATTGCTGTGGCTAACACTTATTACTTGGCTTTAATGTTATCAGGTAAAAAAGGTGCAGAGCAACAAGAAGCTGCTAAAAAAGTTAAAGCTTTCTTTCCTAATCAAAATGATAGAGGAACGCACATGAATGTTAGTTGTGCAGCTTTAGTTAAAGGAGCGCCTAATAAAGCTAATGCCGTTAAACTTGTAGAGTTTTTATTAACTCCACAATCTCAAGAGCATTTTACAAACAATACTTTTGAGTTCCCAATGATTGATGGTGTTTCACCAAGTCCACTCGTAGTGAACAACTTAGGATTAGATTTCAAACAAGATATGAAAACTAAGTTAGCTTCTTATGGGAAAAACCAAGCTGCTGCATTAGAAACGATGACAGCTGCAGGATGGAAATAAGTGAAAAAACAAAAAAAATTTATTTCTGAAATTAATTTAAATAAATCTTCCAGTGCATGTTCCCCATGTCAACAGGAGTGTAAAAAAATTGATGAAAGAATAAATAAAAGAAAAATGTCAGAAATTAAAGCTAAGGAGGTTCCGCATATCCTAAAAGTATTTAATTTTTGATTTTCTTAAATAGTGTCCACAGTTAATAAAAATTAATTGTGGGCACTTTACTTTTTTCATGTTTATAAGGCGGATTATAAAATGAAATTTAATAGCTGGTATATTTCTTCTTTTTTAATTTCATTTATAGTATTAATTCCAATTATTACAGTATTTACAAGTTTCTTTGAAAATACTTCAAATTATTATGAAATTTTAAAAAATACTTTTTTAATAGAGTATATCTCAAATTCATTCATTCTCTTAATTTCAGTATTATTTTTTACCTTCTTAATAGGAACGGGGACAGCATACTTAGTGTCATTTTATAAATTTCCAGGAAGTGAATTTTTTAAATGGGCACTAATATTATCTTTTGCAGTTCCACCTTACATTTATGCATATTCTTTGACTGCCTTTTTTGAGAATTATGGAACTGCGTTTACTATTTTAAAAAACTTGTTTGGAGATGGAAATTATAACAAAAACATTCCAAAATTTGATGGTATGTTTGGGGCGATATTGTCTATTTCTTTTTCATTGTATGCATACGTTTACATTTTGGTTAGAGCGTCATTTTTATATCAGCCACAAAATTTAATTGATTTGGGTAAAAATCTTGGTTTTTCTAAATTTAAATCTTTTTATAAAATAATATTACCTGCAGCCAGGCCTGCAATAGTTGCAGGATTATCTTTAGTAGCAATGGAAACTTTAGCTGAATTTGGGGCTGTTGATTTTTTTTCTATTAATACTCTCACAACTGGTATTTATAACTCATGGATTACTTTTGATGATTTGGCATTTGCAAATCGAGTATCATTCTTTTTGTTATTATTTATATTCTCTTTGTTTATTTTAGAAAATCTATCTAGAAGAAAAGCTAAATATCATTTTAATTCTAAAGGTGGCTTTAAACAAAAAGAAAAAATCAGAATTTCTGGTAGTGAAGCTTACTTAGCATTTATATTCTGCTTTTTAATATTTTTTATAAGTTTTTTATTTCCTTTAAGTCAAATGTTGTATTGGACATTAAAATTTCCCGAAAACTTATTTGATTTACCTATTATTAACTTAATTTTAAATACTCTCTATCTAGTAATTTTATCTAGTTTCGTTTTAATAATATTCTCATTGATATCTAATTATGGCAATAGAGTTTCAAGCAACAAAACATTAAATGTTTTATCGACTTTATCAATTTCAGGTTATGCTATACCAGGAGTAATTTGCGCTATCGCTTTTATTACTTTTATAGCATGGTTTGATAATAGCATAATTAAATCATTAGGCTTTAATTCAATCAAAAAAATATTTATTGGCTCTATTTTAGGATTAGTCCTAGTTTATTTCGTAAGATTCTACTCCTTAGCTTTTAATGGAATTAAATCTGGATATGAAAAGATAAATATTTCAGTTGATGAGAGCGCTTACTTGCTTGGTTATTCTAAAAGAAAAACTTTTATGAATATTCATATACCTTTCTTGAGAAATTCTCTTTTATTCATTGTTATTCTAATTTCTTTAGAAATTATTAGGGAATTACCCATAACTCTTATTTTAAGGCCGTTTAATTTTGAAACTTTTGCTACTACTGCATATATTTCAGCTTCTGAGGATTTATTAGAAGCAGCAGCGGTACCCTCTTTATTTTTAATATTAATCGCTAGTTTATTTATTATAATAACATCCAAATATATTTTAAGAGAAAATAATGAGTAATAATTTTTTTGAAATTAAAAATGTCGACTTTAAAATAGGAAGCAAAGTCAAAGTCAAGAATGTTTCATTTTCAATAGAGAATGAAGGAGATATAATATGTCTTTTAGGACCTTCTGGTATTGGAAAAACTACAATATTGAGAACAATTGCAGGGCTAGAAAAAATAAATAAAGGCTCAATACACCTTAAGGGTAAAATAATATCTTCAGAAAAAAATAATGTTGAACCAGAGAATAGAAATGTATCACTGGCTTTTCAAGAAAATAGCCTATTTCCACATTATACTGTAAAAAAAAATATATTATTAGGCACTGAAAGAAATAAAGGAGCAAAAGATAAAAAAATAAGTTTTGATGAATTAATAGATTTATTAAATATTTATCAAATATTAGACAAATACCCCCATGAAATTAGTGCTGGAGAAGCTCAAAGAGCAGCGCTTGCAAGATCTCTTATTACACAACCTGACTTGTTACTTTTAGATGAGCCACTATCAAATGTAGATCAAAGTTTTAAAGAAGAAATTCAAGAAAAATTAAAAAAAATATTAAAGAATTCAAAGATTACTACAATCATAGTTACTCACGACTCTTATGAGGCATTTTACTTAGGATCAAAATGTGGAATAATCTTAGATCAAGAGCTTAAACAATTTGACGATCCTTATAATGTTTATCATTTACCAAATTCAATCGAGGTAGTTAATTTTTTAAATAGAGGAATTCTTATCCCCGCGGAAGTAACAAGTCCAAAAAGCCTAGAAAATAAAGATCTTGGGACAATTACTGGTAATTTTGTTAAACCTTTTCCAATAGGATCTAATGTTAAGCTTTTAATTCAACCTGAAGATCTACACCATGATGATAAAAGTAATCTCAAATTTGAGGTAATTGATAGAAAATTTAGAGGTACTAACTTTATTTATACTCTTAAAACTCCCACAAATACTCTTATTCCTGTTTTTGTACACTCTCATCACATCCATCAACATGAAGTGGATGAAAAGTTTGGTGTAAAAAGACCAATTCATATTGATCATATAGTTTGCTTCTAATAAAAGCTCTTTTAATAAAATGAATAGTAAGTTTAACACATTCTTAAAGGGAGTCATTGATGTGAGTCCGTTAATGATACCAGTGGTGCCATTTGGTTTAATATTTGGTGTTCTAGCTATCGATGTTGGATTTACGCCTTTAGAAACTATGGGTATGTCCTTAATAATATTTGGTGGTGCATCTCAAATAGTACTTTTACAATTATTTTCGGGAGGGGTTTCTTCTATAGTAATTATTAGTTCTGTAGGTGCTGTGAACTCAAGACATTTGTTGTATGGAGCTGTCATGTCTGAACATTTATCGGATTTGAAGTTGGTTTGGAAAATTTTGATTTCCTACTTCTTAATTGATCAGGCATTTGCTAGATCTAATGAATATTTTAAAAAGAACAAAGATAATAATAAATATTTTCACTTAGTTGGTGGTGGTGCTACTTGTTGGGTAATATGGCAATCAACTACATTATTAGGAATTCTGTTAGGTGCTGCTATACCAGAAAAACTTGGATTAAGTTTTGCAGTACCGTTAACTTTCTTAGCTTTAATAATTAATGACTTTAGAAAATTTATTAATGTAATGGTGATAACAGTCTCAGGATTAGTAGCCACGTTAGGTTATAATATTATACCTTTTAAAGCGTATGTAATTGTTTCTGCTCTAGCAGGGTTATTAATAGCAATAATATTAACAACAAAATTAAAACAAAATGAGTAACTGGGCTTTAATAATATATTGTGGATTAATTACATATTTCACTAGGTTTACAATGATCGCTCTAATCAAAAAAGAAATGTTTAACGAGAGAATAAGAGAAATATTATCTTTTGTTCCCTCAGCTATATTTCCTGCAATTATTTTTCCTGCAATTTTTATTGACAATGAAGGAATAATGCAAATAGAGGACAACCCAAAAATACTTGCAGCAATAATCGCAATGGTAATTGGCATCTTTAGCAGAAGTATAATTGCGACAATATTTTCCGGATTAGCTTCTTACTGGATTTTAATTTTTGTTGTATAAAATCTTATGAAAAAACTTTTAGTAATAATTTTTTGTGTTCTAACTTTTAATGTTAACGCATTAGAGAAAGAAACAACTTTTAATAAACAAATGTTTGATAAAGCCCAATCTGAGGGTAAATTTGTAATAGTAAGCTCATGGGTAAAGTACTGTTCTTCTTGTGCTGTCCAGATGAAAATTTTGAAAACTGCTCAAAAAGAGGGTGAGCTATCTGACATTAAATTTGATAATATTGAATATTTTTCTTTTGATATAACAGAAAAAGAAATTTCAAAAATGTTTAATGTTCAGTTTCAAACAACTCTTTTGATTTTTAAGGATAATAAAGAAATATATAGAAGTGTTGGTGAAACTACAAAAGATTTAATTTATGATGCTATTAAATCTTCTATAAAGACTTAAACACCAAGTTTTAGATTGCTAGAAACATTATAATCAATTTTTTCTGGTTTTTTCAGATTTAGATTATTCATAATTTCAATATATTCGTCTACATTTCTTACTTGTAATCTTGGATTGGATCTCTTCTCTTTTCCAATAGTGCTAACCGTTTCACCTTTATAATCATGAGCAGGATATAAAAGTGTATCTTCAGGCAGCTTCAATAGCCTATTGAATATAGAATTGTATGCATCTATAGAATTGCCATTTTGAAAATCAGTTCTTCCAGTACCATTAATTAGCAATGTATCACCAGAAAATAAGTATTTATCCATTAAAAAACAGAAACTATCTGATGTATGACCAGGAGTGTAAATTGCTCTAAAATTTAATTTATCTAATTTAATTATTTCATCATCTTTGACTTTTAATTCCACTGCATCTGTTGGAGTATGCTCGCCCATTATAGTTACACATTTTGTTTTATCTCTTAATTTTCCCGCACCAGTAACATGATCAGCATGGATATGAGTATCAATTACTTTAACTAACTTTAAATTTAATTGATTAAGTATTTTTATGTAGTCCTCAACATTATCTAAAACTGGATCTATGATTAAAGCCTCTCTTCCTTCTGATGAGGCAATTATGTAAGTGTAAGTGCTGGATTTTTTATCAAAAACTTGTTTAAAAATCATAAAATATTATTATCACATAAATATGGAATCTTCTACCTTAGACTGGTTTTGTACAAATACTTGGAAACAAAGTGCCAAGAATACTAGCTGGTGTTTATTAGGTTGTGCCATAGGAGATTTTGGAACAATTTTATATTTCCAACTAACAGAAATACCTTTCCCAGTATTAGGTGTAATGATTTTGGCAATTATTAATGGTTTAATTACTAGCATACTTCTTGAAACAATTATTTTAATTAAACAAAATTTTAGTTTTAATAATGCAGTTAAAACAGCAATGGGTATGAGCTTTATATCAATGGTAAGTATGGAAATTGCGATGAATTTAACAGATTATTTATTAACTGGTGGAGCAATATTAACATGGTGGGTAATCCCTTTAATGCTAATTGTTGGGTTTCTGACACCTTGGCCATATAATTATTGGAGATTAAAAAAGTATGGCATCAACTGCCATTAAAAATTGGGATAATAAAACCTGGCTATCTTCACAAGAATATATAAGTGAATTTAACAAATTTTTGATTGAAAATATTAATCTGGACAGAAGTTTTAAAGTTCTGGATATTGGATGTGGTCGTGGCAAAATTTTAGGTGCTTTAAACTCTAAGTTTAAGTTTAAGATCAAGCCACTAGGAATAGATATTATCAAACATAGAGACCTGGATAAAAGAATAAATTTTAAAAGAATTAATGCTTTAAACTTTTCATTAGTTGACAATCAAAAGTTTGATTTAATCTTAATTAAACAAACTATACATCTAATGAAATTCAATGAGATCAAAAGATTATTACGATTATTAAAAAAAAAATTAAACCCAATGGGTAAAATTCTAATTTTTACTTTAGACCCAGATAAAAATGAAATTCCAACTTTTAAATTTATGAAAGTTAAACTTAATCAATCTCTTTTTAGGGACAAAAAAATAATTAAAATTATTAAAAAATTATATCCTCAGAGTATTAAAAAAAAATTTTTCTTTAATGTAAGAATTAATAAAAAAAAATATATAACAATGATAAAAAATAGATATATATCTACATTATTAGCCTTTTCTAAAAAGCAACTTGCTCAGGGAGCAGAAGAAATCGAATTAAAATTTAAAGATATTTTAAGATTTAAGGATAAATTAATTTGTATTATTCTATAGTATTCTTTTAAGTAAATTTTCCTTAAATAAAAGTTTATGAACTATTACAGCAAAAATATGTAATGATATCAGTGTTATTAATGTGTAATTTCCAACAATATGAATTTCATAGAACGTTTCTGCTAATTCAAAATTATCCTTAATTTCAAGATTAAAAAAGAACATGTCAAGTTCTTCACCATTATATAACTTTTTTAAAGCACCAGAGATAGTTATTGTTAAAATTGCAATGTATAAAAAAATATGATTCAGTTTTGCAATAATTTTTTGACCAGGAAAAAGACTATGTGATAAGCGCGGAGTTGGATTTAAAGTTTTATATATAAGTCTCAATAAAGTTAAATAAAAGATGCTCAGACCTAAAGTTACGTGAATACTTTCAACAGTTAACCTTCTTTCGCTAAAATCCATATCAACTAAATAGAAGCCCAAAGGAATTTGAATGATCAAAACTGCGGCACTTAACCAGTGAAATATTTTGGAAATAGTTCCATATTCTGTTAAGCTATTGGTAATTCTCATATGTTAATAAAATATAATATTATAGGGCTAAAGTATATTTTCTTTATTTCAATTTTTGTTATTTTGTCGCTTCCAGCAAACTCTGAACTTTCAGTTGAAGAGATAATCAAAGGAAGAAAAGCATTATTCAGTAAGAATTATAGCACAGCAAAAAGGGTTCAAGCTTTAGCTAGTAAAGGTGAATTTGAAAAAGCGAAAACTTTGATGATAGAAATGAGTGAAAATTATAAAACATTAATTGAATATTTTCCTGATAATTCCAAAGAAGGATTTAAGACAGAAGCATTACCAATTATTTGGGAAAATAAAAATGAATTTAACGACCTAATGACTAAATCATCAAATGATATGATTAAACTGACCAAAATAATTGAAACTTCAGATGATATAAAAGGCACCCTTGGTAAATTTATGTGGTCTAATTGCAAAGCTTGCCACAGTAAATTTAGAGCTCCACATTAATTTGTAAAAAAGAGGTTCGCTCTTTTAGTTTTTTTTCCAAAAGAGCTCCTCTATATTGCTTTTTTGGCTTTTAAATCCAAACGGATTTTATTTTTTATATTTGTATTGATTATGCAATTAGCCAGCTAAGTATCAGGTGGCCTTTGATTCATGTGAATAACCTCCTTAATAAAAAGTTAAATTTTTAGCAGGTTGTATTCAAGATATATATTTAGCATAAATTAAAATAAATTAATTGAATACAACCTTGTGTTTTTATAATATTCGCGCATTAAAAAAATTCACCTATTAATAGAAATTTTAAATTGCTTTGAAAATAAATATATATAATCTTAACTAATGAAATATATAAATGGTTTAATAAATTTGTTAGTAAGTTTGGTAGCATCAACAGTTATCATTTATGCCATAAACATTGTGGCGGGTTTTGCAGGCGCTGATTATTCTTTTACAAACGGTGAGGTGTTTGTCATTTGGATTTTAATGGCAATCTTAGTCAACAACTGCTTTAAAAGATAATATTTTTTTCAATGAGTAGCTCAGTAAAAACTGATGACGTTATCTTTAATTTTTTTAAACAAATTTGTGATGAAAAAGATGATCAAAAGTGTGTTGAGTTAGGAAATAATTGGATTAAAGCTATGGAGACCAATTTAACGAATATGGAAGAAAACTTAGATGAAAAAGATAAAATTAAACATAAAGAGGATATTCAAAATAATCGCAATCATTTAGATAGTCTCAAAGGTAAAAGTTCGGCTGAGTGGAGAGAATACGCAACGAAATGTATGGTTGAAATTATGGATAATAAAGTGTAATCCTCCATTTAAGGGGTGTCTTTACAGACTGAGATTAAACCCTAAGAACCTGTCCGGTAATTCAGAAAGGGAGATTATGGATAAAACATATTTTTTAAATCAATCAACATCGTTAACATTAGTTATTTTCATTAGTTTAATCTTTGTTCTTTTAGGCCTGTACAATTCAAAAAAATACCAAGGTCTCAATAATTATCTAACAGCAAATAGAAATATTGGATTATTTTCTTTAACTACAAGTTTAACTGCTTCAGCTTTGGGTGCATGGATTTTATTTGGTCCAGCTTCTGCCGCTACTTGGGGAGGAATAGGAGCCATTATTGGATATTCATTAGGAACAGCCTTTCCAATGTTTTTTTTAATTTATCTTGGAAAAAAAATTAGAAAAGAATTCCCAAAAGGATCTTCTTTAGTTGAGTTCATGAGAAAAAAGTTTGGAAAAAGTTTATTTAAACTTATTTTACTAATGACAATATTTTATATGTTCATTTTCTTATGTGCAGAAGTAACCGCAGTTGCAGTTTTAATAAATTATATATCTGGTACTGAACTTTGGAAAACTGCCTTAATTGTACTAATATCTACACTAATCTATACTTTGTATGGAGGATTGAGAGCCTCAATTTTTACTGACAATATTCAAATGGTTGTAATCTTAATTCTTTTACTGATTTCTTTTATATACGTAAACTCTTATACAGGATCTGAATTTTCTTTTGAGTTTATAAAAGAGAAAAATCCCCATCTTTTAAGTGCATCATATATGCCAAGCTATACGGCAGGTTTAACTTTTTTTATCGCTGTTGCTGCAACAAATTTGTTTCATCAAGGTAATTGGCAAAGAGTTTACGCTGCTAAAGATTTCGAAACTTTAAAAAGAAGCTTGATTATATCTTTCTTTATAATCATACCTATTGTTTTTTATATGGGTTTTACGGGTATGGTCGCTTTTTCAATAGACCCCACCGTAAGACCTGATCTTGGATTTTTTACATTATTACTTAAAGAGCAAACAAAGTTACTATCTTTATTTGTAATCGTATTAGGTTTGGCATTAACAATTTCTACTGTTGATACATTAGTAAATGCAATATCAAGCTTAATTGTTGTAGATGGTAAATCAACATTTAATTTAAGTAAAAAAACAAATTATTTAAATTTTTCCAAATATGTAATTTTATTTTTATCTTTTATTTCATTTATTATTGCATCTAAAGGATATAATATTTTGTATTTATTTTTATTAGCTGATTTATTTTGTTGTGCTTTTGTACTTACTATTTTTTATAGCTTTTATAATAAAAAAATTAATGAAAAAACTGCATATGTTTCTATTATAGTTGGACTGATAGGAGGTTTTTTGATGTTTCCTGCCCCTGATTTTTCAAAAAGTTTATTAGTTGGTATTCTATTTTCTAAAGAATTGTTTTCACCTATTGTGTCACAGTCTTTATTATTTTTATCTTTTGTAATTGCAACATTTTTACCATTATTAGTTTTTAAAGCTAAAAGGTTTTAATATAAGTCGATTGTATTAGGTGAATTAATGTCTATATATCTGACACCATGTCAGATAATCAAATATTAATTAATAATCTTTCCAAAGTTTATGACAATGGTCTTAATGCGTTAAAAAAAGTTAATCTTGAAGTTAAACAAGGAGAAATTCTTGCAATGCTTGGTCCAAATGGTGCGGGCAAGACAACTTTAATTAGTATAATTTGTGGAATTGTTACACCTTCATCCGGTTCTGTTACAGTTGACGGTTTTGATATAATTAAAGATTATCGCGAAACAAGATCCAGAATAGGAATGGTTCCTCAAGAATTAAACTTAGAATCTTTTGAAACAGTTTTTGATACTGTTTCATATTCACGAGGTTTATACGGCAAACCTCCTAAACCAGAACACATAGAAAAAATTTTAAAAGACTTAAGTTTATGGGATAAAAAAGATCAAAGATTAAGACAATTATCTGGTGGGATGAAAAGAAGAGTTCTGATTGCAAAAGCCCTATCTCATGAACCAAAAATACTATTTTTAGATGAGCCAACTGCGGGTGTAGATGTAGAATTAAGACGAGAAATGTGGAAAGTAGTAGACGCATTGAAAAAAACAGGAGTAACAATTATTTTAACTACTCATTATATTGAAGAGGCTGAAGCAATAGCAGATAGGGTGGGTGTTATTAATCAAGGTGAAATAATACTTATCGAGGAAAAAAAAGAATTATTAAAAAAGATGGGTCAAAAAACTCTTACGATTGAATTACAAGAAAGAATTGAAGAAATACCAAAATCATTAGAAAAATATAATTTAAATATTGGAGATAATAAAATGTATTTAAATTATACATACAGTCTCAATGAAAAACGAACTGGTATAACAAATTTATTACAAGATTTAAAAGATACTGGCTTAAAGTTAAGAGATTTAAAAACAGAACAAAGCAATCTGGAAAAAATATTTGTTAATTTGGTTAAGGAGAATAATGAAATTTAATTACTATGGTTTTAAAGCTATATATGTTCACGAGATGAATAGATTCTTAAGAACTGTAGGTCAGTCTCTTCTCTCACCAGTGATCTCAACATCATTATATTTTGTTGTCTTTGGTTCAGTGATTGGTGGTTATATTCAAAAAATTGATGGTGTGAGTTATGGTTCATATATTGTTCCAGGTTTATTGATGCTTACATTGCTTACACAGTCAATAAGTAATACTTCTTTTGGAATATTTTTTCCAAAATTTAATGGAACTATTGTTGAGATTTTAGCAGCACCTATTTCAACACTTGAAACAGTTTTAGCATTTGTAGGAGCAGGAGCTACAAAAACTTTAATTGTTGGTGTCGTAATCTATGCTACCGCTTCATTTTTTGCTGAAGTGACTGTTGAGTATCCAATGTTAATGATATTCTTGTTGGTTTTGGTCTCTTTTACTTTTGCATTATTTGGTTTTTTGATTGGTGTTGTCAGTAAAAACTTTGAACAAATGTCTATCATTCCATCATTGGTTATTACACCAATGGTTTTTTTAGGAGGAAGCTTATACTCATTAGATATGTTACCACCTTTCTGGCAAACCATTTCCTACTTCAATCCAGTAGTCTATCTTATAGATGGTTTAAGATTTTCATTTTATGGAATATCAGATTTCAATATTTGGATAAGTGTCGGTTCCATGGTGTCATTTCTAGTAATATGTGTAATTGCTGTCTCAATATTATTAAAAAAAGGTTATAATATTAAATCTTAAGAAGATGCTATTTTTTTTTTAGGATCGTAAAAAGGTTTTTCAATTATTTTGGAATTAATCTCTTTATTATCGATATTAATTTTCAAACTATTCCCAATTTCTGAATGATTAATTTTTACCATTGCAAGTGCAATATTTTTTTTGAGTCTTGGAGAATAAACAGCTGAAGTAACCTTGCCAATTTTTTCTTCGTCTTTATAAATTGACCAAAAAGTTGTATTTGGACCTTTTAATGGTTCACAATCCAATTCTAAACCAACTTGTTTTCTTTTAATCCCCTCGTGCTTTATTTTCTTTAATGCCTCTTTACCAATAAAGTTAACTTCATTATTTAAATTAACCAATCTATCTAAGCCCAATTCAAAAGGATTTGTGTCTAAATCTGCATCAGCGTGATAAGACAGCATTGCACCTTCAATTCTTCTTATAGATGATGTGTGACCTGGTTTAAGCCCATGCTCTTTTCCTGCAGCCATTATTCTTTCATATAGATCATTACCTCTAGTACCATCTCTTAAAAATATTTCGTATCCAAACTCACTAGACCATCCAGTTCTTGAAATAATTAATGGAATTCCATCCAACTCATACTCTCTAAACCAATAATATTTAAGATCCTTGATACCTTCGCCAAATAGCTTAATCATTATTTCAGCTGAAGTAGGTCCTTGTAGTTGTAGTGGTGATACATCTGGCTCACTAATTTTAACATTTAAACCTGAATTAACAGCTACCCCTTGTGCCCACAACAAAACATCACTGTCAGCAAGAGATAACCAAAAGTGATTTTCAGCTAATCTTAAAAGCACAGGATCATTAATTATTCCTCCTTTATTATTTACAATTAAGACGTACTTGCATTGACCAATTGATAAATTAGTAAGATCTCTAGGAGTAAGTAATTGAATGAATTTAAATGCATCTGGACCAGTAATTTCCACTTGTCTTTCGACCGCAACATCACAAAGAATAGATTTTTCTATTAAGTTCCAAAAATTTTGTTCAGGACTTCCAAAGTCTCTTGGAATGTACATGTGATTATAAACTGAGAAACCAGTCGCCCCCCATTTCACAGTTGAATTGAAGTAAGGAGATTTTCTTATTTGTGTTCCAAAACCAAAATTTTTATTATTCATTAGCAATTCTATTTATGAAACAAATTAATTCAAAAAATATTATTATCTTTTATTTAATTGAGTAACTTTTCTATGTTGGCTCCCATTATAACTTGCTAGTGGCCTTATTAATTTATTATCAGCATGCTGTTCCATTATATGAGCTGACCAGCCAGTTATCCGAGAGATGACGAATATTGGTGTAAAAAAATCTGTATCAAATCCCATCAAGTGATAAGTGGGTCCAGTAGGATAGTCTACGTTTGGATGGATATTTTTTTTTTCAATCATTACTTTTTCAACAATGTCGTATATTTTTTCAAATTTTTTATCTTTTTTAATTTTAGCAACTTTGCCAAAATAATCTCTCATTGTTGGCACTCTAGAGTCACCACTTTTATAAACCCTATGCCCAAAACCCATAACTACATCTTTATTATCTAGGGCTTTATTAATCCATTTGAGTGCATTTTCTGGTTTTTTAATCTTATTCATCATATGCATCACTTCCTCATTAGCTCCTCCGTGCAACGGACCTTTTAAACTTGCTATAGCACCTGTGATAGCTCCGTGAATATCTGATAGACTACTTGTAATTGTTCTTGCTGTAAAAGTAGAAACATTGAAACTATGTTCAGCATATAAAATTAAAGATACGTCAAAAGCTTTTACAATATCTTTATTCGGAACTTTACCAAAACACATATGGAAAAAATTTTCAGAAAAAGAAAGATTTTTTTTTGGAGGTATAATTTTTTTACCTTTTCTTGATCTATAGAAAGCAGCCAAAGCAACAGGGGTTTTAGCAAAAATTCTCATTACCTTTTGCATATTTGCTTTAGCTGAATTATCTCTAGTATCTTTATCTTCTAGACCCATAATACTAACAGCAGTTCTAGCAACATCCATTGGATGGGCTTTTTTTGGTGTTTTCTTAATTGCATCAATTAAACTTTTAGAAATTTTTCTCTCTTTTCTCTCTTGTTTTTCAAAATTTTTAAGTTGTTTTTTATTTGGAAGTTCGCCGTTTAAAATTAAATATGCGACCTCCTCAAATCTACATGATGCACATAAATCTTGGGCTGCATAACCTCTATAAGTTAAAGAATTGATTTCTGGCATTACCTTTGAAACCGAAGTTTCATCCACAGTTACACCCATTAAACCTTTTTTGATATCTTCACTCACTATTCGTGTCCTTCGGTACTAAAATTATAAATTTTTTCGTCTAAACTATTATATTTTTCGTAATCAACAAGTTCATATAATCGTTTTCTCGTTTGCATTTTATCAATGATGTTGTTTTGATGTCCACTTGCATAAATGTCTCTTAATCCGTCTTCAACATTCTTCATAGCTAGGCGCTGGGTAGTAACAGGATAAATTACTATATTATAACCAAATTGTTCTAGTTCTTTATAATTAAACAACTTAGATTTACCAAACTCAGTCATATTCGCTAGAAGGTAGCAAGATAATTCTTTTCTTACTTTTTCAAAATCTTTTTCATCATGTAGAGCCTCTGGAAACACTATTTCGGCTCCGGCATCGATATATGCCTTACACCTTTCAATCATTTTGTCTATTCCTTCAACACTTTTTGCATCTGATCTTGCAATTATCTTAAAGTTTTTATCTTTTCTAGAAGAAACACATTCTTTAATTTTTTTGATCATTGCCTCAGTAGAAATTAATTCTTTGTTATCTAGGTGCCCGCATCTTTTTCTCTCTATCTGATCTTCCAAATGTACTGCTGAAATCCCAAATTCTTCAAAAGTTTCAATAGTCTCTTTGCAAGACTTAAATCCAGTATCAATGTCAACAATTGTAGGTAAATTTGTTACTCTTGAAATTAAATAGGATCTTGTGCTTACATCTTGTAATGTAGTCAATCCGATATCTGGAAAACCAAGATCATTAGCCATTACACCTCCAGAAACATAGACTGCATCGTAACCAATTTCTTCAATTAATTTTGCTGTAAGCGGATTATAAGCTCCTGGAACTCTCAAAATTTTATTGGATTTTAATTTTTCACTTAAATCTATTCTTTTTTGATTAGGTTCTTTTTCCACAAAATGCACTAGAAAATTCCTTTCTTTAGATTTTTTTTAATTTTATTTTTTTTTACTTCAATATTAAGCTTATCTAATTGTCCAGACTTTAATTTTTTTAAGCTTTGAACAGTTCTCAAAAATCTATTACTTTCTTTTTTATCTATTAGATTTTCAGTTAACGTTAAAAATTTGTTGATATAATTTTGCCTTTTAAAGGGGCGAGAGCCATAAGGGTGTGCATCTGCTCTATCTTGTTGTTCAGTAATTTTTTTTCCATTTTTTAATGTTATAGTAACTTTGGCACCAAATGATTTTTTCTTAGGGTTTGGATCATGATATTTCTTAGTCCATTTTTTATCCTCATGAGTTTTAATTGATCTCCAAATTTTTAAAGTAGACTTTCTCTTCGCTCTTGCTCGAGTATATGATCTTACATGATGCCAATTTCCATCCTCTAGAGCAACAGCAAATATATACATTATTGAGTGATCTAGGGTTTCTCTACTTGCATTAGGATCCATTTTTTGAGGATCATTTGCTCCTGTCCCTATAACATAATGAGTGTGATGACTTGTATAAATATCAATTTTTTTGATTTGCTTTAAATTTTTTAATTTTTTTTTAAATTTTTTAGCTAAATCTATTAAAGCTTGAGATTGATATTCAGCAGAATATTCTTTTGTATATGTTTCTAGTATTGCTTTTTTAACTTCACCTTTTTTAGGTAACGGGACTCTATATAAAGCTTTTTTTCCATCCAAAATTCTTGCAATGACACTATCTTCACCTTCATAGATAGGACTTGGGGCTCCCTCACCTCGCATAACTCTATCCACTGCTTCAATTGCAAGTTTTCCTGCGTGAGCTGGTGCATATGCTTTCCAACTTGAAATTTCACCTTTTCTAGACTGTCTTGTAGATATTGTTGTATGTAATGCTTGTTGAATAGCTTGATAAATTGTTTCAGTATTTAGTCTTAACATTGCTCCTATTCCAGCAGCAACACTTGGTCCTAAGTGAGCTATATGATCAACTTTATGTTTGTGTAGACAAATCCCTTTAACTAAATTTACCTGAACTTCATATGCAGTTACAATTCCTCTTAAAAGATCTAATCCACTTCTTTTATTTTGTTGAGCAACACTTATAAGAGGAGGAATATTGTCTCCGGGATGACTATAGTCAGCAGCTAAAAAAGTATCATGAAAATCTAGTTCTCTTACAGCTGTACCGTTAGACCAAGCTGCCCATTCACAATCAAACCTTAATTTATTATTTATGCCAAATAATGTAGCTCCATTTTTTCGTGAATGTTTTAATGCCATCTCTCTAGATGAAATAACCGGTTTTCTGTTTAAAGATGCTATCGCCACTGATGCATTATCAATGATCCTATTGATAACCATTTCTATTGAGTCTTTATCCAATTTAGCATTATCGCTTGCTATTTCAGCTAACTTCCAGGCAAGTTGATTTTTTTTTGGAAGATGGTTTTTAGATGGATAAACTTTTACTTTATGAACTATCAAAAAAACTCCTTATTTACGAGGTTGTTTTTAATAGTTAAAAAAAAATAATCAATCTTAAAGATATCCTAATATAATTTTTTCAATACCTAGAAAGTCTTTTATAAGGTGATTGTGATAAATTTCAGAAATTTTTTTTTCTGTATATCCATCTTCTAATAAAATAATTGGTATTCCAGCTTCTTTAGCGGCATTAGCATCTGTTTCACTATCGCCGATCATCAAGCTTTTTTTTATATCACCGTCTAATATTTCAATAACAGATGTTAAATGTCTTGAGTCTGGCTTACAATAATTAAAGGTATCGTGTCCAGCAACATATTCAAAAAATTCATAGATACCAATTTTTTTTAAAAGATCGACTGCTAAATGCTCTTGTTTATTTGTACAAACAGCCATTGAAATATTTTTTTCTTTTGCCCAAATTAAAAATTCTTTAACACCATTAATAAGTGTACTTTCATTAACAATATTTTTTCCATAAAAATCAACAAAATCTTTAACCATCTCTTTTTTAATTTTATCATCCTGAACTTTGCTGAATTCTTTTTTAGCTTGTCCCCAAATAGATCTTCCAAGCATAGCACCAGCACCTTGACCAACTAAATTTCGGATTTCTGCCGTTGATTTTGTAGGATACCCAAATTTTTTCATAACGTGATTATGAGCTCTCATTAAATCTGGTGCTGTGTCTACTAAAGTACCGTCTAAGTCAAAAAGAATTGTATATTGTTGGCTCATAATCAAAAGTATTTTTAAGAAATATTTTGTGAATTAAGAAAAATATATACTTAATATAAAGAATTTCCTAGATGAAACAAATAGATTTACAAAAAATTCAAAACATGCTTCGAACTAAGTTTTTAAAATTAGGTGTAAAAATGCCAGGACCTGAGACAATTTTTTTTTCTAAAGATACTAAGGTTGGAAAAAATGTTACTATTGAACCCTATGTTGTCATTGGTTCGAAAGTTAAAATTGGCAATGATGTTATTATAAAATCTTTTTCACATCTAGAAAATTGCACAATCGAAAATAAAGTTGAGATAGGTCCTTACGCAAGGATAAGACCAGGTACGATTTTAAAAAATGGATCTAGGGTTGGTAATTTTGTTGAAATAAAAAAAAGCATATTAGGTCAAAAATCTAAAGCAAATCATTTAACGTATATAGGGGATAGCAGAATAGGAAACTCAGTCAATATAGGTGCAGGAACAATTACTTGTAATTATGACGGATACAAAAAAAACAAAACCACAATAAAAGATAATGCATTTATTGGATCTAATTCATCATTAGTTGCGCCAGTTATAATAGGAGAAAAAAGCATTGTTGGTGCTGGTTCAGTAGTTACAAAAAATGTAAAAAAAAAATCATTAGCTTTGACTAGAACTTCACAAATAGAAGTTAAAAATCATTCAAGAAAGAAAAAATAGATATGTGTGGAATTATCGGAATTAATAGCAATAAACCTGTATCATCATCAATAATTAATTCTTTAAAAAAATTAGAGTATAGAGGTTACGATTCAGCAGGGATCGCAACTCTTTTTAGTGGTTCTTTAAATGAGGTAAAATCAGAGGGAAGAGTTGATAATCTTGAAAAAAATTCTGTAGTTCAAAACATGGAGGGAACAATAGGGATTGGCCATGTAAGATGGGCAACACACGGCTTACCCAATAGTATAAATGCTCACCCTCATTCTTCACAAAATGTATCAGTTGTTCATAATGGTATAATTGAAAACTCAACACTACTGAAACAATTTTTAGTAAGCAAAGGACATAAATTTAAATCACAAACTGATACTGAAGTAATAGTTCATTTAATCACCGAAAATTTAAAGTCAGAAAATATTGTAAATTCAATAAAGAAAACTTTAAAATCTCTTCATGGGAGTTTTGCATTAGGTATTATATTTAAAGATCAACCAGATTTAATTATAGGTGCTAGAAGAGGTTCACCTTTAGCAGTTGGTTATGGTCCAAATGAAAATTATTTAGGTTCAGACTCTTACGCTCTTAAATCAATGACAAATAAAATTACCTATTTAAGTGATGGAGAATTTTGTATCATTAAAAAAGATCATGTAGAATTTTTTAATGAGGATGGAATAAAGATAAATAAAAAAGTTTTAGAATTGTCCTCAGAAGAGGAGCAATATAACAAAGGTGATTACAAACATTTCATGGCGAAGGAAATTGAGGAGCAACCAACTACACTTAAAAATGGAATTAAAGAATACGTAGACACTTCAAATAATGATATTAATATCTTCAATTTTCCATGGAAAATAAATGAAATTTCATCAATTTCATTAATAGGTTGTGGGACTGCATTCCATTCTTGCTTGTTGGCAAAATATTGGTTCGAAGAACTGACGTCTTTAGATGTCAATGTAGATATAGCATCAGAATTTAGATATAGAAAAAATAGATTTAAAAAAGATACCTTATATGTATTTGTTTCTCAGTCTGGTGAGACAGCAGATACTTATGCTGCCCTAAGTTTGTGTAAATTTAACAAAATGAAGACCTGCTCAGTAGTTAATGTAATTGAAAGTTCAATTGCAAGAGACTCTGAATTTGTCTTGCCAATTCACTGCGGGGTTGAAATAGGTGTTGCTTCTACAAAAGCATTTTTGGGACAAATTTTAATTCTTTATATGTTAGCTTTAAAACTTGGACTTTTAAGAAAAGATTTAAAAAAAGAAATATTTAATGAAAAACTTAAAGATTTAAAAGACTTACCAAAATTAGTTCAAAAAACTTTACTCACGGACAATAAAATTCAAACAATTTCTAAATCTTTCAATGAAGCAAAAGGATCAATGTTTTTAGGCAGAGGTTTTTCTTACCCAATAGCCTTAGAGGGTGCTTTAAAATTAAAAGAATTATCTTACATCCATGCAGAAGGTTACCCTGCTGGTGAAATGAAGCATGGACCATTAGCACTTATAGAGGAAGGTATGCCGGTAGTAGTTTTGGCGCCAAGGGATAATTATTATAAAAAAACAATTTCCAATATGCAGGAAGTAATTGCAAGAGGTGCAAAAGTTTTATTAATTACAAACAAAAGTAATGATGAGATCATTTCTGAAAATATTTGGGAAACGATAGAAGTTGAAACCACTAATGCTGATCTTTTACCTTTTCTTTTAACAATTCCTTTGCAAAAACTTGCTTACTATTCTGCTCTTAAAAAAGGCTTTGATATAGATAAGCCCAGAAATTTGGCCAAATCTGTAACCGTTGAATAATATTAAAACTCTGCTACAACAATCTTTAGTTGAATATGAAAAATTGGAAAGTAAATAGTTGGAGAAAGTTTCCTGCAAAGCACATACCAAAGTATGATGATGAGAAGGAATTAAATAATGTTTTAAACAAACTTAAAACATTTCCTCCTCTTGTATTTGCAGGTGAAACTAGACATTTAAAAGATCAATTAGCTAAAGTCGTAGATGGGAAAGCATTTCTTCTTCAAGGAGGAGATTGTGCAGAAAGTTTTGCAGAATTTCATCCTGACAATATAAGGGATACTTTTAAAGTTATTCTTCAAATGTCTTTGATACTAACCTACTCAGCATCTCTACCAGTTGTTAAACTTGGAAGAATTGCTGGACAATTCTCGAAACCGAGAAGTGCACCTACTGAAAAACAAGGTGATCAAGAATTACCAAGTTATTTAGGAGATAACATTAATGCAATTGATTTTAACGAAAAAGCTAGAAGACCAGATCCAAAAAGAATGTTTAAAGCTTATTCTCAATCAGCATCGACTCTTAACTTGTTACGAGCATTTTCAAAGGGTGGATTTGCAGATTTAAATAAAGTTCATCTGTGGAATTTAGATTATATTAAGAAAAGTCCTCAGGCAAAAAAGTTTAAAGATCTGGAAGATAAAATTGCCGACGCTCTAGCTTTTATGGAGGCGTGTGGAATAACTTCAGATTTTAATAATAGATTATATACAGTAAATTTTTGGACTTCTCATGAAGCTTTGCATTTACCATTTGAGGAAAGCATGACCAGAGTAGACTCTACAACTGGAGAATATCATGATACATCAGCTCATTTTGTCTGGATTGGAGATAGAACAAGACAATTAGATGGAGGCCATGTTGAATTTTGCAAAGGTATAGAAAACCCAATAGGGATTAAGTGTGGACCAACTTCTAAACCTGATGAAATAGCAAAAATATGTGAGGTCTTAAATCCTAAGAATGAAAAAGGTAAAATAACCTTAATTTCTAGGTTTGGTTATCAAAATGTTGAAAAGTTTTTACCTAAATTAATTAGAGGAATTAAAAAAGAGGGATTAAATGTTATTTGGTCTTGTGATCCAATGCACGGAAACACTGTTGTATCAACCACTGGTTTTAAAACCAGACCATTTAATAACGTTGTTACTGAAGTAAAAAATGTTTTTGGTATTCACCAATCAGAAGGTACATATGCTGGAGGTCTTCATGTTGAAATGACTGGACAAGATGTGACAGAGTGTACAGGTGGGGCAAGAAAAATATCTGATGCTGACTTGTCGAGTAGATATCATACTCATTGTGATCCTAGACTAAACTCAGATCAAGCATTAGAATTGGCTTTTTTGATCTCAGATGAGATTAAAAAGAATAGCAGTTATTCTAAAAATGCTATTCAAGCGGCATCTTAAGCTATTGTTTTAGGCAAAATAACTATTAAGTATTTAATTATGAATCCTGCAGAAAAAGTAAAATATATATCTAATTGGATCAAAACTTATGTTGATCAAATGCCTTCAAAGGCACAATCTTTGGTGATTGGAATATCTGGCGGAATAGACTCTTCTGTATCAAGTACTTTAAGTGCTATGACTGGTTTAAAAACAATAGTTTTGACAATGCCGATAAAACAAAAGGAAAATCAGCATGATTTAAGTTTAAAGCATCAAAACTGGTTAGTTCAAAATTTTAAAAATGTAGAATCTCATACGATTAGTTTAGATAAATTATTTGAAACATTTTCGTCAACTTTAAATAAGTTTGATAATGAACATGGTTATGCAAATTCAAGAGCGAGATTAAGAATGACCACTCTTTACCAAGTAGCTGCAGCAAATAAAGGTATAGTTGTTGGAACTGGTAATAAGGTAGAAGATTTTGGTGTTGGTTTTTATACAAAGTATGGAGATGGGGGCGTAGATATATCACCTATTGCAGATTGTAATAAAACTGAAGTTTGGGAATTAGGAAAAGAATTAGGAATATTAAAAGAAATTATTGATGCACCACCAACTGACGGTCTCTGGGATGATGGTAGAACTGATGAAGGTCAGCTAGGATTTAATTACAACGAGTTAGAGGATGCAATGATTAATCCCGACTCACCTCACAGAGCAGAATACGAAAAAATTAGAAAACAAAATTTGCATAAAATGGACCCGATTCCAGTGTGCAAAATCCCAAGTTAATCAATTAGATTAACAAATCACTAAATTAAGTATATTTCTTAATCTATTAAAATGGATATTTATTTAACAAATAATTTAACCAATAAAAAAGAACGGTTCATTCCAAAAAATGACAAAAGTGTAGGGATGTATGTTTGTGGACCTACAGTTTATGATGATCCCCATATTGGAAATGCAAGACCTTTAGTAATATTTGATATCCTCTTTAAATTACTTAAAGATAAATTTAATACTGTCACTTACGTCAGAAATATAACTGATATTGATGATAAAATTATAAAATCATGTAAAGATCAAAATATATCCTCAAAAGAACTTACAGAAAAAATTATAAAGAGTTTTTTAGAGGATTGTTCTTATTTAAATTGTGAAGATCCAACACATCAACCAAAAGCAACTGAGCACATTGATCTTATGATTAAAATGATTAGTGAATTATTAACAAAAGGTTTTGCTTATGAAAATAAAAAGCATGTTTATTTTGAAGTAAAAAAATTTTCAGATTACGGTAAATTATCGAATAAAAATCTTGATGACTTGATAGCTGGATCAAGAGTTCAAATTAGTGAAAACAAAAAAAACTCTGAGGATTTTGTACTATGGAAACCGTCAAATGATGACGAACCTTTCTGGGACTCACCATGGGGGAAAGGAAGGCCAGGCTGGCATTTAGAATGCTCTGCTATGTCAAAAAAATTTTTAGGAGACGAGTTTGACATCCATGGAGGTGGTATAGATTTGATATTTCCTCACCATGAAAATGAGATTGCACAATCAAGATGTGCTAACGAAACCAAAACTTTTGCAAGTTATTGGGTGCATAATGCCTTTATAACTATGTCAAATGAAAAAATGGCTAAGTCGCAAGGAAATATTTTAAAAATAAAAGATTTTAAAAAAAAAATTAGTGGAGAAGTCGTAAGATTAGCTTTAATGAGTGCACATTATAAACAACCTCTAGACTGGAATGATAAACTTTTAAATGACTGCCAAAGCACCTTAGATAAATGGTACGCTTTAAATTCAGAAAATTTAGAAATATCAAATAAAATTTCAGAGGAAATTTTAAAACCTCTATACGAAGATCTGAACACCCCTGGATATATTGCTAATTTACATAAGCTTTATGAAGATGCCAAAAAAGGGCAAAACAAAGAATTATTTATTTCAGCATGTAAATTTGTTGGTTTATTAGATGAAGATATTCAAACTTGGCAGAATTTTAAAAAAAATAAGGCGTCTATCAATGAGTTCGAGATAAAAACTAAAATAGAACTAAGAAATAAAGCAAGAGAAAACAAAGATTATAAAGAAGCTGACAAAATTAGAGATGAGCTTTTAGACAAAGGTGTTTTAATAGAAGATAAAGATGGTACAACACTTTGGAAATTTAAATGAGTAAAGAAAGATTATACATTTTCGATACAACCTTGAGAGATGGTGCTCAGACACAAGGAGTACATTTTTCAGTAGATGAAAAAACTAAAATTGCACATGCATTGGATAATCTAGGTGTCGATTATATTGAAGGTGGTTGGCCTGGTGCTAATCCATCTGATACTGAATTTTTTCAAAAAGGCTTAGATTTAAAGAATTCAAAATTTACAGCTTTTGGAATGACAAAAAGATCTGGAAGAAGCGCAGAAAATGATCCTGGTTTATCAGCTATAATGAATTCAAACACCAAGTCAGTTTGTTTAGTTGGAAAATCTTGGGATTTTCATGTCGACGTTGCTTTGGGAATTTCAAATGAAGAAAATTTAGAAAACATAAAAGAGACCACTAAACATTTTGTTAAAAATGATAAGGAATTTATGTTCGATGCTGAACATTTTTTTGATGGCTACAAATCAAATCCAAAATATGCATTAGAGTGCATCAAAGCTGCTTTTGACAATGGAGCTAAATGGATAGTATTGTGTGATACAAACGGAGGAACCCTTCCTCATGAGGTAACTAGAATTGTTAAAGAGGTATCAGAGCATATTCCTGGTAAAAATTTGGGTATACACGCACATAATGATACTGGTAATGCAGTTGCAAATTCAATTGCCGCCGTTCTGTCAGGTGTAAGACAAATTCAGGGAACAATAAATGGTCTAGGTGAAAGATGTGGTAATGCTAATTTAATGTCAATAATTCCCACATTTTATCTCAAAAAAGAATTATCTGATAAATACGAATTAAATATTGAAGAAAAAAATATTAAACA
>CABXRL010000010.1 GCA_902514605.1 uncultured Pelagibacteraceae bacterium
TCAAAAGAAGCAAAAGCTAAAATGATAGAAGTTACTGGTTCAATGTCGATGGAAGATATGACTAAAGCAATGACAAGTGAAGATGCAAAATGTCAAATGAGCTGGAATACACCAGGTGATAATTTAACAATGTATTGTTGGTGGAAAGGTAAAGATCCAGATGCAATTAATAAACAATTAGAGTCTATGAATGATTTCTATGAACCTCATAAGTTTGTTGAGTGTACAGATGATGTTATAGACTTTAATGCTAAATAAAAATTCCTAAATTTTTTTACTTAATAAGAGGAAACAATGAAAGTGATTTATACTAGAACAATGAGAGTAAAAGATGACGGTTTAGGAAAAGCAATGGAAATTGGAAAAGGTTTAGCAGCAGTAAGGAAAAAACATTATCCTAACCATGATGTTTATTTTTCTTTTCAAATGGGTGGAGATCCAAGAACAATAAGAGAAACTTTAATTGGAACAATGTTTGAAGGTGATAATGAAGCTGACGCTAACATGTCTGCAGATCCTGAATATATAAAACTTTTAGAGCAATTAAAAGAAGTCGCCATAGAAGGTACAATTGAAGACGAGATTAGACCAATATTTAGCTAAAGGATTTAAATTATGATAGACAAATTTAACGGAATAATTTTCTTATTAATTTTTATAGTTCATTTTTCAGGTTTTGCTTATTATGGTTTT
This sequence comes from uncultured Pelagibacteraceae bacterium, assembly GCA_902514605.1. Lineage (GTDB taxonomy): Bacteria > Pseudomonadota > Alphaproteobacteria > Pelagibacterales > Pelagibacteraceae > Pelagibacter. Next base: position 694 of record CABXRL010000010.1, read on the forward strand.
AGATGTGTTTTTCAAACCCAGTCTTTTTTAAATCAATATGGAATGCACGATACAGGTGCAGGTATTGTTAGATTTTTTGGCTCTATCTTTTTTGGTTCTACCCTAATGGCAATTTATGTTGGATTTATAAGACCTAACGGCTTAGAGGCAACTTGGGCTTTTTTTAACGTGATATTTTTACAAAATCTATCTGCTTTTATAGTTGGTTTTTATAGTACAAAAATAAATAAACTTGGACATACTGATAAAACTTCAGACGAAGCAATCTATGCACCATTATTTTTAACTATTTTAAGTGCAATTCTTTGCTATGGTTTAGCTGATAAAATTTATATTTGATGTCTGGGTTTGCTATATTCAATATAGATATAAAACGACCCGAAGAATATAAAGAATATGTGAAAAGAGTTAAACCAATTGCCGAAAGTTATGGTGGTGAATATATCGTAAGAGGTGGTGAAAACACAATTGTAGAAGGAAACTGGGCCTATCCAAGGACTGTGGTCATTAAATTTCCGAGTTACGAAAAAGCTTTAGAATGGTATAATTCAGAAGAATATAAACCAATTAAACAAATCCGATTAGATAATTCGGTAGCTAATGGAATAATTATAAAAGGAGCATAAAATGTCAATTATAGAAAAAATGACAAAAATAATAAATGATGGTGATACAGCTGGAGCTGATCAACTAATACATGACGATTACCAATTTTTAATGCATTCATCTGGTAAAAGCTTATCTAAAAAAGATGTAGTTGGTTGGGTTGGTATGAAAGATGTTAAAAAAAGTAATGTTAGAATTCTTTTTGAAAATAATGAAGTTGGATTTGAACATTCAATGGTCGATTTCAATGATGGCAATAAAGAAGCAGTAATGACCTATTATAAATTTAAAGATGGAAAAGTTGTTCACCAAGAAACAGGTGCTACTAAACTGTCAAAATAAGTGAAAGATATAGATTTTTATTTTTCAATAGGAAGTACATATACCTATCTGTCTGTGACTAGGATTATTGATGTTGAAAAAAAACATCAAATTAGATTTAATTGGAAACCTTTTAGTGTAAGAGCAATTATGAAGGAAATGAATAATATTCCATTTCCAAAAGATAAAATAAATAAAGTTAATTATATGTGGCGTGACATAGAAAGACGTGCTGAAAGTTATGGTTTTTTTGCAAAAACACCAGTGCCCTACCCACTGTCAGAATTTGACCTAGCTAATCAAATTGCAATTCTTGGATTGGATAAAGGTTGGGGTACAGATTATACCAGACTTACTTATAAAAAGTGGTTTCAAGAGGGAAAAGAGCCAGCTATTGATCCTAGTATTTCTGAAATTTGTAAAGAATTAGGTTTAAATAAAAATGAAATAGTTTCTGAGGCGAAATCTGAAATATTTGAAAAAAAATATATATCTAACACAGACTCTGCACGTGAAAATAAGGTTTTTGGTAGTCCATCTTTTATAGTTGAAAATGAAATATTTTGGGGTGATGATAGAATGGAAGATGCTATAAATTGGGCTAAAAAATAATGTTTCCAAAAAAATATTCTAATCTTTTATTTATATTGGTAATGGGTTTTGGAATGAGTTTACTCATGACTTTGATTATTACTTATGTAAATACAGGTTTAGATGATGGTTACTTAAATAGATTCTTAAAAGCCTGGGCAGTTGGACTTCCTATTGCTATTACAGCAGCATTATTGGTCGGACCTATAGCAAAGAAGTTTGTAGATAAAATTACTAAATAATTATAACTTTAAATATGACTATATTTTCAGGATATGTGTTTTTATTTATTGGAATTATAGCGGGTGTAAGTGCAAACAGTTTTGCAAAAATATCTGAAGGTTTTACAGTGCTTTATCCAGCTCTAGCTTGCATTTTTTTTATGTTTATTTGTTTATTTTCTCTTTCAAAGGCAATGACTGTAATTCCAGTCGGTTTTACTTACGCTACTTACGGGGGTTTAACAATTACCGCAATAGCGATATTTGGTATTGTCAAATATAATCAGATGCCAAATCTTTATGGAATAATTGGTATATTGCTAATTATTGTTGGGGTAATTTTATTAAACACTTTAGGTAAAACTACTTAGAAACGGGCTTAAGCATCTTTAAAAATTTGTAGTGAACATTTTTATTAGCGCTTACAAGAATGTTTCCAGCTTTTACGGCACTTTCATTTTTCCAATTCGAGACTATACCTCCTGCTGCTTCAATAATTGGAATTAATGGATGAATATCCCAAATTTTGTTTCCACATTGTATAACTGCATCAACTTTTCCTTCTGCAAAATGCGAGTAGCTTAACGCATCGGCACAAGGAAATTGCATCATCTTTAATATTATTGGAATTTTTTTTTGTTGACTTAGGGAAAGGTTACCATGAAAAGCTACGGATAATTTAACGTTCGAATATTTTGCTTTTCTATTTACTTTAATTCTTCTTGCTTTGCTTTTTTCAACCACAAATGCAGATTTTTTTGACGTATTGTAATAATATTTTTTTAAAATTGGAAAATTTGCAAGTCCTAAAACTGGATAACCTTTGTGGTTTAAAGATATCAAATTACTCCAAGTTGGGTTTCCTATTACAAACGATCTTGTTCCATCAATCGGATCGATTATCCAAGTAAAATCACTCTTATTCTTTTTTTGCCCAAATTCTTCTCCTTTAATTTGGTGTTTTGGAAATTTTTTTATTATTTCCCGTCTAATAAATTTCTCAAAAGCTTTATCGGCACTTGTAACTGGATCATATCCTCTGCCTTTCTCTTTATTAGAAACTTTGAAAGGTTTATTTAATTTTAAATAATAATATTTTGTAAGCTTCCTAGCTAAATCACTTAGAAATTTAGAAAAAACTTTGTAATCTGAAGAATTCATCTTTGACACAAAGGACTAATACTATTTTATTACTATTGATTAAAGTAAAATTTTTAAATAATCATCAACATTATCATGAAAATAGAGCTAGAAAATAATAAGGTATTTTTAAAAAACCAAGGGCAAAAAAAAGAGATTCATCCATTTTGGCTAAGAGAAAGAGTAAATGGTGAAAGTTTTTTAGATAAAAGAACCCAGCAAAGACTGTTTGATCCAACAAAACTTGAAGAAAATATAATGATCAATAGCCTTAATTTGTCAGATCAATTTCTTGAAGTAACATTTAACGATAGTACTTACGCAAAATTCTTAATTCTTGATATTATAAGAGAATTTGAGAATGAAAATGAAATTGAAAAAATTGAAAAAATTGAGTGGGATTCTTCATTAAAAAATTTTGTAAATTTTAAGTTTGAGGAAAATTTTTTTAATAAAGAAGTTATGTACAACGCTCTAATTAATTTTTACAAATTTGGATTTGTAATATTTAAGGAGGTACCAACTAAAGATAACTTTATAGTAAATTTTGCTAATTCAATTGGAAGTATAAGAAGAACTAACTTTGGAGAATGTTTTGAAGTTAAATCAAAACCTAATCCAAATGATTTAGCTTACACTCCTCTTGCTTTAGCTCCACACACAGATAATCCTTATAGAAATCCAGTACCATGTATTCAATTACTTCATTGTATCGAAAATGAGGTCACTGGAGGTCTGTCTACTTTAGTAGATGGCTATACTGTAACAGAGAAACTTAAGAAAGATTATTCAGATTATTATAAAATTCTCACAGAGGTGAAGGTAAGATTTCAATTTATAGATCAAACTGTTATTTTAGAAGATTGGGCTGAAATGATACAGGTGAATGAAAAAAGAAAATTCAAACAAGTAAGATTTAGCCCAAGGTTAGATTTTGTGCCTTTAATAGAAAAAAATCAACTTGAACTTTTTTATTTAGCAAGAAAAAAAATATCAGAACTTTATAACTCTGAGCAGTACAGAATTGAATTTAGATTAAATCCTGGAGATTTGTTAATGATGGATAATTATAGATTGCTTCATGGAAGAACATCGTATGATACCAATCAAGGGAGTAGATTTCTTCAAGGCTGCTATATTGATTATGATAGTACTGAGGGAAAACTAAAACATCTTAAAAGAAAACTTAATCTGTAAAGTGTAACCAACCAGTAATAATATACTTTTTTCCACCTTTGAGAACAGTACCTCTATGTGCGTGTGTCCATTCAGCAGGCCATATCAGGGTTTTTCCCATTTTCGGTTTTACTTTAACTTTGTAGTAATCAAAATCAGTTGTACCACCATCATCAACATCATTTAAATAGGTCATCCACGCAAATATTCGATGTATACTTGACATTCCTATTCTTTCTGTGTGAAGGCGAGCGAAATGATCACCTGGAAGATATTTTTGAATATTAAAAGCACCAATATGGACTTTCTTCACAAAAGTTTTTAAAAATTCGTATTGTTCTTTATAATCAGTAAAACACTGATGCAAATTTTCAAAATACTTATTAAAGACACTATACTTTTCATCTTTAAGATTTTCTGGTTGAATAGTGATGTCAGTGGATTTTTTAATGTTCTCATCGACACCCCCACCTGTAGTTCCTTTAATTTGAAGATCGGAATTATTTTCAAAAAAATCAATTATTTGATTACATAATTCTTCATTTTCTAAATCCCAATTTCCAATAAAATTTGGACTAGCTTCATTTTTAATTTCTAATCTTTTCATTAGTTAACTACCTTAAAATCTTTTTCCCCGAACTCTATCATACCTGTATTTTCATTCAAATATTTTAGTCCTTCAGAATGTCTACCTAATCTTAGGAGGTTTTTTCCATACAAAGATAATATATTTTTATTTTTTGGAAACTTTTTAATAGCTCTTTCACAAAAAGTATCTGTTGCTTTTAGAAAATTGAGTTCAAATAAGCATTGTGCAAATAGCTCAATAATTATCTCTTGATCTTCTTTTATGTTTAATGATTTTTCAAGTATAGGATGTGCCTTTTTATACTGTCCAGTTTTACAATAAAGTTTTGCCAAATTATTAATTGATAGTATCGAAACAGGTTTTATATCTAGGCATTTTAAATAAGATTTTTCGGCTTCTTCAATTTGATTTAGTTCAGTGTAACATATAGCAATGTTATGAAGTGCTGGTGGAAGTTTTGGAAATTGTGCTAAAATAGTTTTGAATATATTTATAGCTTTATTAAAATCTTTATTTGCACGGTATTTTTCGGCTTCCAAAAATTTTATTTCTGTTTCCTTATCTATCATTTTTACAATCTATTTAATATTTTCTATTTGAGTTTCTGCATCTCTTATTGATTTTTCATAATTCAAAGCCATTTGATCAGCACTAATAATGTCAACTTTTTCTATACCAAAAAAATTTAAAATAAATTTTAACCAAGGTGTAAGAAAATCCTCTTTACTATTTAATTTTGTACCTCCAGAAGTTATTACTAAGTACGCCTTTTTATTTCTTAATAAACCCTCTCTTCTTCCGTTCTCTTTAAATTTAAATGTTTCACCTATCCTTGCTACAAGATCTGACCAAGCTTTTAATGTTGCAGGAGGGCCGTAATTATAAATTGGTGCTGATATAATAATGATATCGCTTTCTTTAATTTCTTTTACAAGCTTATCCGATAATTCAAACATTTTTTTATGATGTTCAGTTTGATCTTTTTTTTCAATTTTCATACCAGATTCAGTTAATCCAGATACAAATACCATTTCATCGTCTAAATCTCTGTAAATAACCTCATCCCCAGGTTTTCTAATTTTATCTAAAAGTTTCTTTGCCAATGCCCTTGAGGTTGAGCCTTCTTTTCTAGCACTAGAGTCTATTTGATATATTTTCATAAGTTCATTTATCCAAAATTTTGTAAAAAAGGAAATACATTTAATAAGTAATATCCTAAAGCTTGTAATTGATTAGTTAATATTAAAATTCCAGTTATTAATAGTATAATTCCTCCAGATTTAGAAACTAGATTGATATTTCTTTTAAAATTTTTTGAAAATATTAAAAACTTTTGAATTAAATAACCTGAAAGAATAAATGGCAATGCTAATCCAAATGAGTAAAAAGTTAAAAGTAAAACGCCTTTATTGATGCTTTCTTCTGTTGCTGCTAAAACTAAAATTGATCCTAAAATAGGTCCAATACAAGGAGTCCATCCGAATGCAAAAGCCATACCAATCAAAATTGGGCTATAGAAATGGCTGTTCGTATTTGTTTGAATTCTTTTCTCATAATTTAAAAATTTAAGATTTATAATTCCAATGATATGTAGTGAAAAAAGAATAATAACAAGTCCAGCTGCAACTCTAAGTTCAACAGAATTCTGAAGTAATACTTGACCTAAAAAAGTTGAAGCTGCACCAAACACAATAAAAACTAACGAAAATCCAGCTGTAAATAAGATTATTGGGATTAAATTTACATTTTTTTTTTCTATTAATTCGTTTAATGAACTTCCAGAGATATATGAAATATAGCCTGGAATTAATGGTAATACACAGGGAGATAAAAAACTTATTAAACCTGCTCCAAATGCAATAAATAGTTCTGTCATTATCTTTCTTTAATTACATTTAATTTTTGTTCACCTAAATAATCAACTTTTAAAATCATTTCATCTCCATCTTTTAAATAATCAGGTGGGCTCATACCCATGCCGACACCTGATGGTGTTCCTGTGGTAATTATATCTCCAGGCATTAATGTAATGAATTGACTGATGTGAGATATTAAATAGTTAAAATTGAAAATCATTAATCCTGTATTGCCAGTTTGTCTTCTTTTTTGATTAAGGTCTAAAGATAAATTTAGATTAAAAAGATCTTTTATTTCATCTTTAGTCACTAAATAAGGCCCAAGAGGTCCAAAAGTATCTCCTGATTTACCTTTAACCCATTGACCACCTCTATGCTTTTGCCATTCTCGTTCGCTAATATCATTACAAATACAATATCCTAAAATAAAATTTTGAGCTTCTTCTTCTTTAATCTGTCGAGCTTTTTTTCCTATAATCATAGCTATCTCCACTTCATGATCTAAGGAATTAGAAAATTTTGGAATAATTATTTGATCATAAGGTCCTACTATACAATTTGGGGACTTATTAAAAACTATAGGCTCTTTAGGAGCGTCTGAATTTGTCTCATCTGCATGTGCTTTATAATTTAAACCAATAGCAAAAAAATTTGCTGGTTTGGTTACACATGATCCAATTCTTTCAATATTATTTATCATTTCAAGAGAATTTAAATCAATTTCTTTTATTTTATTTAAAGTTTCAAAAGTCAAATTTTCGGGATTTAGATCATTTATTATTTTTGAAAGATCTCTAATTTTATTTTCCTCATCAATAATTGCCGGTATCTCTCTACCAAATTCACCAACTCTCAGTAATTTCATTAAACTAACCTTTGATACCTAGGTGGGTATACTTTACATTTAAATAATCTTTTATTGCCATTGATCCACCTTCCCTGCCATATCCACTTTGTTTTATTCCTCCAAAAGGTGCTTCTGCGATTGCTATTAAACCCGTATTTACTCCAACAGTTCCTGTCTCTAATTGCTCGGACGCTAAATGAGCTGTTTCCATTGAGCCAGTGCAAACGTAGCTACACAATCCAAGTTCATGATTATTAGCTCTTTCTATTACCTCATCAAAAGACTTAAAAGAAAGCATGGGTACCAATGGTCCAAATGGTTCCTCTTTCATTATTGTAAAGTCATCTTTAATATCGTCAAATATTGTTGGTTCATAAAAAAAACCCTTATTAAAGCCTGCGGGTCTTTTCCCACCTAATAAAACTTTAGCTCCTTCTTTTTTAGTTTTTTCAACTAAAATTTCCACTTCATTTAACCTTTTTTGAGTTGTTAACGGACCTAATTGAGTACTAGGATCCATACCGTTTCCAATTTTTAATTTTTTTGTTTTTTCAATAAATAAATTAACAAAGTCATCCTTTTTACTTTCTTGTATATAAAATCTGTTGGGAGATATACATACTTGGCCATTATTTCTAAATTTTGCAGCTATAGCCATTTCTGCAGCTTTTTTGATATCTGCATCTTCGAAAACTATAAAAGGTGAATGACAACTTAATTCCATTGTTACTCTCTGAACTTTATCTGCAGCTTGTTTTAAAATTAATTTTCCAACTCTAGATGAGCCGGTTATAGAAATTTTCTTTACAATATCTGAAGCAATCAGTTGCTGAGCAATACTTGGAGGATCTCCTGATAAAAGATTTACTACACCAGCAGGAACACCACATTCTTTACAAATATCTACCATTTCCATAACTACTCCAGGAGTAATAACGTCAGGTTTTATTATCACTGAACAACCTGCTGCTAGTGCTGTTGATATTTTTCTCGCAGATAATACTGCGGGAAAGTTCCAAGGTGATAAAGCTGCAACAACTCCAACTGGCTGATAATAAACATGAACTCTTGTATCTTCAAATCTACTCTCTACCGTTTGACCAAAAATTCTTTTTGTCTCTTCCGCGTTCCATTCAAAAATATCTGCGGCACCATTAATTTCACCTTTAGCTTCTGCTAATGGTTTGCCAACTTCTAAGGTCATCCACTTAGCAAGGACATCTTGCTTTTCTCTCATCCTATCTGCTATACGTCTTATAATGTAAGATCTTTGCCATGGAGCAGTTTTCTTCCAAATTTCTAAACCTTTTTCAGCAGACTTAAGCGCTTTATCAACATCTAAGGGAGTTGCTTTAGAAGCTTTTCCTATAACTTCCTCTGTTGCTGGATTGATAACTTCGTAAGTTTCTTTATTGGCAGATTGATGCCAATTTCCCTCGTAGAATTGTCCGAATTTTTCGTACATGTTTTAATCTAACATTACTACAGGTTGTGTCTACTATGTAATTTTTACACATTACCAAAATTTGTTACAATGATATTTTAAAAATTAAAAAAAGGAGATTGATATGAAAGCATACATTATGGGCAACTATACCGAAAAAGCCTTTCAAGGTTTTTTGAAGGACCCTAAAACAGACAGAAAAGCAGTTGTGGAAAAATTAACAAAAGCTATGGGTGGAACAATGCACAGCATGGATATTGTTAGAGGATCTTATGATTTTGTGGTTGTGAATGAATTAAACAGTTTTGAGGACTTTGCTGCTGTCAAGCTAGTTGTGGAGGCATCAGGAGCTGTAAAAAATTTAACTATGCTTGAAGCTATAGATTTTACTAAAGCTACAACTAAAGCGAGTGAAGTTGCTTCTGGTGAATACAAAGCTCCAGGACAATAATTAACTTTTACTTCCAGCGTGCGGGTTGGAAGTAAATAATTTTACTTTTTTAATTTTGATGAAAATTTTAAATTAGCATTATCAAAATTTACTTGATTGTTTTTTATAAAATTATCCATTAGATCAACTTTTTCTAACTCAAACTCTGAAACCTTTCTTGTGTTAAGATCAACATATAAGGCTAGGACCTCAATTGTAGATGCTAAATATTTTTTCTCTTTATGGACCATTTCCATCTTATATTGTAATCTTTTTTTATCGTGGTCAAAATAAACCAAATTAACATCTACTACATCGTCAATTTTTAATTCTTGATTATAAGTAATGTTAGTTTCCACAATCATTGTGCTTTTTCCAGTCGTTTTTGCTGAGTGTTCGCCCATTTTAAATTTACCATTTAAAACATCCGCGCCAAATTTATCGAATATCAACAGATAATAAGAAACATTCATATGATTGTTGTAATCAATCCAATCCTTGATAACTTTTTGTGAGCTCAAGAAAACTGACATAACTTCGAAATTTTTGGTTTTTATTAATGATTAGGATTATCGTTGTCTACTACAAGACATATTTCAGATTTTGTTAAAAATCGTCTTCCTGTGCCATTATCTAGAGAGAACATTCCACCAATTCCTTTTACTGCATCAATTGTTAGATCTGTGTGTTTCCATTTCTCATATTGATCCGCATTCATATAAAAAGGAACACCACCAATCTCACCCAATTTTATATCATTGTCACCCAAGGGGAATTCACCTTCCTGAAAACACATTGGAGCACTTCCATCACAACAGCCTCCAGATTGATGAAACATTAATTTTTCACCATATTTCTCTTGAAGTTCTGATAATAAGTGGAGTGCTGAGTGAGTTGCTGATACTTTCATTTTTAATCTCTGGCCCATGATTACGAATCATGGACCAGTATATATTATTTGTTTAAAAGAAGCCTAATTTCTTTTCAGCATAAGAAACGTGTAAGTTCTTATTCTGTCTATAATGACTAAGCATCATTTTATGAGTCTCTCTTCCGACGCCTGATTGTTTATAACCACCAAATGGTGAGTGAGCTGGATATGCATGGTAACAATTAGTCCACACAATTCCCGCTTGTATTGCTCTACCCATTCTGTAAGCAATATTACCATTTCTAGTCCAAACACCTGCACCTAAACCATAAAGCGTATCATTAGCAATTTCTAATGCTTCTGCTTCATCTTTAAATTTAATTACAGATACTACAGGGCCAAAGATTTCTTCTTGAGAAATACGAGATTTATTGTTGGTCTCGAAAATTGTAGGTTGGATGTAATTTCCTTTTTCCAATCCACTATTCAGTTTGCCAACAGCTCCTCCAGTAAGAACTTTTGCACCTTCTTTTTTTCCAAGATCAAGGTAAGATTTAATCTTCTCCATTTGTTCAACTGAAGCTTGAGCCCCAATCATAGTTTCCATTTTTAATGGATTATCTTGAACAACTGCTTTAGTTCGAGCAATACATTTTTCCATGAATTTATCATAGATTGACTCTTGAACTAATGCTCTGCTTGGACAAGTACATACTTCACCTTGGTTTAAGTTGAACATAACAAAACCTTCTACACATTTGTCTAGAAAATCATCATCTTTTGCCATGACATCCTCAAAGAAAATGTTAGGAGATTTACCGCCTAATTCCAATGTAATTGGAATAATGTTTTGGGCAGCATACTGCATAATCAATCTTCCAGTAGAAGTTTCTCCAGTAAAAGCAACTTTTGCAATTCTTTTCGAAGATGCTAGTGGTTTACCGGCTTCTAATCCAAAACCACTCACTATGTTTACAACTCCTGGAGGTAGTAAATCACCTATTAGTTCCATCATAACCATAATTGAAGCTGGCGTTTGTTCCGCTGGTTTTAAAACTGAACAATTACCTGCTGCTAAAGCTGGCGCTAATTTCCATGTTGCCATTAATAATGGAAAATTCCACGGAACAATCTGAGCAACTACACCTAACGGTTCAGGTATATTGTAAGAGTATTGAGAGTTGCTAATCTCCGCAACAGAGCCTTCTTCAGCTCTTATCACTCCAGCAAAATATCTCCAGTGATCAATCACTAATGGCAAATCAGCTGCCATACACTCTCTTATAGGTTTTCCATTATCTAAACACTCAGCTGTTGCAAGTAAGTTTAGATTTTTTTCCAAAACATCAGCTATTTTCATCATTATATTTGATCTGGTAGTAATGTCAGTTTTTCCCCAAGTTTTAAAAGCTTCGTGCGCTGCATCTAATGCTGCTTCGACATCTTTTTCATTTGATCTTGCTACTGAACAGATAGTCTCATTTGATATCGGACTAGGATTATCAAAATACTTTCCTGATAAAGGCTCTACAAATTTACCATTTATGTAGTTTCCATATTTAGATTTAAATGGAAATTTTACCTTTAAATGAGATGTATCTAATACAGATGACACTTTCATTGTTTCTGCACTCATTTTTGTACTCCTCTTTTTTTTATTAGTTGTGCTTATGTTATTGCGATTTCTAGATTTCTTTAAACGTTTCTTAGTCGCAGACTTTTTTGCTACTTTTTTTTTCGTTTTTATTTTTTTTCTAGAACTTTTGACCAATTTAGATTTTTTTCTTTTGGTCTTTGTTTTTGCTATTTTTTTTCTATTAATAGCCATGATACATTTAACTTGATCCTAAGGTTAGTTTCTATTTTAAATAATTTTATTTTCTACTTATGATTGTACAATCACTACATCTTGTGGTTATATTAATTATCTTTAATATTTAAAAAATTAAAATGGATTTAAATTTTTTTAAAAAAACAAGAATATTAGACGGTGGGATGGGTCAAGAACTCTTAACAAGAGGGATGCAACCACAAGGAACTTTATGGAGTGCCACCGCATTATTGGAGGAAAAATACCACAAACTACTTTATGACACTCATATTGATTTTATAAAAGCTGGTGCAGAGGTAATAGTAACCACAACTTTTGCATCAAGAAAGGTTAGGCTGAGAGAAAATAAAGTTGAAGAAAAATTTGAATATCTAAATAAAAAAGCAGGTGAAATTGCAGAAAAAACTAAAGACTCTTATCCAGATGTCCTTGTGGCTGGAGGCTTACCGCCTCAAAACTCAACATATAAAGCTGATAAAAGATCAAAAGATGAAATAAGCGAAGATTTCTATAATCATGCTAAATTATTAAATCCTTACATTGATTTTTTTTATCTAGATGTAATTAGTAGCATTAAAGAATTTGAAATAGCTATAAATTGCATAGATGAGTTTAAAAAGCCATATCTTATTGGTGCCCATATCTCGGAGGGCAAGACAATGCCAAGTGGTGAAAAAATTTCTGATATAATAAAAAATCAAAAATATAGAAATTTACTTGGAATAATGCTTTCCTGTGTTTCTCCAGAAAATTTTCAACTGAATTTAGAAGAAATAAAAAATTTAGGTGTACCTTTTGGATTTAAATTAAATGCATATGTAAAAACAAATCCATTTCCGAAATATGAAGAAAATCAAAAAAATAAAGGATCTCTTAATCCAAAAGAATTTTTGGGGATCAGAAAAGAATTAACTCCAATAAAAATGGCACGATTTGCTAAAAAATTTAAGAACGAAGGAGCCACTATATTGGGAGGTTGTTGCGAAACAAGCCCTGCTCATATAAAAGAGATATCAAAACTTGTCTGATAAAGTTTTATATTTAGAAAATTTAAATTAATGAAAAATATTACAGTTCTTATTTTAACTTTTAACACACCTGAAAATATCATTTTAGATTGCTTATCTTCAATCGATGAGGATGTAAAAATTCTCATAGTTGAAAATTCTAACTCTTTTGCCCATAAAGATAAAGTCTTGTCAAAATTTGATAACGTAAACATATTATGCACAGGTAAAAATTTAGGTTACGGTGGCGGTAATAACTTTGGAATAGAGAAAGCAAAAACTGACTATATTTTGATTTTAAATCCAGACGTAATCTGTGGTAATGATTTTTTCAATCACCTTAATGGCGTAATAGAAAAAAACAAAAATTTTTCAATTATTGGGTGCCAGTATTTGTATGATAGAGTTTTCATGCCAGCTGGTTTTTTTAATAAAAAAAGTAATGAGAAGTTTATAGAAAATTTTAAAGACGATAAAATTGAAGAACTTGCTGAAGTTGATTGGGTTACAGGGTGTTCAATGTTATTAAATATTACAAAATTTAATAATAAAAAAATTTTTGATGAAAATTTCTTTCTTTATTTTGAAGAATTTGATTTATGTAAATCTTTAAAAGATAAAGGTGAAAAAGTTTATTCATCAAAAAAACTTAAAATTCATCACTTGGGCTTTAAAAGTTCCTTCGAAGATAACTCTTCTTATAAAAAAAATATAAATCGTATGAGAGAATGGCACTGGATGTGGTCATCATTTTATTTTTATAAAAAAAACTATGGTTATATTTATGCTTTAAATAAAATAATCGGAAAATTTATTAAAGCCACTTTCAAAATAATATACTTCTCATTAACATTCAATCAAATTGAAAAAGAGAAATATAAATATAGATTTTTAGGCATATATAATTCAATTTTGAATAAGCCTTCAAGCTTTAGAGGTAATATCGATTAATATTTATTTTGCTCTTTTTACAAAATATATACCGACAACAACTGCAACTAGTGAAATAAATACTTTTACTGTAATTATTTCTTTTAAAAAGATATAGCTTAATATTGTTCCAAATATAGGTATTAAATAAGAAACTTGAGATTGAAAAATTAATCCGTTTTTTACTAAAATTTTGAATCTTAACAGCCAAGCGATACCTGTCGAAACTAATCCAAGATAAATTACCGAAATTGTCGAATCTAATCTTGGATCTAAATTCCAAGGCTGCTCTATTAAACTTACTAGAGGTATCAAGATAATTGTTGCCCAAATTAGAATAGAGCCAGTAACATTTTCATTTTTTTTTTTACTTATCTTCAATGTTAAAACTCCACCAATTACATAACAAGTTGAACCAAGTAAAATTAATATTGCTGAAGAAAAGTTATTTTCATCTATTAATAGATTATCTGAAAATAAAAATACTATGCCTGAAAAGCCAATTAAAATTCCAATTGTTTTGACAAAATTAAACTTTTCATTTTTTAGATATAAATGTCCAAGGACTGTAGAGCTTAGAGGTGTTGTAGACATTAATATTGCTGCTAAATTACTCTGAACTGATTTGACCCCATATGCAATTAAAAAAAATGGAGCTACTAAATTTATAAAACCAATCATTGCAAACCAATGCCAATCTTTTGAAAAAGCCTCAATTTTAATTTTTTTAAAATAACAAAGCAATAATACAGGTATTGCTCCAAAAAAAACTCTAAGGAAAGCAATGGTAACTGGACCGAAAGAGTACGTTGCTATTTTAATGTTAAAAAAAGCTGATGCCCATATTAAAGCTAAAATGGTAAGTAAAAAATAGTCAAATAATGATGGTTGTTTCATTGAGTAATATCTTCAATAGATCCATTAGTTATTTTTTTTAAGTCATCAAAATTAGTTTTAAACACACAATTTGGATGACCAGCAGCTGCATATAAATTTTTAAATCTAGCTAGAGAATGGTCGATTAATATTTGTATTTTATTTAAGTGACCCACAGGTGAAACACCTCCTATAGTATAACCTGTGATATTTTTTACTTCATCAGGGGAAGCCATAGATGCGTCTTTAATATTCAAGGTTTTTTTTATTTTATTCAAAGAAGCTTTTTTGTCTCCTGAGACTAAAAACAAAGTGAAGGTATTTTGTGTTCTAAAAAGTAAGCTCTTTACAATTGCCCCAACATCACAACCTAAAGACGATGCTGCCTCTATTGCAGTTTTTGCTGAACTGTCCAAGATTATAACCCTCATGTTAGTACTAAATTTTTTGATTGATTTCTCTGCTCTTTTAACCGGTTCTTTTTCTAATAAGGTCATTATTCAACTTCTAATTGTTAGTTATTTTCAAAAATTAGTATTACACTCATGTTAAAATTGCATAGGTGTTATTAAGTAAAAGTGCATTATGTAGCAGGCTTTATTTGGTAATACAACAACCTGAATTATAAAGGAGAGATAATGAGTTCTGACAAGGTTTTAAAAACAATAAAAGACAAAGAAATAGAATACGTTGATCTAAGATTTACTGATCCAAGGGGTAAACTTCAGCACGTTACAATGGACGCCAAAATGGTAGATGATGAAATGTTAGAAGAGGGAATCTTTTTTGATGGATCATCCATCGCTGGTTGGAAAGCTATTAACGAGTCTGATATGATATTAAAACCTGACACATCCAGGGCGATAGTCGATCCTTTTACATCCCACAACACATTAAATCTTTTTTGTGATATTTTAGATGCAATTAAAAAAGATCCTTACGAAAGAGATCCTAGAGGAACTGCTAAAAAAGCTGAAGCTTACTTAAAAAGCTCAGGTATTGGAGATAAAGCTTTTTTTGGTCCAGAAGCGGAGTTTTTTGTATTTGATGATGTAAGATTTAAAAATGATATGAATGAAACTGGATTTAAAATTGACAGTAAAGAAGGTCCTTATAATTCGGGTAGGGAATATCCAAACGGAAACATGGGACATAGACCAGGTATCAAAGGTGGTTATTTTCCTGTCCCGCCAGTAGATAGTGAACAGGATATGAGAAGTGAATATCTAAAAGCAATGAAAGATATGGGTATTAAAGTCGAGAAACATCACCATGAAGTTGCTCCAAGTCAGCATGAACTTGGAATGTACTTTGGAACACTTGTCGATCAAGCTGACAATTTACAACTTTATAAGTATGCAGTTCAAATGGTGTCACACTCTTTTGGAAAAACTGCTACTTTTATGCCTAAACCCGTAAAGGGAGATAATGGTTCTGGAATGCATGTTCACCAATCAATTTGGAAAGGAAACACTGCACTATTCTCAGGAGATAAATATGCTGGTCTATCCGATACAGCATTGCATTATATCGGTGGAATTTTAAAGCATGCCAAAGCTATTAACGCATTTTCAAATGCAACAACAAATAGTTATAAAAGACTTATACCAGGATTTGAAGCACCTGTTCTTTTAGCTTATTCAGCTCGAAACAGATCTGCTTCTTGTAGAATTCCTATTACTTTAAGTAAAAAAGCTGCAAGATGTGAAATTAGATTTGGTGATGCAGCAGGAAATCCTTATTTAACATTTGCTTCGATGTTAATGGCTGGTTTAGATGGGATTAAAAATAAAATAGATCCAGGTAAATCGTTTGATAAAGATCTATACGCGCTCTCAGAAAAAGAGGTTAAAAAAATTCCAACTGTTTGTGGTTCATTAAGAGAAGCAATGGAAAGTTTAGATAAAGATAGAGACTTTTTAAAACAAGGAAATGTATTTACTGACGATCAAATAGATGCCTATATTGCGTTAAAATTTGAGGAAATACATAATTTTGAACACACTCCTCACCCTATTGAGTTTGAGATGTACTACAGTTGTTAATAATTGTTATTTGGCTTTAGCAATTCTATTTTTGCCAGAACCCTTTTTAACAATGTAGTCTTGTGTTCCATTTGCTCCAGTATCGACTGATTTGATTAGAGATTTTAAGAACCCTTTTCTTTTCTCTCTTCTATCTTCGCTACTTAGCAAATTTCTAAATTCAAAGACGTTCATTGTTAATATCTAACATACTTATGCATTTTGTGCAAATCAGATATGTTCAAAATGGGACTATACTTTAAATGACTCTCCACACCCACATCGCTCTGTTTCATTAGGGTTATTAAAAACGAAAGATGAGGCAAAATCCTCTTTTTTGTAATCCATTTCCGTACCCAATAAGTACATAACTGCTGCAGAATCAATATAAACTCGAACACCTTTATCCTCTATAACTTCATCATTAGGATTAACTTCTTTGGAATATTCCATCACATAAGCCATGCCTGCACACCCACCTGATTTTACAGACACTCTAACGCCTATAGCGTTTTTTTCTGCACTAGACATAATTTCTTTAATTCTTGTTGCAGCATTATCACTTAATTTAATTATAGAATTCATTATAAATTTAACTCCAATTTTGCTGCATCTGACATCATATCCTTTGACCAGGGTGGATCCCAAACTAATTGAAGATCCACATCATCAATTTCCTCTACTTGCATTGCACTTTCTTTAACCTCTTTTGGTAAACTTTCTGCTACAGGACAGTTGGGTGTAGTTAGAGTCATTTTAATTTCTGCTTTTCTTCCCTCTATTTTAATATCGTAAATCAATCCAAGATCATAAATGTTAACTGGTAATTCTGGGTCATAAATTTTCCTAATTTCTTCAATAATCTTATCTTTCAACTCCATAATTAATCAACTTTCTGTACTAATTTCTTTTCCATCGTTTTCCATCGCGGAAACTAACGTGTGCCAAGATAAGGTAGCACATTTAACTCTCATTGGGTATTGCTTTACGCCTGAAAGGCACATTAATTTTGTTTTATCGTCCTCATTTAAAATTTTATTTTTAAGCTCAGGATTTTCTTTAATCATGCCTAAAAAATCCTCAATAATTTCTTTTGCTTCATTATCATTTTTACCTTTTATCAAACCTGTCATTATCGAAGCTGATGCCATTGATATCGCACAGCCACTTCCTTCAAAAGATATATCTTCTACTTTTCTCTGGTCGTTTAATTTTAAATATACATGAACATTATCTCCGCATAACGGATTATTTCCTTTTGCATCTTTATTAAAATTTTCTGTCTTTCCTAAATTTCTAGGATTTTTACCGTGCTCTAGAATAATTTCTTGATATAATTCTTTTAATTTCATTTTAAATCAAAAATTTTTTTGCAATTATTTATTCCCTCATTTAATTTATCTAAATCATCTTTGGTATTGTAAACTCCGAGAGATGCTCTTGCGCTTGCAGGAATACCTAATTTGTCATGAAGTATTTGACAACAATGATGGCCAGCTCTTATAGCAACTCCTGTTTCATCTAAAATTGTTGCAATGTCGTGTGGGTGCACACCTTCAATTGTAAAAGATAACACTCCACCTCGCTCTTTAGGACTGCCAATTAATTTTACAGAATTGTTTTTTTGTAAAATTTCTTGGCCGTATTCTATCAATTCTTTTTCATGCTCAATTATTTTTTCGATCCCAATACTTTCTAAAAATTTTATTGATTGATCAAAAGCAATCACCTGTGCTGTAGCCATTGTACCAGCTTCATATTTATTTGGAAGATCGCCGTATGAAATTCCATCTTTTTTAACTTCATTAATCATTCCTCCACCACCTTGATAAGGAGGAAGTTGTTCTAACCATTTCTTTTTTCCATACAAAACACCAAGTCCAGTGGGGCCATACATTTTATGACATGAAATTGCATAAAAATCACAATCTAGCTCCTGCATATCTAATTTCAAATGTGGTCCTCCTTGACAACCATCAACTACAACTATGATACCTTTAGAGTGAGCTAATTGTGTTATTTCTTTAATAGGTAAAACTGCTCCAGTTACATTTGATAGATGAGTTATTGCAATTACCTTTGTTTTGTCAGTTATTTCTTTTTCAATATTCTCAATCGGAATATCACCATCTTCATTAATTTCTGCAAATTTAATCTTTATATTTTTAGATTTTCTCAAAAAGTGCCAAGGCACATAATTAGAGTGATGCTCTAGTTCAGTAATTAAAACCTCATCGTTTTCTTCTAAAATTGACTGACCCAATGTATTTGCCACTAAATTTAAAGCCTCAGTGGCTCCTTTGGTAAACACTATCTCATTTTTGTCTTTTGCATTTATATATTTTTGAACTGATGATCTGGTATTTTCATATAAATTAGTAGCAGCAACAGCCAGATAATGAACACTTCTACCAACATTTGAAAATTGTTTGGAGTAAAAATCATTTATTCTATCTAAAACAACTTTGGGTTTTTGTGATGAGTTAGCACTATCTAAATAAACTAAATCAGTATTATGGATTTTTTCATCGAAAATCGGAAATTCTTTTTTAATTTTGTCTATATTCATTCTTTTAATCCAATAATATTTTTAATTAAGTTTTTGATCTCTGAGTCTGTAATCTTTTCAACAACGTCTAATAAAAAACCATTAATTAAAAGCTCTTTTGACTGTTGATAATTTAAACCTCTAGACATTAAATAAAAAATCGAGTTTTCATTCAAACTTCCAGATGCTGATCCATGTGAGCATTTTACGTCATCTGCGTATATTTCTAACTCTGGTTTTGCATTAAATTCAGATGTCTCGTCTAACAATATTGCTTTACTCAATTGATAACCATCAGTCTTTTGAGCTTTAGAGTTTACAAATATTCTCCCCTGATATGCAGATTTTGAATTTTTTCCAAGAACACTTTTTATAAGTTGGTAGCTTTTAGTATTTTCAACCAAATGATTGATAGTAGTTCTAATTTCATGTTGTTGATTCTCCTTCAATGAAAAAATTCCATTAATAAAAGCAGACGAATATTCACCATTTAAGTTGCAATTGACTTCATTCTTAAAATAATCTGAGCCAGCAGATAATATAAATGTTTCTGAAACGCTGTTACTATTCTGTTGAATATTATTAAAAGAATATTTTACATTATTATTTTTGAACTTATCAATTTTATAATTTTTAAGGATCGAATAATTTTTCAAATTGAAATTGTATAAGATGTTAATAAAGTTCTTATCTAGACTTTTGCCAAAATAGTCAATAAGCCTCAAAGAGCTATTTTCCTCTAATTCAAAATCTAATCTTAAATTTACATTTTTTGAACTTATCTTATCATTAGTTGAGTGATAAATTATTAATGGTTTTTTTAAAGAATAATTCTTTTTAACTGAAATTTTAAAAACTTTAATAGTAAGTGCTCTATTTAAATCGATTAAAGAATTTTTATAATCAAATGAGATTTTTTTTTCAATTTCATCATTTATTTCGATCTTATCTTTATCCTCATAATTAAAATCAATTTTTTCTATTCTTCCATTGATAAAAATAATTTTATTATGCTCCAAACCATCAACAAAAATAGATGGATCAATTTTGTTGGGTAATGAATTATCATTAAAAAAACTAAGTTCTCCAATGTTCTTTTTAATAATTTGACTAATATCTAAAAATTTCCAATCCTCTTGTTTTCTATTTGGAAAACCACTTTCAATAAACTTATTCAAAAAACTTTTTTTTGATTGAATTTCTTTTTCAGAAAAATCTGAAGTTTTAATTATCTTATCAAAATCTGATTGAAGCTGTTCAGTCATTTAATTAAAACTTTCATATCCTTTTTTCTCCAACTCTAGTGCTAATTCTGGACCACCAGATTTAATTATCTTGCCATCCATTAAAACATGGACAAAGTCCGGTTTGATGTAATCTAACAATCTTTGATAATGTGTGATAATCAAAAATGAATTATCTTTTTTTCTTAGAGTGTTTACACCTTCAGCAACTGTTTTTAGAGCGTCTATATCCAGCCCAGAGTCTGTTTCATCTAAAATAGATAGTTTTGGTGACAACATAGACATTTGCAGAATTTCATTTTTCTTTTTTTCTCCTCCAGAAAAACCAACATTTAATTGTCTATTCAGTTTTTCTTCATCAAATTTCAATTCTTTTGCTTTCTCTTTAACAAGTTTTAAAAACTCTATCGCATCTAGCTCTTTTTCACCTCGTGCTTTTCTTATTGCATTTAAAGATGTCTTTAAGAATATGTTTGTATTTACTCCTGGAATTTCTAAAGGATATTGAAATGCCAAAAATATTCCTTTGTGGGCTCTTTCTTCGGTCTCTAATTCAAATAAATCTTGATTTTCAAATAAGATTTCACCAGACACCTCGTACCCTTTCTTGCCAGACAAAATATTAGACAATGTGCTTTTACCAGATCCATTAGGGCCCATAATTGCATGAACCTCTCCGGGATTTATATTAAGAGAAAAACCTTTTAATATTGATTTATTCTCAATGTTTGCATTTAAGTTATTTATTTTAAGCATTAACCGACACTTCCCTCTAAGCTAATACCTACTAACTTCTGTGCCTCAACCGCAAATTCCATTGGCAACTGCTGTAATACCTCTTTACAAAAACCATTAACAATTAATCCTACAGCTTCTTCAGGATTTAATCCTCTTTGCTGACAATAATGTAATTGCTCCTCACTAATTTTAGATGTTGTGGCTTCATGAGCAATATTTGAGTCAAAATTTTTATTTTTTATGTATGGCACAGTATGTGCACCACATTTATTTCCCATTAAAAGAGAGTCACACTGAGTATAATTATTAGAATTTTTAGCTTTTGAGTTAATATCTACTAACCCTCTATAAGTCATGTCAGAAAATCCAGCACTAATACCTTTTGAAATTATTTTACTTTTAGTATTTTTTCCTAAGTGAATCATTTTTGTACCTGTATCTGCTTTTTGATGATTATTAGTAATAGCAATTGAGTAAAATTCACCTACTGAATTATCTCCTTTAAGTATACAACTAGGATATTTCCAGGTTATCGCAGAACCTGTTTCGACTTGCGTCCAAGAAATTTTGGAATTTTTACCTTTGCACAATCCTCTTTTGGTTACAAAATTATAAATACCACCTTTTCCATTTTCATCCCCTGGATACCAGTTTTGGACAGTTGAATATTTAATTTCTGCATTATCAAGTGCAATTAACTCAACATTTGCTGCGTGCAATTGATTTTCATCTCTCATTGGAGCAGTACAACCTTCTAAGTAACTTACATAGCTATCTTTGTCAGCTATAATTAACGTTCTTTCAAATTGTCCAGTTTGTGATGCATTAATCCTAAAATAAGTTGAGAGTTCCATTGGACATTTTACTCCTTGAGGAATGTAAACAAATGATCCATCTGTAAAAACAGCAGAATTAAGCGTAGCAAAGAAATGATCTGTTATTGGAATTACTGTGCCTAAATATTTTTTTACAAGCTCAGGATGTTTTTGAATTGCTTCAGACATTGAACAAAAAATTATTCCATGTTTAGTTAATTCACCTTTAAATGTAGTTGCTACAGAAACAGAATCAAAAACTGCATCTACCGCAATTCCATTTAGTCTTGCTTGTTCCTGCAATGGAATTCCGAGTTTTTTATAAGTTTCTAAAAGTTTTGGGTCAAGTTCATCTAAACTTTTTGGTTTTTCACTCATACTTTTTGGCGCTGAATAATAATATAAATCTTGATAATCAATTTTAGGATATTTCGGTTTTTGCCAGTTTGGTTCTTTTAGGAGTTTTAATCTTTCAAAAGCTTTTAATCTAAAGTCTAACATCCATTTTGGTTCTTTTTTAATATTTGAAATAAATTTTATAACATCCTCATTCAACCCTTTGGGTGCTTTAATGTTTTCAATATCAGTAGTAAAACCGTATTTATAGTCTTTTAAATTTTCAATATCTTTTTGTCTTGTATCCATTTTTATACTCTTCGTTCTATATTGTCTTGAACTAAATCTTCTAAACTTTTTTTATCAAAGAAATTATTAATATGTGTTTCAAGTTCATCCCAAAGATTGTGGGTCAGGCATTTTGTTGCTTTGCCGTTGCACCCTTTTTTTAATTCTTTTTTACATTGAACAGTTTTCACTTTTTCATCTACTGCATCTAAAATATTTGTAAGTTTAATTTCTTTAGCCTTTTTATTTAAAACGTATCCACCTTGTGTACCTCTCACACTTTGAACAATTTCTTTTTTTCTCAATTTTGAAAAAATTTGCTCAAGGTAATCAAGAGAAATTCCTTGTCTGAGAGAAATGTCTCTTAGAGAAACTGGATTGATATCATTAAATTTTGCCAGGTCCACTAAGGCCATTACCGCATATCTGCCTTTAGAAGTTAGTTTCATAATCCGCTATTTTACTGGGTATATATAAACCCGACTAAAATAGTCAAGTATCATCTTAAAAAAAAGACTCACATTTTGTCACCCACTTATGATAAACCTAGTTTTTTTTTGATAATGATAATCAGTAACAACTATGGATAACAAAATTTTAGAAATATTCATTCCTGGTCCAGCCGGAAGACTTGAAGCAAAATATTTTAAAAGTAAAAAACCTACATCACCAATAGCTTTAGTTTTACAACCTCATCCACAATATGGTGGGACTATGAATAACAAAGTAGTTGTAGAAACTTTTCAAACTTTTATGGAAAATGATTTTTCAGTTTGTAGGGTTAATTTTAGAGGAGTTGGAAAAAGCGATGGAGAATTTGATAATGGTCAAGGAGAACTCGCTGATGCCGCTGCAGCACTTGATTGGTTAGAAAGAGAAAATTTTGATAATTCCCAATGTTGGGTTTCTGGTTTTTCTTTTGGATCTTTGATAGCAATGCAACTTTTAATGAGGCGCCCCGAGATTAATAGATTTATTGCTATATCTCCTCAACCAAATGCATATGATTTTTCTTTTTTATCTCCATGCCCAACTTCTGGATTAATGATCTATGGAAAGAAAGACGAACTAGTGCCAGTTGAATATATTAATGAATTAAATAAAAGATTGAGTTCTCAAAAAGGTATTAAAGTTGAATTTCAACCAGTTCATGAGGCTAATCATTTTTTTTCCAAAAATGAAAATTCTTTAGTAAAAGAACTTAATAAATATATCAAAAAAGAGATTGCTCTTTACTAAAAATTCTCAATTGAAACACCACCAGTTAAAGGCTCTTTGCATCTAGTTGTGGTGGGAAAAGAAATAGGCAAACCTTCTTTAGATCTAATTGCTAAAAAAGCAAAAGCCTGGGACTCAATATAATCTCCATTAATTTCATATTTGTCTATAGGATCAATATTTATTTTATCAAAATTATTCTTGATACATTCTAGTAAATATTCATTTTTTCTTCCACCTCCGCATACTATCCATTTATCATTACAAAGTTGATTTTTTCCATGAATAAAATTCATTCCCTCTGAAATAATTTTAGCAGTAAAATCTGTTATTGTTGCGGCACCATTTTCTAAAGAAAGTCCTTTAGCAAAAAAAATATCGAAATCGTTTACATCTAAAGATTTTTCATAAAGAGAATTATGATTAAAATTCTCTAAAGCTTGATTCAAAATTAGTTTGTCAACTTTACCAGATCTGGCTATTGAACCTTTATCATCATAATTATTTTTTGAATTTTTTCTAATCCACTCATCTATAAGACAATTACCTGGACCTATATCATAAGCATATATCTTATTAGATTGCCACAATTCATCCCATCTGACAGCAGATGTTATATTTGAAATTCCTCCAATATTTAAAATATTTATCGGAAACTCTAAATCAAATTTCTTATTCATCTTATTTGCTAGCGTATTGTGAAAAATTGGTGCAAGAGGTGCTCCTTGACCACCATTTTTTAAATCATTTTGCCTAAAATTATAAACTACTTTTTTTTTTGTTAATTGAGATAGTAGCTTTCCATCACCTAATTGTTTGGAAATCTTTTTGTTAGAATCATGAAATATTGTTTGTCCATGAAATCCTATTAAATCTATATCGGAGTCAAATATTCTAATAGTTTCATCTACTGCTTTTACATGGAATAATGTAATTTCACGTTCTAAGTCTCTTAATTCCTCAAAATATTTAAGTAAATCATCAGAATTTCCAATCTTATCTCTAATTTTTAATAGTTTTTGGATTAATTCCCTATCATATTTAAAATACTTATCCAAAATCGATGAATATTCTCTTTTACCATCAGACTTAATTATAGAAACATCTATACCATCTAACGAAGTACCACTCATAAGACCCATTGATGTATAAATTTTAGCCATTCTTATTTTTTTTTATTAAATATTGTATATTGTAGAAGTATAGACTCATGAATAAATTTTTAAAAGAATTTAAAGATAGGGAATTTTTCTATCAATGTACGAATGAAAAAGAATTATCTGAATTATTGAATAAAAAAAAGGTCAAAGCATATATTGGATTTGATTGCACAGCAGAAAGCCTTCATGTTGGAAGTCTACTTCAAATTATGTGTTTAAGATTATTACAAAATCATGGACATCAGCCAATAGTTTTATTAGGCGGTGGAACAACAAGGATAGGTGACCCTTCAGGTAAAGATAAAACCCGAAAAATTCTATCACAGAAAGAAATAGAAAAAAATGCAAAAAATATTGAAAAAATTTTGAAAATTTATTTAAACACAAATGATAAAAAGACTAAACCTATTTTTGTAAACAATTATAAATGGCTAAAAAATTTGAATTATATTTCTTTTTTAAGAGATATAGGTAAACATTTTACAATAAATAAGATGCTCACATTTGATAGCGTTAAAAATAGACTAGATAGAGAACAATCTCTCAGTTACATGGAATTTAATTATATGATTTTGCAAGCTTATGATTTTTTAGAATTAAATAAAAAAGAAAATTGTATACTGCAAATTGGTGGCTCGGATCAATGGGGGAATATTGTCAACGGAGTTGAATTAATAAAAAGATATTCTAATAATCAGGTTTTTGGTTTAACAACTCCTTTGATCACTTTGGCCTCGGGTGCGAAAATGGGTAAAACTGAGGATGGTGCTATATGGCTAGATAAAAAATTTTTATCACCTTATAATTATTGGCAATTTTGGAGAAATACTGATGATAAAGATGTAATTAAATTTTTAAAATTTTTTACTGATGAAAATGTAGAGCACATAGAAAATTTAGAAAATGTTGATATAAATAATTTAAAAATTTTATTAGCTAATAAAACAACTGAAATGCTTCATGGTAAAAAAGAAGCTGAAAATTCTGAAAAAATTGCAAGAGAGACTTTTTCAAATAATTCAACAGGGTCAAATCTTCCATCAATTAAAATTGATAAATCTTTGTTAAAAAATAAATTAAATATAATTGATTTAGTAATAATCTCTAAATTTGAAAAATCTAAAAGTGAAATAAGAAGATTAATTAACGGCAAAGCGATTAAGATTAATAACGAAATTGTTCCAAACGAAAAAACTCTTATTTTAAATAGCTATTTTAATGAGAATTATCTTAAACTTTCGATTGGAAAGAAAAGACATATCAAAGTTGAATTAATTTAATTTTTTTTAATTTTTTCCAATGTTCTAGTTATAAACCTAGGTGTTAAAGTTTTAATTGGATTGACTGTTGTTTCTATTTTTTTTGGAGGACCTTTTATTTTAAAACTTACACCAAATACACCTTCTCCAGTTTTTTTTCCAACAAGAATATCTCCAAGTATTGGTATTGATCCAATAGCTTTGTTGATAGTTGTTGCTGGTACTAAGGTACCTCTGAGACTTACCAATTTACTTTCTTCTATATATCCTTCCATTAAAATTGAAATCGCCGGTCCAATGGCGTAAATCTCATCGATTGTCATTAGCTTATTTTTATTTTGAAAGTTCATTTCAAATTCCGAAAATCCAATACCCTCACCTGATAATAAGTCAGCTATACCCTGCAGAGATGCGAGTGTTAAAATTTTAGTTAAAGCTGGAAGTTCCTTTAAATTGAAATCATAAATTTTTAATTTTGAATTTGTCATATCTTTGGATTTAACTGAATAAAAATCCAATGATCCTTTTTCAAAACCTTTAATAAAATCAAATTTTTTCACAAAAGGCTTTGCTTGATCTGAATAAAAAGTTGTAACTTTTTGATTATCTTTACTTGTTAAAGTAAAAGAGATCTTTTCATTGTCATTAAATTTAGAATTTATATTTGCATAAGTAATTTCGTTGTTAACAAAATTTAAATTTCCATCTAAGTCGTATACAACATCATTATCGTGTAAATAAACTTCGTCTAAATCTAATACGATAGAGTAGTTTTTCTCAAAAATATCTCTATTTTTGTTATCCTCAAAAATTAGATCTTCTATTAATTTACTTGCATTAAAAACTTTACCAGAAATAATAAAGTTTTTTCCATCTTGTATAGCTTGAAAATTGTTTTTTTTATTCTGTATATCAACATAATCGAATGTCACTGATTTTAATTCAGAAACCTTTAAATTATCAGTCAATTCTAGATTTTTAAATTTAATTAAATCAGAATCTTTTTCAAATTTAATGTTTTCTAAACTTAGAGTTTTATCTTTTAGAAATCTTCCGTTTAATTCTAAATTAGCTAGAGTGTCTTCATTTGATCTATAGTTTAAAAAACTCAAATTAATAGGATTTTTTATAAAATTTATTTTAGTATCAAATAAATATTCACTCCCATTTTTTTCAATTTTGTAATAAGCTTTATCATAATTTTTTTGGATTAAAAACTCGCCATTTCCATTTACTAAAAAATTATTTTTTTTAAAGGTTATTTCTGTTTGATGATTTTTTAAACTCACTTCTGACTGTAAATCAGGAAAGATATCTTTTAAATTTAAATCATAGTTAATCAACAGTTCATCGATATTTAACAAAGTTTTAATTTCATAATCTGAAACTTTAAATTTTTTATTTATTTTGAAAAAAAATTTATTTTGAGATGAGAACTTTATATTTTTATAATCTAATTTTAAAAAAAGATTAAAAAGTTTTTTTAACGTATCTTCTGATAAACTAGTCTCATCATTATTTATTTCTCCTTTTATATTGAAAAAATTATCATTGTTTTCAACTTCAACTTTTTCTGAGGTAAAATTTATATTACTATATGAAAATTTAAGATCATTTAAATCTAGCTTTTTATTTTCTGCCCCAAAGATAAAATTAATATTATCTATTTTTTGTTTATTTAAAAAATTTAATGAACTGTCTCTTATTAAGCCATTTATTTTAAAATCTTCTTTTAACTTTCCTTTATCATCAAAATTTAAGTTTATATCTGCTATCAAAAAACCTTTGTTTATTAAATTTTCTAATATAAAAAGTGTAGTTTTATTATTCTTATTAACTGACCTGTAAAATGTAATTATCTCTCTTATTTTTACAGATTTTGTTGAAATATATAAATTTGATAATGTAAATTGATCATTGAATATATTTAACAAAGATACATCTGATTTAATTAATTCTAAATCAATTGATTTGTTGTTGTGGGAAATAATTGGACCTAAGGTTTTTGCACTTATTTTTAGATTAAATAAATCTAAAATAATTTTTACATTATTTAATTTAACATCAAGTCTTGTATCAATTTTTTTTAAATTTTCTTTAATTTGATTGTTAAAACGTTCTGTCTCAAAACCAACTAAACTAAAATATCCAATAAAACATACAGTCAAAAAAATTATTATTGATAATATTTTTAAAATAACTCTTGTCATTAAATTTGATACAAAGATTTCTCCAAAAATTCATCAATTTCACCATCTAAAATTTTTTTAGGGTTAGTACTTTCAAAGTTTGTTCTATTATCTTTTACTAATTGATAAGGCTGTAATATATAAGATCTTATTTGATGTCCCCATCCTATTTCAGATTTTGATGACTCCAATGTTTCGTTTTCTTGCTCTTTTTTTTTCATTTCATGGTCGTAAAGTCTAGCTTTAAGCATATTTAGACATGTTTCTTTATTTTTATGTTGAGATCTTTCATTTTGACATTGTACAACTATTTTAGAAGGTAAATGTGTGATCCTTACTGCGCTATCAGTCGTATTTACATGTTGTCCACCTGCTCCACTCGATCTATAAGTATCTATTCTTAAATCTTTATCCAAAATCTCAATTTTAATATTTTCATCAACCACCGGATAAACCCAAACACTCGCAAAACTTGTATGTCTTCTGGCTCCCGAATCAAAAGGTGAAATCCTTACTAATCGGTGAATACCAGACTCTTTTTTTAACCAACCAAATGTGTAATCACCTTGAATTTTTATTGTAGAAGATTTAACTCCAGCCTCATCTCCTTTGTGCTCACTTATTAAATTATAATTAAATTTTTTACTTTCTGCCCACTTAAGATACATTCTTCTAAGCATATTAGCCCAGTCTTGACTTTCTGTCCCTCCAGCTCCAGCATGAATTTCAATATAACAATCAAGAGAGTCTGCATCGTTCGATAAAAAACACTTAATTTCAGTTTTTTTAATATCTTTTTTTAGTTCTTTCAAATTATTAGTTAATTCTATTAATAAATCATTATTATCTTCTTCAAGAGCCAATTTATATAGCTCTTTGAAATCAACTAAATTTTTTACAGAATTTTTATATGAATTAGTTAATTCTTCAAATAATTTTTTTTCTTTCAAAATTTTTTTTGATCTAGATTTATCCTGCCAGAAGCCAGCTTCTAACATTTTTTCATTTATAACTTTTAATTCTTCAAAAATTTTTTTCTTTTCAAAGAAACTCCTTAATTCTTATATTAATTTTCTGAACTTCTCCGATATAAGTAAGTATTATATTTTCCATTAGTAAAATTTAAATATATTATTTGAGTCTTTAATACTTATATTAGTATTTAAGACCTCATTGTTAGTAATATCTTTTTTTTTAAAGTTTTCAATAATAGTATCCTTTGTTGAAAATTTTACTCTTTGTCCCGTTTGAGGGTCTACAACCATCATTATCATTCCCTCAGGAACCTTAAAAGGCCTAGACTCTGATTTTGATATTGTTTTCTCAACAAAATTTCTAAAAATTGGTAATGCAGTTTTAGCCCCAG
>CABXRL010000011.1 GCA_902514605.1 uncultured Pelagibacteraceae bacterium
ATTGGTGATAAAAAGACTCCAGCAGGAAGATTTAATGAAAAACCAAGCACAGGTTTAAGTGAACAATTAGCAAAATATAAATTTAAAATTGGAAGGCTCAAGACTGGTACACCCCCTAGATTAGATGCCAGAACAATAAACTTCGATATTTTAGAAAAACAAGATGCAGACAAAGATCCATATTTTTTTTCATTTTTAACTAAAGAGAATTTTAATAAACAAGTGTCATGTTCAATGACCTATACAAATGAAAAGGTTCACAAAATAATTGAAAAAAATCTATCTAAGAGCGCGATGTATTCTGGTAATATCCAAGGTGTAGGACCAAGATACTGTCCATCCATAGAGGACAAAATAGTTAAATTTTCAGAAAAAAACAGACATCAAATATTTTTGGAGCCTGAAGGTCTAAATGATCACACAATATATCCAAATGGGATCTCAACATCTCTGCCAGAGGAGGTTCAGTATGAAATACTCAACAATATCAATGGTTTAGAAAACGTTAATATAATTAGGCCAGGATACGCGATAGAATATGATTATATTGATCCCCGAGAACTATTATTAACCTTAGAAACAAAAAAAATCAAAAATTTATTTTTGGCTGGTCAGATTAATGGGACAACTGGCTATGAGGAAGCTGCAGCTCAAGGACTTATAGCCGGGATAAATGCTGCTTTATCACTAAAAAAATCAGAACCTTTTATCCTTGATAGATCTGATGCATATATCGGTGTTATGATTGATGATCTTGTCACTAAAGGGGTTGCTGAGCCTTATAGAATGTTTACATCACGTGCTGAGTATAGATTAAGCTTAAGATCAGATAATGCTGATTTAAGACTAACACAAAAAGGAGTTAAGATTGGCTTGATATCTGGTTATAGACGGCAAATTTTTGAGGATAAATTTCAAAAATTGAGCAAAATATCATTCCAAATGGCAAATTTAAATATATCCCCGTCAAAAGCCTCTAAATTTGGAATCAAAATTTCAAAGGATGGAGTTTTCAGGTCTTCTGAGGAGATTTTAACTCAAAAAGATGTTGATATGACAAAAATAAGGGAAATTTGGCCTGAAATTAAAGATT
This sequence comes from uncultured Pelagibacteraceae bacterium, assembly GCA_902514605.1. Lineage (GTDB taxonomy): Bacteria > Pseudomonadota > Alphaproteobacteria > Pelagibacterales > Pelagibacteraceae > Pelagibacter. The sequence continues at coordinate 1,094 of CABXRL010000011.1, forward strand.
ATGGAATTGAGATCGATGACCAAATTGAGATTAATGCTCATTACAGAGGATATTTAAAGAAGCAAAAAGCTGATATTTTAGCTTTTAAAAGAGATGAGAATTTATCTATTCCAGATAATATTGATTATGATCAGTTTTCAGGTCTATCTAATGAGGTGAAGTCGAAATTTAAGGAAATTAGGCCAAAGACAATAGGCCAGGCGTTAAGAATTGACGGAATTACTCCAGCAGCTGCATATATTTTGTTGTCACATCTAAAAAGAAAGTCTATTAAGCATATAGCTTAATGGATCAAATAAATTTAAATTCGTATTCAAAAATTTCAAATTTCAATGTTTCACGTGAAACTTGTAATGAGCTAGAAAGCTACATTTCCCTGATTCAACAAAAAAATAAGGAAATTAACATAATAAGCAAAAAAAACACTGAAAAAGATGATATTAGACAGCGTCATATAATAGATTCAGCACAAATCATTGATTTTGTTGATTTAAATAGTAATACAATCTATGATTTAGGTTCTGGAGCAGGGTTGCCTGGTCTTGTGGTGGCAATAGTGATGAAAAATTTAAAAATTGATATGAAAGTTAGTTTGTTTGAAAAAAGTTACCATAAATGTGTTTTTCTAAAAGATGTTTCTAAAGAATTAAACTTGAACACAGAGGTTATCCAAAAAGATATTTTTAAATTAAAAAATATGGAGACTGGAACAGTAATGTCGAGAGCATTTAAACCAATGCCATTAGTTCTAAATTTAGTAAACGAAAATTTTAAAAGATTTAAAAACATAATTTTTTTTATGGGCAAAAATGGAAAAAAAGTTTTAAAAGAAACACTACAGCATTGGGACTTAGATTACGAGGAAAAAAAAAGTTTAACCAACGAGGACTCATTCATATTAAACATAAAAAAAATTAAAAAAAAATTATCGTGAAAATAATTTCGGTTATAAATCAAAAGGGTGGAGTAGGTAAAACGACAACAGTGATTAATTTGGCTTCCGCTTTATCACAACAAAGTAAAAAAATTTTAGTAATAGATCTTGATCCTCAAGGAAATGCTACAACAGGTCTAGGATTGTCCAATGTTGAGCAGTCAGACCAAACTATTTATGGTATTCTTAATGGGACAGTCTCAATTTCAGAAGTAATTAAAAAGACCAAATTTAAAAATTTAGATTTAATTACATCAAATGTTGATTTATCTGGTTTGGAAGTAGAAACAGCTGGTGACAACAACAGAGCATTTATTTTAAAGACTAAATTAACCGCTTATTTAAATGATTCTGGATCATCATATGACTACATCTTGATAGATTGCCCTCCATCTTTAAGTTTGCTGACAGTCATGGCTTTAGTATCTTCCAACTCATTGCTAGTTCCGTTACAAACCGAATTTTTTGCACTAGAGGGGCTTACTCAACTTATGAAAACAATTGAACGCATAAAAATAAATTTAAATCCAAAATTAGAAATTCAGGGTATTCTGTTGACCATGTATGACAGAAGAAACAAATTATCCTCACAAGTTGAAGAGGAAGCAAGGAATTATTTTAAAGATAAAGTTTATCAAACTGTCATACCAAGAAATGTAAGATTATCAGAGGCGCCATCACATGGTGTACCGGTGTTAATTTATGACAAAAACTGTCTTGGCAGCAAATCTTATTATAATTTTACCGATGAGTTTATTAATCAGGAAAATAAAATAGGGAGTGCTGCATAATGAATCGGATTAAAAAAGGGTTAGGGCGTGGTTTATCATCTTTAATAGGTGAGAGCAAGGTCGAGAACAGTAATAGTCAATTATCATTGAGTGAAATAGTTCCAAATAGATATCAACCAAGAAAAAATTTTGATGTTGATAGTCTTGATGATTTGTCCAATTCTATTAAAGAACGCGGTGTTATTCAGCCAATTATAGTAAGAAAGTCAAAGCTAGAAAATTTTAAATATGAAATAATAGCTGGTGAGAGAAGATGGTTAGCTGCAAAAAAGGCTGGTCTACATGATATACCAGTAATTATAACAGATGTTGATGATTTAAAATCTTTAGAGTTTGCAATTGTTGAAAATGTCCAACGTTACGATCTCAACCCTCTAGAAGAAGCCCAAGGTTACAAAAGATTAATTGATGAGTTCTCATATGATCAAGAAAAAGTTTCAAAATTTATTGGAAAAAGTAGAAGTTATATTACTAATTCATTAAGACTACTTAGTTTGCCGCAAGAAGTATTAAATTTTGTTGAGAATAAAAAAATTTCTGTTGGTCATGCTAAAATCTTAGTTGGATTAGATAATGCTGAATTTATAGCAAATAAAATTGTTGAAAAAAAACTCTCCGTTCGCCAATCAGAGAATTTTGTTAAACTTTTTAAAAAACGCAGTTTTAAAAATAGAACAAAGGATCCAAATATCAATGATTTGGAGCGTTCAATAATTGATAAAACGGGACTGAATGTATCTATTAAAAATAATAGGAAAAATAAAGGCACAATTACTTTTGCTTATCACGATAGTGAGCAACTCAATAAAATTATTGATGTTATCAAATCTAATTATTAGTTTTTGAGGTGTTTAAAATAAAATCGAATAAAATATCTAGTGCATTGGTTGAATTTTTTTTTATATTTAATTCAACTTTATTTATTTCTTCCATTAATTTATAGGTGTTATCAAGTGTCCAGATCTTTATTTGACTTTTTACTAATTCTTTATCTTTCCAAAAAATTGGAGGTTTAAAAGTAACAATTGTTTTATCGATATTTTTGTTTTCTTTTAAATTTTGATTAAGTTTAATCAGTCTCTTAGCTTTTATTAAAAATGTTCTAATTATAATTATCGCATCTTCAAATGAAAAATTATTCTCATTAAGAATATATATAGTTCTATTTTTATTTTTTGCTAAACAGTTATCTACGAGCTGATTAATACTATAATTCTCTGATAAGTTAGTTAAAGTATGGATTTCATCAACACTTATCTTTTTTTTATTTGTAAGATAACCTTCTATCTTTGTAAGTTCATTATTAAGACTCTTCCTGTCACCGTTTGCTCTATTCACTAAAAGATCTACAGATTCTTGTGAAACAGATATATTTTTTGCTAAAAAAAAAGATTTTACAATCGCATTTAAAGTTTGATTATTATCAGAATAAAAAGCAACAGAAACTAAATCTTTTTCCTTCTCAAATAAATTTCTCAACTTAGACTTTTTATCTAATATATTACAAATAAGCACAATTTTTATTTCATCTAATTTTTTTGATTTTAAAATTTCAATTTCATCTCTAATTTTATCACTGGCATCTTTAATTATTATTAATTTTTTTTTTTCAAAAAATGATTTTGATAGGACTTGATTATAAAAATTTTCTAGGTCAGAAAATATTTCTCTTTCATAATATATAAATATATTTTCTCCAAATATTGGTTTGAATTTTTTTTCTAATATTTCATCTTTTTGACCTTCGTTTATCCCATGAAATAAAAATATTTTAGAATTAATATTTTTGTTTAAATCGTTGGATTTGAGGATCATTATATGTTTGATAAATAATTTATTAAATCTTCAACAATTTCGTTAATTAGAATATCTTCCAAGTCATTTTCGTATTGTTTAAGTTTAAATTTATCATCAGAATTATTAAATGTTATTTTTCTTAATAACAATTTCTCAGTTTCATTATCTATATTAAAAATTGTAAATTTTAAATAAATTTCAAGCTCAAATACTAATGTATTGCCTTTAGAATCTTTGGATTTAATTTTTGTTTTTTTACCACTCTCGATTTTGATATCTATCTTTTTATCACTCTCCTCATTTCTTAATGAATTAATAGATTTCGCAAACTTATTATTTAGAGAGGTATTATTTTTTTCAATATTTCCAATTGCGAAATTTAAATTTTTTGTCGAATAAATTGGTTTATATCCACAATTTGATAAAAATAAAAATAACAAAAAAAATAAAAAAAATCTATTTCTCATATTATTAAATTAATCAATTTATTTTTTATATAAATGCTTTTTTTTATTTCTTTATCTTTTAAAAACTTACTTAATTTTTGATTGTTTTTGATCTCAAACAGCAGATCTTGTTCGTTAATATCTTTATTAAAATTCATCAAATCTCTCTTTTTCCCATTAACTTGAATGACTACATCAAAATTTACTTTTTTTAGAAATTTTTTATTTACTTTTGGCCATTCATTTCTATCTTTAGCATTTAATTCGTTTAAACACTCATTTGTAAGGTGGGGCATCACAGGTGATATTATTTTTAGAATTTTTTCATAATTAGATAAAAGATTTTTTTTACTATCAATTTTTTTCAAATTTTTTGATAAAAAATTATAAATTTCGTGTAAATTTGCAATTATAACATTGTAATGAAAGTTTTCTAAATTTTTAGTTATCTTGTCAATCATTTGATTAGTAAAAATATCAATGTCTTCTGATTGATTGATATCATTTTTTAATTCTAAACTTATAATAATTTTATGCAAAGACCAAAATTTTTGAACAAATTTGTAAGACGAAATCATACCTTGTTCTGACCATTGAATGTCTTTTTCTGGAGGACTGTCAGAAAGAATAAAGAATCTTACCGCATCTGCTCCATAATTATTTATTATGTTTTCTGGATCAATTGTATTTTTCTTAGATTTGGACATTGACTCACTGGAGCCGACCTTTACACTTTCAGAAGTGTCATTTTTTTTATAGTAAATTTTGCCATCTTTACTTTCAACTTCATCGGGAGACAACCAATTATCTTTACTATCTTTATAAGTTTCGTGACACACCATTCCTTGAGTGAATAGCCCTTCGAATGGCTCTAAATTTATAAAATTTTTTTCATTAAAACCAAGGGCGCGTGTAAAAAATCTTGAATATAGAAGATGTAAAATTGCATGTTCAACACCACCGATATATTGGTCAACTGGCATCCAATATTTTACGTCATCTAAATCAAAACCTACGTTTGTATTTTCAGTGGAGCAAAATCTTAAAAAATACCACGAAGAGTCAACAAACGTATCTAATGTATCTGTCTCTCTTATACACTTTTCACCATTTATAATAACTTCTTTCCAATTCTTTTGGTGCTCAAGAGGATTCCCTTTTACTTCAAGTTTTATATTTTCAGGAAGTTTTACTGGTAGGTCTTTTTTGGGAATTTTAACCACTTCACCTCTATTATTATAAGCAATAGGAATAGGGCAACCCCAATACCTTTGTCTTGAAACACCCCAGTCTTTAAGTCTAAAATTAATTTTTTGTTTTCCAATTTTTTTTTGTTCTAATATCTCGATGGTTTTTAAAATAGATTCATCTGGACAATTAAGACCATTAAGGAATTGAGAATTAAAAATTTTACCTGGGCCAGTGTAAGCCTCTTTAGTTATCTTAAAATTATCACCTTCATTTGGGGGACAAACTACTGGTAAAACTTTTAATTTATATTTTAATGCAAAATCTAAATCCCTTTGATCATGTGCGGGACAACCAAATACAGCTCCAAATCCATAATCCATTAAAACAAAATTTGCAAAATAAACAGGAACTTCTTTGGTCACATCAAGAGGATTTATAGCCTTAATGTTAGTTTTAAAGCCTATTTTCTCAGCATTCGCAATTGACGCTTCAGTTGTACCTGTTTTACCACATTCATTCTTGAATTTGATAAATTCCACATCTTTTTTAAAAAAATCTGACAGTGGATGATCAATTGATAAAGCTAAGAAAGAAAATCCAAAGAGCGTATCAGGTCTAGTAGTGAAGCATTTAATAGTTTTTACCGGCAACGATGATTTTATGTCAAAATTAACTTCGCACCCGAAAGATTTACCTATCCAGTTTTTTTGCATTACTTTTACTTTATTTGGCCATTTACTAAGTTTTTCTAAACTATCAAGAAGGTCGGAGGAAAACTTAGTAATACTAAAAAACCATTGGTTAAGTTTTTTTCGTTCAACAACAGCACCAGATCTCCAACCTTTCCCATCAATCACCTGCTCGTTAGCAAGGACAGTTTCATCAACTGGATCCCAATTTACATAGTTTTCTTTTCGATAAACTAAACCTTTATCCAACAAATCTAAAAAAAAGGATTGCTGATGTTTATAGTAATCTTCTGAGCAAGTTGAAATTTCTCTATTCCAATCAACAGATAAGCCAAGTTGTTTTAATTGACTTTTCATAGTTTTTATATTCTCTTCAGTCCAGGTTTTTGGATCGAGATTATTTTGTCTCGCCGCATTTTCAGCTGGCATACCAAATGAGTCCCAACCCATAGGGTGCAAAACATTAAAACCTTGCATCGATTTATACCTAGCAAGAACATCTCCTATAGTGTAATTTCTAACGTGTCCCATGTGTATTTTACCCGAAGGATAAGGAAACATTTCCAAACAATAGAATTTTTTTTTATCTTTTTTTATGGAAGCTTTAAACGTTTGATTTTTTTCCCAAAAAGTTTGCCACTTTTTTTCTATTACTTTAAAGTTATATCGTTCCACAAATCACCCTAAGCTTTAATTTATCGTTGATCTTGGGGGATAGCTTTATCCCCACCACGAGGAGCTTTTTTTCGTCTTTCTTTAACAAGTTTATCAATGGATTTTTTTTCCATTAAAGTAGCTCTTTTTAATATTGCTAATTGAATTTCACTCGAAATTTTAGAATCTATTAAATTTGTTGAACAATTGTTATTAGTACAAATTCTTTCATGTACTATTATTTTAAGGGCATCAGATCTTATTTCATTAGATAAAAAGCGTACAGTAATCTTTAGATCTCTGTTGTTATTTTTTCCACCATTAAACCAATCTGTAATAATTATTCCACCGGAATAACTGGCATTAACCAAAGGAACAAAATCAAGCGTTTCTACGGATGCTCGCCATAACTCATTTGCTGAGGCAAAATCAAATACCCCACCTTTTTTGCCAGTGCTAAATCGTAGACCTCTACCTTCTTCAACATTTTTTCTTACTCTATCCTCTACATTTACTGGATTATTTTTGACGTCTGATCTTTTATAAATCCCACAACTGTTAAGTATGAGTAAGGACAATAAAATTAAAATGAATTTTGTGAAATTATTCATAAATTTGCTGAATTGATTTAAAACCACTAGTACTCCAAAATATCAATAAAAATATACTTTTTCTTGTTGTAAAAATATCACACATGCAAAAAAAAGACCTTAAAACCCGCTAAATTGCTAATATTTAATTAAATTACTGTTAAAAAACTTTCATTCATATGAATAACAATAAGGAGATTAATATGATTAACTTAAAAAAAGTGGGTCTTACAGCACTAGCAGGTTCGCTAGCAGCAGTAACAGCTCACGCAGGAGAAATGTCAGTTTCAGGTTCTGCTAATGTGACTTATGTTACAAAAAGCGGAGACAACACGGCACAAACTCTTGGTAATGACAAAGACGTTAAGTTCTCTGGAAGTGGTGAATTAGACAATGGTTTTACATTTAGTCTTTTCACAAACATGAAAGATAGCTTTGATGTATCATCTTCAGCAACTGTACTTACAATGGGATCATTAGGTTCAATTGGTGTAGGTTCTGGTGGTGGAACTAATATTAACGGTGCTTACGATGAAGCTATCCCAACTGCATACGAAGAAAACTCAGATGCTGGTGGAATGGGTGCAGCTAATAATATTGGATCAAATGGTGATGGTAACGGTATTACTTACATCTTCCCAGCAATGGAAATAATGGGTGCTACTATAACTGGTGGTCTTGATTATTCTTTCCAAGGTGGATCTGATGCAGCTAACGATGGTGGTGCAACAGCTAGAGATCATACTTACGGTAATGCTTATGGCCTAGGTTTAACTGTAGCGTATGATGCATTATCAGTTGGTGCTTTTGTTTATGAAAGAGAAAACAAAAACCCAGCAGCTGACAAAACTGTAGAAGACGCCTTTGAAGGTTCTTGGAATGTTAAATATTCAGCAGGTCCAGTATCAATTGGATACTCTGAGTTTCACTTAAATTCAGGATTAGCAAATGACAGTGTGGCTACAACTGCAGCCAAAACTTATGGTACTGCAGGTGGTATCTTTGATGGTGATATGTTCTCAGTTGCGTTTAACGTAAATGATGATTTATCAATTTCTTATTCAGAGATGACTGCTACTTACGACTCTCAAAACCATGGTGGAACTGTTGGTTCAATGGCAGACGAAGCAGATGTAGATGAGAAGCATGAGTCATTACAAGCGGCGTACTCAATGGGTGCTATGTCAATTAAAGCATACACTACAGAGGTTACTAACCCTTTCTTTGACGAAAATGCAGCAACTATTACTAAGAATGAAATCGCTTTAGGATTATCATTCTAAGTTTAGTAAAGTCTAAATATTAATAAAACGGCCTAAGTTTACTTAGGCCGTTTTTTTTTATCCAAGATATTCCAGCAAATCCAACAACTTTAATCAGCTTAAGTTTTTTATAATTACTTTCGTTAATTCCACCCAAAGCTATAAAATCAACATCTTTAAATATTGTCATAAGATTAAATTTTATTGTGGAAAGAAATTTTTGATTTTTTTTTGATTTAAATATAGGTGATAAAAAAATTTTAGAGCATTTTTGTAATTCTTTAATTTTGATTTCATGTTGATTATGAGCTGAACCAATTATCTCAAAATTCTTTGGCAAAGAATACTTTGAGGCAAAGTTAAGACTTTTATTAAAAGAGGGTATATACACTCCATTAAGCCCATATTTCATTGCTAATTTAATATTATTAGATAAATAGAAATTTCTTCTAGTAATTTTACAAAACTTTTGAATAGATTTTATTTCATCAATTTTTGGACTTTTGTTATAATTTCGAAATATTAGATCTATATTTTTTTCTAAATTTGTTAATTCTTCTATGTTATATTTATCTATAAAATAAAATATATACGGATTTTTTTTTTGCATAAAAGTATATCTAACTTAGTGTCTATAGAAAATGAACTTAAATCTGGATCTAGCCAAGATCTGAAAACGCAAATAATTGCTGTAACCAAAACCTTCCCTATAAAGCAAATTAGACCACTAATTGATCATGGTCACCTACATTATGGTGAAAATAAAGTTCAAGAAGCCTTAGAGAAATGGACTGAGCTTAAAAACGAAGTTAAAGGCTTAAAACTTCATATGATTGGCAAACTTCAAACAAACAAAGTCAAGTTTGCAATTCCATTATTTGATTATATTCATTCTTTAGATAATTTAAAATTGGCTCAAAAAATTTCTTCGGAAGAAAAAAAATTAAATAAAAAACTTAAAATTTTTATTCAAGTCAATATTGGGAATGAGGATCAAAAAAGTGGTATTAACCAGACCGATTTAAATATTTTTTATAAAAGGTGTATCACTGATTTTAATTTAGATATAGTTGGATTGATGTGTATCCCACCCTTGAAAGGAGTAAAGAACGAATATTTTAAACAAATGAAAGATCTAAGTAATTCTCTCGGCCTTAAAGAATTGAGCATGGGTATGTCATCAGATTATTTAGAGGCAATATCTCACGGGGCTACTTACATTAGAATTGGCTCAAAAATTTTTGGAGAGAGATTTTAACAAATTTGAATTTTTGTGTCTCTATTAATTAATTTTAACAAAATTAATAAATCATTTTTTTTTAAAGCAATACAACCTAATGTTTTTTTGTAATTTTTCGTTAAATGGATGAATATTGCACTTCCCTTATCTTTTTGTGGTTTTTTTGTGTTGTATTCTATCGGGATAATGAGATCATAATTATTTTTCTTTTGAAATAATTTCTCATGTTTAACATTATTAGTAATTTTAATTAATTTATTGTAATTCCTACTTTTCACATCATCACACCATCCCATTGACTTTTTGATTTGTTTCTTTTTAATTTTTGTAAAAAGATTTTTTATCCTATCTTTGCGATAGAAAACAGGACCAAGGAAAAAAACACCTTTTGGAGTTTTTTTATCGCCTTCAATTTTGTTGTTTGTAGTACCATTTTTACCAATACAACATTTAAATGTAAAATCGTCATATAAAAGAGTTTCTTTATTTTTAATTATAATTCGCATATTTATAAATAATGATTTCAAAAACTTTGATAATTTATGAGTATCAAATTTTATACAAAATATTAAGTGAAATTAATGAATACTGTGATTTTAAGATTTTAAGTGTTAACAAAGAGAAATTTCAAGAACTAAATCTAGACTCCTTTGATAGTTACTTGATCATTAGCTCAAAAAAATCTTTCAACCTAAGTAACGTTTTAATTTTAGAAAACTTACCTATCAAACTCAACAAGTTGATACAAATCATAAATATAAATTTTTTAAAGACCAATTTTGTCAAACAATCTAAAGTTAGAGTTGGTAATTACAGATTAGATTTGAATTCGAGAGAAATTATTTTAGATAATTTAAGTCTTAGTTTGACAGAAAAAGAAACCGAAATGATAATTTTTATTAAATCTAATAACAACGTATCTATTAAAGAGCTCCAAAATAATGTTTGGGGATATTCTTCAAATTTAGAAACTCATACTGTAGAAACCCACATTCATAGATTGAGAAAAAAAATGAAAGAGAAATTTGGAGATGATATATTTATTCAAAACTCTCAAAAAGGATATAAGATAACTTGAAAAAAAACCCTGTAGCAAAGACTTTATCAAATAAAAGATTTAAACCTAGGATAATTAAACCCAAGAAGGGGAAAGGAAGTTTTAAAAGAAAAAAAAATTAAAGTCTTGCTCCAATTTGTTGAATTATCTTTGAAGACATCTCTGTTCCTTTTTCCAAACAATCTTTTTGTGAAAAATTGTTTAAATAACCATGAAGATAGCCGCTAGCAAATAAATCTCCTGCGCCTGTTAAATCAACTATATTTAAATCTTTTTTTATTCCAGATTCGATTACGATATCTCCTTTAATTGAAACAGATCCTTTTTCTCCTCTAGTAATTACTATTAATTTATTAATTTCTTTTGCAAAATTAATAACCTCGTCAAAACTGCTTGTATCTATCAGAGACATAATTTCCTCCTCATTTGCGAACACTATATCTAACCTATTTTTAACTAAATCTAAAAATTGTGGTTTGTGTCTATCTACACAAAATTTGTCGGATAGAGACATAGCAATTTTATTTGCATTATTAATTGCTTTATCGAATGCTTTTTTTGGTTCACCTTCGTCCCAAAGATATCCCTCTAAAAAAATTATTTCACTTTTATTAATAGCATTTACACTTATATCGTTTTCATTTATTTTTCCTGCAGTCCCAAGGAAGGTACACATTGTTCTTTCTGAGTCGGGTGTAACTAAAATCAAGCAAGTGCCGGTTGGTAAGGACTCTTTTTTTTTGGAATAAATATAATTTACGTTTTCACTTTTAAGCCCTATTTCATACTTTTCTCCAAGATGGTCATCAGATATCTTGCCTATAAAACCAACCTCATTATTGAGTTGGGATAATCCCACTATTGAGTTTGCGACAGAACCACCCGAAATTGTCTTTTCAATCTTTAAATTTGATAATAATTTTTTGAATTCATTTAAATCAAATATTAATTTCATGTTACCTTTAACCAAATTGTTTTGATGAATAAAATCATCATCTACTTTACAAATAACATCAACTATTGCATTTCCGATACCCAAAATTTTCATATTAAGCTTTTACAGTTTTAACTGGTTTTTTTCTAGCAGGATAACAAGTGGTACAAATTTTACAAGTTAATCCATAACAATCTCTAGCTTTACAATATTCTCTTCCATAATAAATTATTTGTAAATGTAATTTATTCCAGTTTTTTTTTGGAAATAATTTTTTTAAATCCTTTTCAGTCTGTACAACATTTTTACCATTTGTAAGACCCCATCTTTGAGCAAGTCGGTGAATGTGAGTATCTATAGCAAAAGCAGGAAAACCAAATCCTTGTGACATTACTACACTAGCGGTTTTGTGGCCTACGCCTGGTAATTTTTCTAAATCTTCAAAAGTTTTGGGTACTTTTCCACCGTGTTTATCAATTAGTATTTTAGAAAGACCATAAATACTCTTAGCTTTAATTCTAAAAATACCAATTTTTTTTATTAACCTCTCAATTTTTCTTTGTCCTAATTTAACAAAGTGTTCAGGACGGTGATATTTTGGATAAATATTTTTAGTGACATTATTTACATTAATATCAGTACATTGAGCTGATAACAAAACAGAAATAAGAAGTGTAAAAACATTTCTACTTTTTAAAGGAACTTTGATTGTAGGGTATGTTTTATTTAAAATTTTTAGAATTATTTTAGCTCTTTGGGTTTCATTCATTATTTGAAATTCATAAGATCTCTCATTGAATAAAGACCTGGTTTTTTTGTCATTAACCACTTTGCAGCTGATAAAGCACCTTCTGAATATAAAGCTCTATCGAAAGCTTCGTGATTTAGAGTAATTATTTCTTTACCATTTGAGAATTTTACTTCATGTTCTCCAATTATCTCACCTTTTCTAATAGAATTAAAGTTAACTCTATTTCCATAAGGAAAAGTTTTTCTATTTAGATATTTTTTTCCAATAAGATTATAAAAATTTTTATTTTTACCAGTGGCAATTCCCTTACCTAGCATTAAAGCTGTTCCAGAGGGATAATCCTTTTTATGTCTATGGTGGATTTCAAAAATTTTACTTAAGAATTTTTCTCCCAAAGAACTAGATGCAATTTCAGTTAGATACATTAAAAGATTTATACCTAAACTCATATTTCCAGCTTTTAAAATTGGAATTTTTTTTGAATATTTTTTAATTAAACCCTCTTCTTTTTTTGAAAAACCTGTAGTCCCTATAACAACCTTTTTTTTTAATCTTGAAGCAATTCTCAAAACTTCAAATGTGCATTTAGGCACTGTAAAATCTATAATTAAATCGACTTTCTTAAAAACCTTATCAGTGTTTAAATCAATAGCTTTACCATCTATTTTCTTATTAATTTTTTTACTCTCTGTTAAAACAGATAAATTAAAGCCTTGATTCTTTTTAGCAGATTTAATTATTTGACTGCCCATCCGTCCCATGCACCCAGTAATTGCTAAATTTATTTTTTTCATCAAAAAATTAAATTTGAAACTATCACAATGGATGAAATAATTATAGACCAAATAAATAAATTTTTGAGAAATAATTTTGATTTCGAATTTGTTTCAATAAAGTTAGGGAGAATAAGAAATAAAACTGCTAACAAAAAAATAGCTGGGATTATTTGATCTAATCCCACGTTTTAACTTTTCCAAAAATCTTTTGCTTTTTGAAAAAATTTTTTAATACTTGGATTGGATTTTTCATTTTCTATTTTTCTAAAACGTTCTAATAATTCTTTTTGCTCTTTATTTAAATAAACTGGCACTTCTGTTTTTACTTGAACATATAAATCTCCAAAGTCTCCTCTACGCATGAAGGGCATCCCTTTTCCTTTAAGTCTAAACTGCTTTCCATCTTGAGTACCGTCTGGTATTTTAATTTTTGCTTTTTTTCCGTCTATAGTTGGTATTTCTATTGTAGTTCCAAGCGCAGCATCAGCAATTGATATTGGAAATTCAAAAAATAAATTTACATCAGATCTTTTAAAGAGATCATGTGATTTTACATTAATAAATAAGTATAAATCGCCAGATCCACCTCCCCTCGTTCCAGCTTCACCTTTACCAGCTAGTCTAATTCTCGTACCATCATCTACTCCTTTAGGTATGGTTACGGAAATTTTCTTTGCAATTTGATTATTGCCCTGTCCATTACAATTAGAACACGGATTTGTAATTTCTTCACCACTACCTGCGCATTGAGGACAAGTTTGTTGAACGGTGAAAAATCCTTGATTTGATCGTACCCTTCCGTTACCTCCACAGTAACTGCATCTTTCTGGAGTTGTACCGGGCTTTGACCCATCCCCTTTGCATGTGGTACATTTTTCTGAAGTTGAAAATTGTATATTTTGTTTTTTTCCAGAATATGCTTCTTCTAATGTTATGGACAGATCGTATCTCAGATCTGACCCCCTATTATTAGAACTTCTTCCTCTCGAACCTCTTCTGCTTCCACCAAAGTCTCCAAAAAAATCCTCAAAGATATCTGAAAAATCTGCACCACTAAATCCACCAAACCCACCAAATCCACTTTGGCCACCTCCTCCATTTTCAAAAGCTGCATGACCAAAATTATCGTAATTTTCTTTTTTTGACTTATCGGAAAGCACGCCATATGCTTCACTGGCCTCTTTGAATTTGTCTTCTGCAGCTTTGTCGTTTGGGTTTTTATCTGGATGATATTTAACTGCTAATTTTCTATATGCTGATTTTAATTCTTCAGGATTTGCATTTTTTTCAACACCCAGGACATCATAATAATCTCTCTTAGCCATGTATTAAACCTGGACAAATAGATGTCGGTTAAGCGCTTTTTTCTTTATTTTCGTCTTTTACTTCTTCAAAGTCAGCATCAACAACATTATCGTCTTTTTTCCCCTTTTCGTCTTTGCCATCATCTTTATCAGAAGGTGGTTTTGTGTTTTGTTGTGATTTATAGATAGCCTCTCCAAGTTTCATTGAAGCTTGAACTAGTGTTTCGATTTTTTTCTTTATATCCTCTGTGTTTTCACCTTTTAATGTTTCTTTAAGATCCTTTGAAGCGTCCTCAATGGCTTTTTTCTCAGCATCAGAAATTTTGGATCCGTGTTCTTTCAAATTTTTTTCAGTTGAATGGATTAACGTATCTGCTTGATTTCTTACATCTACAGATTCTCTTTTCTTTTTATCAGAATCTTTATTTGCCTCAGCATCTTTTACCATTTTCTCTATTTCTTCATCACTTAAACCACCAGATGCTTGAATTTGAATTTTTTGCTCTTTACCTGTTCCTTTGTCTTTTGCTGATACGTTAACTATTCCATTAGCATCTATATCAAAAGTTACCTCAATTTGAGGCACACCTCGTGGTGCAGGAGCAATACCTATTAGTTCAAAGTTTCCTAATAATTTATTATCAGTTGCCATTTCCCTCTCTCCCTGCAAAACTCTAATTGAAACAGCAGGCTGATTGTCGTCAGCTGTAGAGAATACCTGGCTTTTTTTTGTTGGTATTGTTGTATTTTTTTCAATAAGCTTTGTAGAAACTCCACCAAGTGTCTCAATCCCTAAAGATAGCGGTGTAACATCTAACAGCAACACATCTTTTACATCTCCTTGCAGCACACCAGCTTGGATAGCTGCTCCCATTGCAACAACTTCGTCTGGGTTAACACTCTTATTAGGATCCTTACCAAAAAAATTTTTTACTTCTTCTATAACTTTTGGCATTCTAGTCATGCCTCCAACCATAACTATTTCATTGATGTCACTTGCAGAAACTCCAGCATCTTTTAATGCAGTCTTACAAGGTGGAATAGTTCTAGCAATTAAATCTTCAACTAAAGCCTCAAGTTTTGCTCTAGTCATTTTTAAGTTAATATGTTTAGGACCAGTTTTATCGGCCGTGATAAAAGGAAGATTAATGTCAGTTTGTTCTGCAGCTGAAAGTTCAATTTTAGCTTTTTCAGCAGCCTCTTTTAGTCTTTGTAAAGCTAATTTGTCAGACTTAAGGTCAATACCACTATCTTTTTTAAACTCTCCAATTAAATATTCGACAACTGCATTATCAAAATCTTCTCCTCCTAAGAATGTATCACCGTTAGTAGATTTCACTTCAAATACACCATCTCCTAATTCCAATATTGAAACATCAAAAGTTCCCCCACCTAAATCGTATACAGCTATTTTTTTATTTTGTTTTTTATCTAATCCATACGCTAATGAAGCAGCAGTTGGCTCATTTATAATTCTTAAAACTTCTAAACCAGCAATTTTACCAGCATCTTTAGTGGCTTGTCTTTGTGCATCGTTAAAATATGCTGGAACAGTAATCACTGCTTTTGTTACTGATTGACCCAAATATTTTTCAGCAGTCTCTTTCATTTTTTGAAGTATGAAAGCAGAAATTTGTGATGGAGAATACTTTTCTCCTTTTGCTTCAATCCAAGCATCACCTTTTTCAGAATTTACAATTTTGAAAGGTGCTGCTTCAACATCTTTTTTTACTGTCGAGTCCTCAAAGTTTCTTCCAATTAATCTTTTAACTGCAAATATAGTATTTTCAGGATTCGTCACAGCTTGTCTTTTGGCCGGTTGACCAATTAATTTTTCATTATCATCAGTAAATGCAACTACTGAAGGTGTCGTTCTTGCACCTTCCGCATTTTCCAAAACCTTAGCCTGTGTTCCCTCCATAATGGCAACACATGAGTTGGTTGTCCCTAAATCTATGCCAATTATTTTACTCATAATATTAATATGTAAAATCTCATATAGGTGCTAAATGTAAAACTACAAGTTGATCTCATAATTATTTATCTTTCAGATTCTCCTCATTTTTATTGTTTTTTTCCTCTTTTTTTGAAGTTTTTTTTGATACTCCAACCAATGATGGTCTAAGCAGTCTATCTTTTATAGTAAATCCTTTTTGAATTTCTTGGATTATTGTACCTGGTTCTTTTGTATCATCTTCGATTTCGATCATTGCTTGATGAAAGTTTGGATCTAGTTTCTGGTTAAGACTATCAATTGGTTTAATATTATTTTTTTCAAAAATTGATATTAGATCTTTTTTAATTATATCTAAATGCTCGAGAGTCTTCTTTAGTGCCTCGGTTTCTTTTAGTTTATCATCACTTTCTAAAACATGTTTTGACCGTTCTAAATTATCTATTAGGTTTAACGCCTCTTTTGCAAAACTATAACCACCATACTCAAATGCATCTATTTTTTCTTTTTCAAACCTTCTTCTTTGGTTTTCCATTTCAGCAAAAGTTCTTGCTATTTTATCCTCAAGTTCTGTAATTCTCTCCTCTGGAGTAAGCTCTTTTATTTCCTCTTTCTCGTTTGATGAAAGTCCTTCGGGCTGAGGTTGAATTTTATTTTCATCTTCGTTGATATTTTTCTCAGCATTTTCTACTTCCTGGCTCTGATCTGTGGTGGTACTATTTTGGTTTTCTTCTTTTTCCATATAATCTTATATGGTAAGGAATTTGATAATTTCCAGATGTCTAGACAAAAAATAAACAAATTATTAATAGGAACTAATAACGAAGGTAAGCTGCGTGAAATCAAGAATTTATTACCAAAATACATCAAAATTCGGTCAACATCTGAATTCAATCTTAAGAGTCCAAGAGAAACAGGCAAAACTTTTAAAGAAAATTCACTAATAAAGTCAAGATATTTTTCAAGAAAATCAAATCTAATTTGTTTAGCAGACGACTCTGGATTAGAAATTGATATTCTAAAAAAGAGACCAGGAATATATTCAGCCAGATGGGGAGGAAAAAACTCTGATTTTAAAATCGCAATAAAAAAAGTTTACAGAGAGCTTTATAAAAAAGATAAAAATTGGAAAAATAAAAAAATAAAAGCTCGTTTTGTATGTGCTTTATCAATAAGTAATCCAAAAAAAAAAATTATTTGTATTCAAAGTAAAGTTGAAGGACACATATCTAATAAACCAAAAGGCAATAATGGTTTTGGGTATGATCCTATATTCATACCTTTCAAGAAGAAATTAACTTTTGGAGAAATGAAACCTAGTTTGAAATATAGAATTGACCATCGATCTAAAGCATTTAAAAAAATTAAAAAATTTCTGTAGTTTGATTTTTTTCTATCTTATAAAAATTAAGACGATGATTAATTTCATTATTTTTAATATCAAAAATTCCAATCTTACCTTTAAAAGAATTTTCATCTTTAAAAAGTTTTTCAATATCAGATGTCAAAAAATTGTTTTTAAATGATAAATAATAAATTAAACCGACTAAATCATAGCTAAGCAGGCTTAAATGGTTTGGATATTTTTTAAATTTTTTGTAAAATAGATTCTTATAGCTTTCCCAATTTTTTTTATTTATTGATGGATAATACATAGGTTGAAGACTTTCTTCCTGAATTAAACTTTCATTAAACCATTGATTGAGAGATATAAAATATTCTTTTTCAGGCGATACATCGCTGTATAAAAGAGATGTAGCAACACTTTTTAAACTTTCATCAAAATCAGCTATTACTACTGAATCGAAGTTTACTTTGCCTAAAGTATATCTTTTTTCCAACTGTTTTATTTTTTTTTCTTTATTTGGATCATCAGATTGTTTTAATCTTTTTATTTCATCTTCTAAATTTTGTTTTCTAATTCTATAATTAGTGATTTTTTCAATCTGTTTTGTCAGTTTGGTGGGTTCAGTATCATATTCAAATATCTTTTTTGTTTTTAATTTTGAATTTTTTATGCCTTTTTTTATTTCTGCTTCATATTTTAATTCTGGTAATAAAAAAATTGTTTTTTTAATTTCATTTACTTCTAAAAATTTTTTAATAGCATTTAGTTGTGAGGTAGAGTTTACACCAGCGCTAATAACATTTTTTGGAAGACCAATAGTCCTATTAGTTAATGATAAAAAAATTAAATCTTCAACTTCATCAAGATTAACAAGGTTTTGGTAAAAGACTGGACCTATTACAATTTTTACATTTTCATTTTTTAATTCGATAGCAGATTTTAGTGTGTTATTAGGATTTGATTTTGTATCTTTAACAATTATTTCTATATTCTCACTGTTAATATCATTTATAGCCATTCTAACAGTTTTGATAATTTGTTGACCAATTTCTTGATTATCTTCACTCAGTGGAATAAGCAGTCCAATTTTTAATTTTTCATTTGCTAATGTTTTTTGTGGTGTGATAATTATAAATACGAATAGCAAAGAAATTAACAATTTTGAAATTTTAATCATTTAAATAATAATATATTAATTAGATAATATAATGTCCTTAAATAATAAATTTGACAATAATAAGGTCAAGATTGGCTTACATGTTGTATCGACACCAATTGGAAATTTATTAGATATATCACAAAGGGCAATAAAAACTTTAAGACAATCAGATTATATTTTGTGTGAAGATACTAGAATTTCTAAAATTCTGCTTAGTAAATTTAATATTAAGTCTAATTTAATTTCTTATCATAAATTTAATGAAAAAAAAAATTTGAACAAGATAATCAGTTTGTTAAAATCAGGTTGTTTTATATCTCTAATTTCAGATGCGGGAACACCAAATATTTCAGATCCAGGCCGTATTTTGATAAATGAATGTTTAAAAAATAATATTAACGTATCACCTGTCCCGGGTCCTTCTGCTGTTTCTAGTGCGGTTTCGGTAAGTGGATTTACTGATAAGTTTTATTTTTATGGTTTTTTGCCTGAAAAAAATAAAACATTAAATAATGATCTACAAATTTTATCAAAGCTAAACTGCTCTATTGTTTTTTTTATTTCCGCAAAAAAATTCAATAAGACTATTCCAACTTTAAAAAAGTATTTTAAAGGAAGAAAAATTTTGATTTGTAAAGAGATGACAAAATTCTATGAAGAATTTTTTAGAGAAGAAATTGATAATTTAAAAATACTTGAAAGAAGACTTAAAGGTGAATTAACTATTGTTATTTCAGAAATGCAAGCAATAAAAAATGTTTCGCAAAAATTAAGTGAATCGGATAAAAATATAATTAAAAAAACAATTAATAAATTAAGTGTAAAAGAGATTATAGATCTAATTACTAAAAACAATGATATCTCTAAAAAAGAAATTTATAATTATTGTATTAAGTTAAAAAATGAAAATTAAGTCAGTTTTATTTTTGTTATTTTTGATACTTTTATCCAGTTGTACTGGAGTAGGATCGAAGGGTTTTTTTGGAACAGGAGTAAGTGTGGCTTTCGATCCAAGAACAGTTGGAACTCAAATAGATGACTCGATAATGGAAAAAAATTTTACAGCTAGAATGTTATTGAAAAATAAAAAGTATTTATTTGCAATAGATAATCAAGTTTTAGATGGAAGATTTTTTTTAACAGGAAAAGTTGAAAGTCCTGAGGAAAAACTTCAATTGACCAAATTAGCATGGGAAACTCTTGGAGTAAGATCTGTAAGAAATGATATTAAAATAAAAGAGGAGTTTAATTTTAAACAATCAGCAAAAGATCTGCTAATTACATCTCAATTAAGAGCAGCAATTATTTTAAACAAGAAAATTAAAGCAACCAATTATCAGATTGATACTTATAAAAAGAAAATTTTTATTTATGGTATTGCGATTACAGAAGATGAAAAAGATGAAGTTTTAAAAGAGGCTAAAGAAATTCTTGATGTAAAAGATGTTATAGCTAGCATTATCTTGGTTGAGGATTTAAGAATTCAAAAAAATTAATTTTTCTTATAATCAATAACATCTGCAGAATATGCTGCAATTGATGCCAAATTTATAATTTCTGATGTAGAAGTTCTTAGAGGAGCAATTTCTATTGGAAGACCTAAGCCAATCAATAATGGTCCGATAACTTTTGCTCTACTCATTGATTTAATCATTTTGTAAGAAATTGCTGCACTATGTTGACTTGGCATAATTAAAACATTTGAATTTCCCACAATTTCTGAAAATGGATAAAACTCTTTGTATAATTCTTCTAAAGCAACATCAGGCTGCATTTCTCCATCAAATTTAAAATCAACTTTATCTTTCTTTAAAATTTTAACTGCATCACTTAATCTTTTAGTTCTATCGGTTGCAGGTTCCCCAAAAGTTGAGTGAGATAAAAAAGCAACTTTAGGATCAAATCCAAATAGTCTTACAACTCTAGCTGCTGATTTTGCCATCTCTGCTAACTGGTTTGAATCAGGGTATTCAATTACAGAGGTATCACATATAAAAATTGTTTTTCCTCTATTCACTATTAGATTTAAACCAAACATAATTTCCCCTGCTCTTGGATCTACGACTTTAGTTATTTTTTCAAGAGAGGATGAATATCTTCGAGTATTTCCGGTTACCATTGCATCAGCATCTTTACACGCAATCATACAAGATGCCCAGATGACTCTGTCATTTTTTACCAGACGGTCACAATCTTGCTCTAGCATTCCCTTTTGTTTTTGAAGTTTTTCAAAAAGATATTTTGTATATTTTCCTTTTTTTTTTGTATCTTTTGAATTTACAATTTCTATATCAAAATTTTCATTGTAACCTATTTTCTTTATTTGTTTTTTTATCAAATCTTCTTTACCAACTAAAATTGGTATTCCCAAATTTGAGTTTTTGAACGCTATTGCAGCTTTCAGCATATTTTCATCCTCACCATCAGCAAAAACAACTTTTTTTGGTTTTTTCTTTATATAAGTATTTATCCCTTGCATGATAGTGACTGTCGGATCGAGTCTTTGTCTTAGCTGGTCTTTATAATGTTCAAAATCTTTTATATTTATTCTAGCTACACCCGTATCTATTGCAGCCTTAGCTACTGCTGCTGGAATAACACTTATCAATCTCGGATCAAAAGTTGACGGGATAATATAATTTTTTCCATAATGTGGCCTTTCGCCTCCCATGGCCGCAACAACTTCATCAGGAACCTCTTCCTTGGCTAAATTTGCAATTGCATGTGCTGCAGCAATTTTCATCTCCTCATTTATAACCTTTGATCTTACATCTAGCGCTCCTCTAAATATGTATGGAAAACCAATCAAATTATTTACCTGGTTTGGATAATCTGATCTTCCAGTAGCTATAATTGCATCATCTCTAACTTTTTCAACTTCTTCAGGTTTAATTTCTGGATCAGGATTTGCACAAGCAAATATGATTGGATTATCAGCCATTTTTTTCACCATATCTTTTGTTAAAGTTCCCTTAGCTGACAAACCCAGAAATACATCCGCATTTTTAATTGCATCAGTTAAAGTTCTATTATTAGTTTCTATAGCATGTGAGGATTTCCATTTATTTAAATTTTCTCGTCCGATATAAATTACTCCTTTTCTATCTATCATTGTAATATTTTTTTGTGGTACTCCACTTTTTTTAAATAAATTGGCACATGCCATTGCTGATGCTCCTGCACCGTTGATAACTATTTTGACTTTGGGAATTTTCTTTTTAGTTATATCAAGTGCATTAAGTAATGCAGCTGTTGTGATAATTGCAGTTCCATGTTGGTCGTCATGAAAAACAGGAATATCTAAAATGTTTTTAAGTTTTTCCTCAATAATAAAACAATCTGGCGCAGCAATATCCTCCAGATTTATACCACCAAAGCTTGGAGAGAAATTTTTAATGCTGTTAACTATTTCATTTGGATCTTCTGAATCAATTTCAAGATCTATAGAGTCTATGTCCGCAAATCTTTTGAATAAAACCGCTTTTCCCTCCATGACAGGTTTTGATGCTAAAGCTCCTAAATTTCCCATTCCTAAAATTGCAGATCCATTACTTATCACCGCAACAAGATTTCCTTTGCTTGTGTAATCAAACGCACTTTCTGGATTTTCACTTATAGCTTTGACTGGTGCTGCTACACCTGGTGAATAAGCTAGCGCTAGATCTCTTTTTGTAGTCATATTTTTTGACGAGGAAATTTCGATTTTACCTGGCTTGATATGACTGTGGAAATCTAAAGCTTCTTTATCAGTATAATGATCGATTTTTGTTTTTTTCATTTAGGTTAATTAGGTGTACAAATGAGGTAAATTTAAGACTAATATGATTTATGAACTTAGTTAAGTCAACAGGGACTTTTGGTTTTTATACTATAATTAGCAGATTACTTGGATATTTAAGAGATGTTCTAATAGCTATTTTTCTTGGAACAAGTTTATTGGCAGATGCATTTTTTGTTGCTTTCAGAATACCTAATACGTTCAGGCGATTATTTGCTGAAGGTACATTCAATGCAGCTTTTGTTCCTAGCTACACTTCTGAACTAATTAAGAGTAAAAAAAAATCACAAAAGTTTGCTAATCAAATTTTTAATCTATTATCATTGAGCTTATTTTTTTTAGTCTTGTTTATTGAACTTTTTATGCCCATTTTTGTGGGTTTGATTGCCCCAGGTTTTACAAAAAATACAGACAAAATAGAGCTTGCTATTACTTTAACTAGAATAACTTTTCCATTCTTAATGTTTGTAAGTTTATCATCTTTTTTTGGAGCAATTTTAAATTCTCATAATAAATTTGCAGCCGCTTCAGCAGCGCCAATTATTTTGAATATAGTATTAATATCTATATTATTTTTTGGAAATTATTTAAATGATGATCTAATTTACTTTCTTTCTTGGGGTGTCTCTATAGCAGGTTTATTGCAATTGATTTTTTTATATCAGTTTGTAAAAAAATTTTACTTAATTAAATTAGATTTTAAAATTAAAATTACCAATAAAGTAAAATTCTTTTTTAAAAAACTCTTACCCAGTATTTTTTCCTCTGGAGTAACTCAAATAAATGTACTTGTTGGTACAATCATAGCTTCATTTCAGTCAAGCGCAGTATCATACCTATATTATGCAGATAGAGTATACCAAATAAATCTAGCAATAGCAGGAATAGCAATAGGTGTAGTGGTTTTACCTCAATTATCGAAGCATGTTTTCTTAAAAAAGAAGAAAAAAATTTTAAATATTCAAAACAAAGCTCTAGAAATTAGTATGTTTTTAAGTTTACCTGCAACAGCGGCTTTATTTGTAGGCTCAAATGAAATTATTTCAGCGTTATTTGGATATGGATCATTTAGTGAAGAGGCAGTTCTCAATTCATCAAAGGCCCTTTATTATTTTGGATTGGGACTACCAGCGTTTGCATTAATAAAAGTTTTTTCTACTTTTTTCTTCGCCAACAATAACACTAAAACTCCTTTTTATATTTCTGTATTTTCTGTGGTTCTTAATATTATTATAAGTATTTATTATTTTGAAAGTGTCGGCTTTATCATTATTCCAATAGCAACAACCATCTCTTCATGGTTTAACTCATTAATACTATTTATTTATTTAAAAAAAGATGATTTATTTCAATTTAATGGAATTTTTTTAATAAGATTTGTTAAAATAATTCTGGTCTCAATTTTGATGGGTTTATTTTTTAAATATTTACTTTTATTTTTTGAAAATCAATTAGCTTACGAATATAATTTTAAAACTTTTTATTTGGTATTTACAGTTTTTTTAACTCTTTCGTTTTATTTAACATTATCACTAATTATCAAAGCTTTTAAATATGATGATATTAAATTAAAATATTAATTATGAAAAAAAAAATTTTTTCAGGAGTTCAACCAACTGGAAACCTTCATTTAGGAAACTATTTAGGAGCAATTAAGAACTTTGTTAGTTTAAGTAATGATAATGAAAATGAATGTATTTTTTGTGTAGTGGATCTACATGCTATAACAGTAACTCAAGACCCAGCAATATTGAGGGAAAATATTCGTGAAACAGTCGCAACTTTTATAGCCAGTGGGATAGATCCAAAAAAAAGTATAATTTTTAATCAGTCCCAGGTAGTTGCTCATGCTGAAGCAGCATGGATATTAAGCTGTACAGCAAAAATGGGTTGGTTAAATAGAATGACACAGTTTAAAGAAAAAGCTGGAAAGGACAAAGAGAAGGCTAGTGTAGGACTTTATTCATATCCTATATTGATGGCAGCAGATATTTTGTTATATGACTCTACGCATGTTCCTGTTGGAAATGATCAAAAACAACATTTAGAACTTTGCAGAGACATTGCACAAAAGTTTAATAATGATTTTAAGGTCGATGATTTTTTTAAAATACCTGAACCTTTAATTCAAAAAGAATTTTCAAGAATAATGAGTCTTAAAGATGGTTCTAAAAAAATGAGTAAATCAGATTTGTCAGACTTAAGTCGGATTAACTTAACAGATGAAAAAGATGAAATACTGAATAAAATAAAAAAAGCAAAAACCGACTCATTGTCAATACCAACAAACATAAAAGAATTCGTTGATAGACCAGAGGCTAGAAATCTAATCGGCATTTACTCTAGTCTTGCAAGCATGACTTTTGAAGACACAATACAAAAATTTTCAGGAAAAAATTTTTCAGAATTAAAAGAAAATTTATCTCAAATTTTAATAGACAATTTAAACCCAATATCAAATGAGATTAAAAAATTATTAAAAGAAAAAAGTTATTTAGATAAAATACTAGAAGATGGTTGTCAAAAAGCTGACAATATAGCTTCCAAAAAAATCAAAAAAATTCACGATATAGTTGGTTTTTAAGTCGTATTTATTTACAGTTTATATTTTTAAATTATTGATTATATATTAACCATGTTCATTCAAACAGAAATAACTCCAAATCCCAATTCCCTAAAATTTTTGCCTGGGAAAAAAGTGTCAAATATAGGTGTCATTGAAATAACAAAAAAAGATGAAAGTAATAATCAACTTGTTAAAGATATACTTGCAGTGAATGGGGTTGAGGGCATTTTATTAGCGAGTGATTTTATCTCAGTAAATAAATTAGAAAAGATAAGTTGGGACGAAATTAAACATATTATAATTTCATTAATTAACGATTTCTATTCTAACGGTAAGGATTTCGTTTTAGACAACAAACGGAATGATGATAAAGTTAATCTATCTGAGATAGAAAAAAATATAATTAAAATTTTAGATGAAAAAATACGTCCAGCTGTGTCGAGAGATGGTGGTGATATAAAATTTAAAAGTTTTAAAGATGGAGTTGTTAAAGTTCAATTACAAGGAAGTTGTTCAGGCTGTCCTAGTTCCACTTTAACATTAAAACAAGGTGTTCAAAATCTTTTAAAACATTATATTAGAGAGGTAAAAGAAGTTGAAGCGATTTAGATTAAAAAAAATAAAATTTTTAAACATTAATAGAAAAAAAAAGACTACAGAAACAGTCTATTTATTTGGTGAAAGAGTAAGCAACTCAATCGGTAGAACACTAATTGTTTGTTTTGGAATTATAGGTTTTTTCTATGTAGTTCCAATTTTTATTAATTTCGCTAATCAAGAAATTTTTTCAAATGAATATCAAAACGATTCTAGAAAAATAATGGTCTATAAGTTGAATGGGAAAGAAGATCAAATTAAAATTGATATAAATGAGGCTTTTGATGAGAAAGATTTATTATCTGATATTCTTACACTTAATGACCTTGATACAGAGTCTATAAGACTAAGTGCATCAACAATTGACCAATTATTTAGAGACACAAATTATAATTTAGACGACGTTAGAATAAACAAATTGGTGAGGCCTGTTGCTCTAACATGGCTACCTAACGAAATAAAAAAAATAGAAAATACAAAAAAAAGAAAAAACTTGTTCATTCAAATTGTTTTACCTTTAATTTTAGAAGAAAATAACAACATAAAACTTGATAGACTTAAACTTTTTACAATAATCAACAAAAATAATAATACTAAGTTGGAAAAGAAATGGTTAAATCAAAAATTTAAACAGTATGGTATACCTTCTAAAGACCTCTCAACTTTAAAAATTAGAATGGATGAAATACCGACATCTTTGGCTATAGCTCAAGCTGCAAAAGAGACTGGTTGGGGTACTTCGCGTTTTGCTTTAGAGGGAAATGCTTTATTTGGTCAGTGGACTTGGTCTGGAAATGGATTAAAACCAAAAGATGCTGAAAAAGATCAAGGTCACAAAGTCATGAAATTTAATGTTCTTCAAGCATCAGTTAGAGCCTATCAAAGGAATTTGAATACACATTCTTCTTATAGAGAGTTTAGAAAAGCTAGAGCAAAATTAAGAGATGAAGGAGCGAAACTGGATAGTATTATTTTATCAGAACATTTAGATAAATACGCTGAGACAGGTCAAAAGTATGTAGAAATTTTGAAAAAAATTATTTCACAAAATGATTTAAAAGATTTTGATGATGCTAAACTTCTTCCTTCTAGTAAAAAATTAGAGAGTCTTATTTAATTTCATTAGCAATTGTAAATTGTGTTCCAAACCAACGCCATTCTCCCTCGTCATTGAGAGAACAGTTGATACGTCCTCTTCTTTGAACAAAAGGCTCCCTGAATTTGATCAAAAGTTTATTTTTTTTAATAATTGTATCCGACTTCTCCCATCTATTCCCTTCATTAGAATAACAATTGATATTTTCTAAATTCTTTTGTTCCTTAAAAAATTTTACACTGAATTGAGGAGGATTTTCATTATGATTTAATTTTTTTTCAATGGGTTTTAAACTCTCATATTCTAGAGGAAAATAACTTATGATTGAATTAAATCTTTCTAATTCTCCATATTTTTCATTAATTGGAAATCTTGGAAGTTCATACTTTTCTTTGTTTATATCAATTACTCCTGAATGTTGACCAAAAGCAATATTGAAGTTTCTAGAAATGTACTCGCTCATTTTTCTTGAATATTCGCCAAATGGATAAGAAAATAAAGATGGAATATAACCAATTTCTTTTAAAAAAATTTTGTCTGCTGTTTTGATATCTAGAACAAACTCTTGATACTTTTTGTCTATTAAATAATCATGCGAATGAGAATGATGACCAATAACACCAAATCCCGACTTTTCAATCTCTTTGATTTGATCCCAAGTCATATATCCTTCTTTTCCAACAGGTTCGGTTGAGACAAATAATAGAAAAGGAATTTTATTTTTTTTTAGTATCGGCCATGCGTTTTCATAAAAAGATTTAAATGCATCATCAATAGTAAGTAAAATTTTTTTTTGTTTTTTTGGTACACCAAAATTATTTTCAAAGTCTTTAGGATGATAAAATTCAAACTTTGAATTTTTAATTATCTCTAAATGTTTTTTGAAAATATTTATCCTAATATTGGTTGATGGATATTTATTCTCCTCAAAACGATGATACATAATTGA
>CABXRL010000012.1 GCA_902514605.1 uncultured Pelagibacteraceae bacterium
TCCAAATTAAAAGAAAACCACTTAATAATGTCGCCGAAGCATATATTGAGCCAAATTGTCCATGCGTAATTGAAAGTGTCTCTCTAATACTTGAATTAAATAAACCAAGAAAAAAACTCTGTCCAAAACTTGAAAAAAATGTAAATATAAAACCAAATATAATTACTTTTAAACTTAAACTCTTAAACATATAAAAAAATTATGACTTGTAATGTTGCTTTCATTGGTCTTGGTGTTATGGGCTATCCAATGGCTGGTTATATATCAAAAGCTGGACACAATGTAACTGTTTTTAATAGAACTAAATCTAAAGCTGAAAAATGGGTGAGTGAATACAAAGGCAAATTAGCTGAAACACCTGCCGAAGCTGCAAAAGATGCTGAATATATTTTTACCTGTGTCGGAAACGACAATGATTTAAGGGAAGTTACTTTTGGTGATAATGGTATTTTTAAAACTATTCAAAAAGGATCTGTTTATATAGATAATACGACTGCCTCTGCAACAATAGCTAGAGAAATTCATGAGTATGCAAAAAAAAATGGTTTTGGTTCCTTAGATGCACCTGTATCTGGTGGACAAGCTGGTGCAGAAAATGGTGCTCTTACTGTTATGATTGGAGGAGATCAAGCGGACTTTGATAAAGCAAAAGATAAAATAGATTGTTACAGTAAAAAAATGAAATTACTTGGTGGTCCTGGTAATGGACAACTTGCAAAGATGGTTAATCAAATATGCATTGCAGGATTAGTTCAGGGTTTATCTGAGGCGATTAATTTTGGAATGAAAGCCGGGCTAAATATGGAAGATGTTATTGAAGTTATTTCAAAAGGTGCTGCTCAATCCTGGCAGATGGAAAATAGATACAAAACTATGATTGATGACAAGTTTGATTTTGGTTTTGCAGTAGATTGGATGAGAAAAGATCTTAAAATTGCCATGGAAGAAGCTAAAAATAATGGCTCACTATTACCAGTAACTGAGCTTGTTGATAAATATTATGGTGAAGTTCAAGGTTTGGGTGGAAACAGATGGGATACATCAAGCTTAATTAAAAGATTTAGAAAGTAATGTATGCAGCCAGCATACTATGAAAACCTAGAAGAGATTCAAAATAAGTACTGGTCAATGCTAGATGATGCGGTAACTAATAGAGGTTCTCAGTTTAGAATTCCTGTATTCATTTGTGCAAATCAAAATGAGGTAGATGGTAGGATTGTAGTTTTAAGAAAGGCAAATAGAGAGAATAAATTATTACAATTTCACACAGATTTTAGATCTCCTAAAGTAGATATTCTTAAAAAAAATAAAAATGCCTCTCTAGTTTTTTATGACAAAGAAGAAAAAATTCAATTGAGGGTAAAAGTAGAATGTGATGTAAATAATCAAAATTCTATAACAGAGGAATCGTGGAAAAAAACTCAACATATAAGTAGAAGATGTTACTTAACCGATAGTCCTCCTGGGACAGCATCAGAAAATCCAACCTCTGGAATGATATCTAAATTAGAAGATTTTGATTATACAATGGAGCAAAGTGAAGAAGGTTTTAAAAATTTTACTGTTATTAAATGTAAAATTAAATCAATTGAATGGCTATACCTTGCAGCAAAAGGTCATCGAAGAGCTAGATTTGATTTAGAAAATAATAATGATAGTTGGCTTGTGCCCTAATGTTATTTTTCTAATGCAGATAATTTCTTTTTTAACTTATTAGATAAACCCATAAACCATTGTTTTTCTTTTCCAGATTCTGGTAATACAGCACCATATTCTATCATTTGTGATGGTGGTAGGTCTATGATGTAAACCCACACTTGTGTTTCATCTAATTTTGATTTTTTAACTATAATACTTTTTAAATCTGAAATTAATTTATCTTTTATTTTCTTTGAACGACCTGATCTGATTTGACCAAGTAAAAAAATTGAAGGTTCCTTCACGATTTTACCTCCCATAAAATGATTATTTTTTTTAGTATTATTGAATATAACTTGAGCAAAATAAGTATTTGCGCCAGTAACAACATTGTGAATTTTAGTAATTCCTTGGGCTATTTCTTTTTGTTTTTTTGAGTTAAGATTAAGATTTGATGTAGCAACTGTGTATGTAGGCATATATATTAATTTTTTTATTGTTTTGTTGCACCACTGTCTGTTCCTGAAGCTTTATTAGTATTTCCAGCTACACCACCATCAGATTCAACCGTAACTGTTGTTTGTATAGAATTTGCGACATTTCCAGCTGTGTTGGTTGATTCAGATGAAATTGTAACTAAAAAATTAGTCAAATTTGGATCTAATTCATTTTCAAGATATGTAGTTCCATCTGTAACATTATTCGAAACAGTTGAAGTCAAACTAGAATTAACTTCAGTAGCTAGACCCATGAAAGGAAGTGTATAAGCGGTGCTTGGTGTAACGTTTCCGGTATCACTTGCGCTATAACTATGAGTCTTATTTATTAAAGATAATCTAGGAAGTGTGCTTCGCCCTAAAGCAGTCAACTGAAGTATTGCTGATTGATCTATTTGTCTGGTAGAATAATTTATTTGATGAACCGGTGAAAAATTTCCTACAGTTTTTCCGAGTGTTGCTTGAGTTGCAGCATTACTTGCGGCTGAAGTAATAATTAAATCTGTCTGCGCTCCCATATAAACATCTGCTCCACTTGATTTTGTATTTAAGTCTGCATATGTAGTGGTACCAGCACTTATTGTATTTTGTTGTTGTACATCATCAATCTGACGTTCTGGCTCTTCAAGGAAACCTAGAGGCTGAACTGGCTCAATATAAAACATTTCTATTGCTTGAAATTCTTGTTGCAATCCTTGTTCTTCTTGAATTTGTACTTCTTGTATCTGTAAATTTTGTTCAATGTCTAATGAAGCTAATTGAAAATCTATTTCTGGAATTTCAAATTCTACTTGCATATCGGCTTGTCTAACGTCTAATACTTGATTTACAAATTTTACCTCTTCTAGATAGTTCTCTTTAGTATCCTCAACCGCCAATTCTAAAAATTTTACTTCTTCTTCGAACTCTTTTATCTCTGCTTCTGACAATTCTTTACCGTCGAGCATACCAGTCTTTTTAGCATTATTTATTTCAAACTTTAAACTTGCAGCTTCTTCTGCCATCATTAATACATCAGTTTTCATTTCAACCAACATTACTTCCTCAAATGCTGCATCAACTTCGAAATAAGCTTGATTTAATTCGGTATCAACTTTGATAAATGCTTCCTCTATTTCTTCATCTGAAGCCCCCGATTGTATTAATCGATCAATATTTAAAAATAGTTCTTCTGCCTGAGCATCTGCCTTTGCCATTAAAGCTTCTGCCTTTTTTTCTGCTTGATAAATCTCAGGAAAAGCTTCTGCAAACTCTTGTTCATAAGCTTCATCAGCTGCTTCCCATGCAGTATTTGCATCTTCTTGATCTACATAATCAACTGAACCATCTATTTTAAAAATAGCTACTTTTCCCTCTTCAGCTTGTTCCCATGACTCGGTATAAACATCTGTACTAAATAAAAAACTATCTTGTTCCTTTACAAATTCCTCTGCAGTTAAAAAATCCATATTTAAACCTGCGGGCATAATTTCATTTTCCATACTTTCCATATTTATAGTAACCATAGACTCATCAGCTTTTTGCATGACTTCATCCATTTCAATAAAAATTTCCTCTATTTCATCTTGAGTAGCACCTGCATTAATGGCTGCTTGATATTTTTGATCCAATATTTCAATTTCAGGGTCAAATACTGTTTCAACAAATTGACCTTCATCAAAATCTATAAATACGTTTTCATCACCACCTTTAAGAAATAACTGTTCTGGTATTCTAGGTAGTAATTGAGGTTGATCTTCATTAAAATTGGCTGGTAAAACTTGGGGTTTAAAATCTATATTGCCCATATCAAGAAATACAACATCACCTGTTTCATCATTTAAAATTGGAACTCTAATGTCATCAAAACCACTTAACTGATTAAATTTAGTAGGAACATATTCTACATTTTTCACTCTCGCACTCACTAGCATTACTTTTTCTATTTCCTGCATTGCTTTTTCTTCTATGAAAGTATTGGCTTCCTCTGAGTTTAAACTCATACCCTCAGGTAAATCTAAATCTGGTCTAATATCATTTCCACTACTTAAAAAAGATTTTCCTAACATTTGGGCAGTAATTCCACCATCATCTTTTGCTAATGCTGCAACTAATGTTTCAACAACTAAGTCACCCTCACTTTGATTATCAGTAAAAATTTCATCTTTAATTATTGAATTTATTTCAGCCTCATCGATTAAAATTAATTCCTCTGTTACATCCTCTTGTAAATTATCATTATCAACTATTGTAATATTTTCTTCCTCAGTATTACCTTCGGCTGTTTCAGAATTTTCTTCATTGCTATTCGTTTCATCGCCTGGCAATTGAGCAACTGTATTTTCAGGCTCAACCTCTAATTTTTGAAAAATTTTTAATTCAGCTTGAGGAATGACCACTGCATCTGTTGGAGCTCTGTTTTCCGTTAACTCAGTAAATAAATATGGTTGATCCAAAGTGACTGTTCCCAATCCATTTGATACCTCAACAGCTCCTGCTCTTAAATTTAATAAATTATTTGGTCCAGGACCTACAAGTAAAATTTTACTTTGAGTGGTCAATGGATCAACCGAGGCTTTAAATTCAGTTCCTCTAGAACCAATTGTGCCCGAAGGAATTTTTACCTCTAAATTGGCTGGATTTTTTTCGCTAATTTTTCCTGAGAGAATTTTTACACTTCCAGCTATAATTGTAGCAAAAAGTTTACCGTCATTTGCTAAAGGATCAAAAATATAATCATCAATTGTTAATTTAGTATCTGAGCCAATTGTCATAACCGTTTCGTCTATAAATAAAAGCTGTGATTTTGCTCCATCACTGGCACTTATGGTGTCACCAAAATATATTGAGTCACCTACTTTTAACTCTTCCCCCTTTTGATTAAAAACTTTACCGATCACAAAACCAATCACTCCTATCTGCTGAGAGGATGCAAATGATTGTGTGGCAAAAAGAAAAATTATTAATATTTTAAAAAAAAATTTCATAAAAATTTTAATATTTTAACATAAAATAAATCATTGAAAATAAATTCTTTTCGTTAATCCAAATGTAAAAGACTCTTTTTTATAATTGTGTTGCAAAAGGCTGCTTTCTGACTGAGTTTCTGACCATGAAGTACTATAACTTATCGTATTTAAAAAGTTTCCAAGCTTTTCTGAAACTGAGAAAAATTTTTGTGACGAAAATAATTGGTTTAGGTTACCACTGAGGCTAATAGTTTTTGTTTTGCTATCATCTTTTCTGCTTATATTAGGATGAATTAATACCGTATCTGGCTCCTTGTGTTTTTTATCTGAAAGTGAATATGTTAATCCTAAATTTCCAAATTTAAAATTTTTTGCATAAGATGCAGAAATCGTTTCATCTTCCAATGAATTATAATCAGCTATAGCGTCTGTACCAGTAAACGCATATTTTAGTTTAAAATTATGTTGTGGAGTAAAATAATATTCTGGTCCAAATACTAAACCTTTTTTTCTAGTATTACTATTTCTTTTAGTTAGGTTTGAGGGATTTTGATTTCCCTCTGAAGTTCCAAGATTTATACCGGTTAAAAATTTTATTTTATCATTAAAAAAATATCTATTATCTAGTGAAATATTTCTAGTAAGTGTATCTGCAGCTCTTCTTGTATTTAAATCAGTGAAAGAGAAAGTCGATGTAACGGTATTCTTTGCTAAAAATTTACTATATGTAGCTGAAAATGTTTGAGTATCATTTTCATCTGATGTTGCTCTATTCTGTTCTGAAGTTGAATGACTAGAGTATAAAGATAGATTAGATGAGGAATTTATTTGATAGATTGCCCCCCACCCATTTTTTAACGTTGTTAAATTGTCACCCTCAACACCTGTCATCGCAATAGCACTCCCACCTGAAAATTGTGTTTTAGAGTCTGAGATACTAGAAATATTTGAATTAATCATATTAGTATAGCTCAACTCAGTGTACCAAGTCCAAGGACTTGTTTTCTCAGGTTGTTTTTTTTTTGCGGCCAGTTGAGCTTTTTTTCTTTCTTTTTTCTTTTCAATTATGTCTTTATCTATTTTTTTCTTATTCATATCATCAAAAATTTGTTCAACTTTCTTTTTGATTTCATCAGATATTTGATCACTAGATTGAATTTTGCTAATCAAGTTCAAGGTTTTTTCTGTACTATCAGTTTTAATTGAGATCGATAATAAATAGAGCTTTAAATCTATATTGTTTGGATACAAGGCATTCAGTCTTTCTAAAGTTGCAATTACAGCTTTAAACCGGCCTTTAGACTCTTGCTCTTTTGCATACTGAAGATTTAATCTTAAGTCTGTTGGATCTTTTAAAATTTGTAAGTAGGTTATTTCAGCGAAAGACTCTGCAATCAAAAATATAGATAATATTACTGTAAAAAATAATTTCTTAAACAAACTCATACTAAATAATCAGAAAATTGATTTAGAATATCTTTTCCAATTGTCTTGATAGTGTTTTGTATTCTCAATAATTGCTTTTTTTTCGTCTTCAGTAATTTCTCTTACAACTTTTCCAGGTGATCCAATCACTAAAGAGTTATCTGGAATTTCTTTATTTTCTGTTATCAAAGCTTTCGCTCCGATAAGACAGTTTTTTCCAATTTTTGCATTATTTAAAATTACTGATCCAATACCAATCAAACTATTATCTCCTATCGTACAACCATGAAGCATAACCATATGTCCAACTGTTACGTCTTTTCCGACTTTTAAAGGATATCCTGGATCAGTGTGCAATACACATCCATCTTGAACATTCGAGCCTTCACCTATATGAATATTTTCAATATCACCTCTAAGAGTTGCATTAAACCAAATACTCGTATTTTTTTCTAAAGTAACATCACCTATTACAACAGCATTTGGTGCTACCCAATTTTCACCAGAGTTTTTTGGTTTTTTGTCTTTTAAATCGTAAAACATAATTTATATATTATTACATTATGCCAATACAAACTCCAATATGTGATTTTGGCCAAAAGGCACACGACTTTAAGCTTAAATCAACCGATAGCAAAATTTTATCTCTAGATGATTTAAAAGGCGAAAATGGAACTTTGATTATGTTTATTTGTAATCATTGTCCATACGTCAAAGCAATTACTAAGGATATTGTTGAAGATACAAATAAATTAAAAGATTTTGGAATTAATTCTGTAGCGATTTGTGCTAACGATCCCCAAAATTATCCAGAAGATTCTTTTGAAAACATGATTACATTTGCAAAAAAAAATCAATTCCATTTTCCGTATTTAGTTGATGAAACACAAGAAGTAGCCAAAACCTTTGATGCAGTTTGTACGCCAGATTTCTTTGGTTATAATAAAGATTTAAATCTCCAGTACAGAGGAAGACTAAGAGAACTTAAAAATTTAATTCCAATAAGAGATGGTGAAAGTGATTTATATAAAGCAATGAAACTAATTTCAGAAACTGGCAAGGGACCTGAACAACAAATACCAAGTGCTGGATGTGGCATTAAATGGAAAAATAATTAATGTATTTAATTGCAACAAGATCTTTTCCACCTGAATTAGGTGGTATGCAAAGCTTGATGTGGGGTCTTGCTAAAGAATTGTCTAAAAACTTTATGATTAAAGTTTTTGCAGACTATCATAAAGATCACAAAGAATTTGACCATGCTGTAAATTTTTCAATTGAAAGAGTTGGGGGAATTAAATTTTTACGGAAAATAAGAAAAGCTCAATTTATAAATGAGTTTTTGAAAGAAAATAAAGTTCAAGGAATAATAGCTGACCATTGGAAAAGTCTAGAGTTAATTAAAACTGAAAAAAAGAAATATTGCTTAGTTCATGGGAAAGAAATCAATCATCCTAAAGGGGGGTTTCAAAACAAAAAGATAATTAAGGTTTTAAATAATGTTGAAAAAGTAATTGCTAATTCAGAGTATACAAAAAATCTAGCGATTAGTGTTGGTGTTGATCATTCAAAGATAGTGGTAATTAATCCTGGCGTTAATCAAGCAGAGGGGCTCAATAAAAAATCATTAGATAAAGTCGAGAGTTTATTGAAAATAAAGACACCTAGATTAATTACTGTATCTAGATTTGATAAAAGAAAAAACCATGAAAAAGTATTAATGGCTTTAAGAAATTTAAAACAAGTATATCCAGATATTGTTTACATTTGTATTGGTTATGGAGAAGAAGAAGATAATATAAAAGAATTAGTTAAAGAACTTGATTTAGTGGCACAAGTTATGTTCTTTAAAGATATTAGTTCTGATTTAAAGAATTCTTTAGTAGCAAAGTCTAATATTTTCGTAATGCCATCTATCATACATAAGACTTCAGTTGAAGGATTTGGAATAGCTTATATAGAAGCTGGACAATATGCTGTTGCATCTTTAGGTGGTAAAGATGGTGGTGCTTCTGATGCTATTCAACATGATAAAACTGGACTAATTTGCGATGGTAATAGTTTAGAAGATATATATTCATCACTAAATTCAA
The DNA here is from genome assembly GCA_902514605.1 of uncultured Pelagibacteraceae bacterium. GTDB lineage: Bacteria > Pseudomonadota > Alphaproteobacteria > Pelagibacterales > Pelagibacteraceae > Pelagibacter. The sequence goes on from CABXRL010000012.1 coordinate 8,602, forward strand.
TGATTGAAAACAAAAGATATTTAGAGCTTGGAAAAAATGCAAAAGAATTTACCTCTAAATTTAACTGGTCTAACATAATTGAAGAATATAAAAAAATTCTTACAGTAAGTTAGTTAATCTCTCGAAAACTTTTTCAGCACTTAGGTTTTTAAGATCACTGACTTCAATTGCTTTAAAACTTTCTCTTTCAATACTAACTTTGTAAGCTGTGGTGTGTTTGCCGAACAAGGTTAGACCCCTGGTTCCTGTGTGAGCTGTTATATGAGCAGGACCAGTATCATTTGCAATTACAAAAGAGCTTTTTTTAATTAGTGCAGTTAGCTGAGATATATTCAACGACTTATTATTATCTAAAATAGTTGTAGCATTTATGTTTTTAGCATCATTTATTTCTGTCGGGCCTGGTGCTGTTATAATCTTATATTCATCTCCATATTTATTAGAAATTTTTTCGATAAGCTTATTGTAATGGGGCCATTTTTTGATCATTAAATGTGGTGAGCAAAATGGAAATAATAAAATATATTTATCAAGCTTATAAAAATTTTTTATCTCACTAATATCTGTAGAAGCCCAATTAAAATCTGGTTTTAAAGTATTTGATGTGTTTAATCCAGACTCTTTCAATTGATAATCAAATCTTTCAAGCACTGAATATTTATCGAATTCTTTTTTATTTATATCTAAGGGTAGAGTTGTAACTGAACTCGACCAAACTATTTTATCAGCTTTCGGAAAAAGAATATTTTTATAAAAATTAGTTCTAGAAGAGTTCTGAAGGTCGAATACTTTTAAAAAATTGTGCTTCTTCAACTCTCTCATTAAAAAATACAAATATATTAAATTATATCTCGGTAATCTTTTATCTAAAATTACTTCTTGGACAAAAGGATTTTTCTTAAATAAATCAAAATAGGGTTTAGTTGTAAGTAAATAAATTTGATCATTTTTATGGTTTTCAAATATATCTTGAATTGCACCACTTGCTTGAGCTATATCTCCTAGTGATCCATGTTTAATAATTAAAATATTAGACATAATTACAACAAGATAACACAGTATTAAATTTTATGAATAAAATTATAGTAGAAGTTTCTGTTGGAGAGCTCTTAGACAAAATTTCAATTTTAGAGATTAAAAAAGAAAAAATAAAAGATACTGAAAAGTTGAAATTTATCAACAACGAGTATTCTATATTAAAAGACCAATTTAAAAAGAACGTCGAGACTGATGAAAAGCTCAATCAAATGTATCAATCGCTTAAAGACTTAAACTTTAAGCTTTGGGAAATAGAAGATGATAAGAGAAAGTGTGAAAAAAATAAGGACTTTGGAGAAAGGTTTATTCAACTTTCAAGAGATGTTCATTTTCTAAATGATAATCGAGCAAAAATTAAATTAGAGATAAACAATCACTCAGGATCGGAAATAAAAGAGATTAAAGAATATACTAACTATTAAAACTATATTTTTTTTCTAAAAACTTTACAAAATTATGAATAACAAAAGTCATAAATAAATATATACCTCCAGCAACAATAAATACTTCGATCGGTTTGAATGTGGTTGAAATAATGTATTTTGCTACACCTGTTAGATCCATTAGGGTAACTGTGCTTGCTAGTGAAGTTCCTTTCATCATTAAGATTATTTCATTTCCATAAGCTGGTAGAGATTGGCGGATAGCAATTGGAATTTGAATTTTATAAAAGATTATTTTATTCGATATACCCAAACTTTTTCCTGCTTCTATTAATCCAGGCTTAATTGTTTGAAAAGCAGATCTTAATATTTCTGAGGTATATGCCCCTGTATTTAAAGCAAAAGCGATTATTGCGCACCAATATGGCTCTTTCAAAATTACCCAAAAGATTGTCGATCTTAAATATTCAATCTGACCTAAGCCAAAATAGATAATAAATATTTGTACTAAAAGTGGTGTACCTCTAAAAATATACGAATATCCATAAGCAAATCTATTAATAAAAACATTTTTATTTAATCTTAGAATTGCAAAAAATAGGCCAATAAATAATCCTATTATTAACGAAACAGAAAGAAGTTTTAAAGTAATTAAAGTGGCATTAAGTAACTTAGGAAAACTATTAACCATTAATTCAAAATCCATTAATACCCCCTGCTATATTTTACTTCTAATTTATTAATTAATTTCATACTTAAAAATGTAAGTAATAAATATAGAACCGCTGCAAATGAGTAAAAGAATAATGGATCTCTCGTTGATCCAGCGGCGATATATGATTGCCTCATAATTTCAACTAAACCTGTCACAGAAATTAAAGAAGTATCTTTAAGTGTTATTTGCCAAACATTACTTAGGTTTGGAATAGCTAATCTTAATGCTTGAGGTAAAATTATTTTAAAAAATTTACTGAATTTGTTAAGACCCAATACATTTGCAGCTTCAAACTGACCTTTATCAATTGATTGGATTGCTCCTCTAAAAACTTCGGTTGAATAAGCGCCAGATATTATCCCAATAGCAAAAGCACCTGTAATAAAAGCATTTATTTCAATATATTCATTGTAACCAAAAATTGATGCAACAAACATTACGGCTCCTGTACCACCAAAAAAGAAAAGGTAAATTACTAATAATTCTGGAACACCTCTTATAATTGTGGTGTAAGAATTGGCTATAAAATTTAAAAACTTACTTTTAGATAATTTTAATGGAGTGAAGATCAAGGCAAAAAAGAAACCTATCAAAATTGCTGTAATAGATACAGCTATTGTCATCAGGGTTGCATAAAACAACTCATCACCCCAACCAGTGTCTCCAAATGCTAGAAGTTCCATACAGATTGGCGACTATACATTATAGTCGCCAAATCTAAAATTTAATTACATAGAAGCGTCAAAACCAAACCACTTAGTAGCAATTCTACTAATGTCTCCGTTTTTTCTCGCTTTATCGATTGCTTTGTTAAATGAATTTAAAAGTTCAGTATCACCTTTTCTAATACCCACTCCAACGCCATTACCAAATGCTCCACCTGAGAAAGTTGGTCCAGTTAGAACAACTGGCTTACCAGATTTTTCCGCATAATCGCTGAATGCAACAGCAGCAGCTAATGCAGCATCACATCTTCCCGACGCTAAATCTAGATTAACTTCATCTTGAGTTTTATAAGTTCTTACTTTTACATTTCCTACATCACCTGAGTCTAAAAAGTTTTGGTGAATTGTAGCAGTTTGCACACAGACAGTTTTACCTGCTAATGCCCCAGTAAGTGTTTTTAAAGCTTTTTTAGCATCTGAATTTGGTTTAGTTAAATTAATTCCTGCTGGTGTATTTAAACCTTCAAGACTTGAACCTTTCATTACAGCTAAAGATGCAACTTCATCCGCATAACCTTGAGAAAAGCTTATTGCTTTTTGTCTCTCTGCAGTAATAGACATTCCAGCCATTATGGCATCGAACTTTCTCATGATTAAAGCTGGTATCATTCCATCCCAGTCTTGTTCAACAATTGTGCATTGTTTTCCCATGTATCTACAAAGTGACCAAGCTAATTCAACTTCAAATCCTATTAACTTACCTGCCTCATTTTTTGAGTTCCATGGAGGATAAGCTCCCTCTGTTCCAATTTTTATTTTGTCAGCATTTACATTTCCTATAATTAATAAAGAAAATAAAAATGTAAAAATTGATTTTTTAAATATATTCATTGTTTCTCCTTTAATAAAAAATTAAGTATTTCACAAATTAAGAGTATTAAAAAGTAAAATTTAGTGATTAATTGATGAGGAAAAATTCCAAGAGCAATCAAAACTGGGTATATAAACTCTAGCTAAATTTGTATTTCCAAAATGATGGTTAAATACATTTAGCCAGTTTTCAACTTGAAGAGGTTTTTTATCCTGACTACCAACTTGCGCGGTTATAACTCCTTTAGGTTTGAGTACCCTTACCAAAGAATTCATATTCTTGGCAGCAAGATCAATACAAAACTGGTCATCATTTAAATCTACAAAAATATGATCATATGTATCCTCGTTTGCAGTCTTGATGCTTTCAAAAGCATCACCCCATACACATTTAACTGAATTTTTTTCTGTAGCTTTTTTTCCAATTTCTCCAAGATGTTTGTTGCAAACTTCTACAACCTCTGGATCAAGTTCGTACCAATCAATAAAATTAAACTTTTTTGAAATACACTCCCTAGCAACACCCCCATCACCACCACCGATTATTGCTGCTCTCTCATTTTTTTTATTCAATTTCAGGCCTGCTCCTACAAAAGTTGAGCTATATAAATGTTCATCTGAAGCTGCGACTTGTATTTCACCATCAATAAATAGAGATGTTCCAAATTGTTCTAATTCTAAAATTTCAATGTGTTGACCAACTTTTGATTTAAAATCCTCTAGAACTTCATTAACAACATATGATTTTTGTAAGCCAGGTGAACTATAGATATCATGGTAAAGAGATCTTGTATCTCTATTAAATTCTTTTTTAATTATACGTTTATGTTCAAATTCTTTTTTTACAATATCAATTGCTACTGATGGGCTTATTTTCCCGCAAGTAAAGAAATCAAAACTAATTATTCCATTTTCTGGAAATGTATGAAAACTGATATGACTCTCAGCTAATAATGCTAAAATAGTAAAACCTTGAGGTTCAAATTTATATTTTGAAATATTTAAAATAGTAACATTGGCTGCTTTAGCTATTTTATGTATAACTTTTTCAAAAACTGAAGGATCGTACTCTTTTGTAGTACCGATAATATCTAAAGTAATATGCTCTCCAACTTTAATCATCTTACCCTTTTTTATAATTTTTGGCCTTATCTAAAACTTTTTTCATTTCTTCAAATGAAAGAATCTTAGGTTGTCCTAATTTTAAAGCAATAGTGTACTGTTGACAAATATTTTCTATCTCTTGTGCTAGTTCAAATGCATCATCAAGATTTTTTCCAAAAGCAACCTGCCCGTGATTAGACATTAAACAAGCAGATCTATTTTTTAAAGCTTTGATAACATTTTTAGATAATTCTTCTGTTCCAAAAGTAGCGTATTCAGCACATTTAATGTCATCTCCTCCTGCAAGAGCAATCATATAATGAAATGGTGGAATAGGTTTTCCATGTGAAGATACAGCTGTGGCGTGTGGAGAATGAGCGTGAACAATAGCGTGAGCTTCCTGTTTGTTAACGTAAATATCTCTATGAAATCTCCATTCAGATGAAGGTTTGTTCGTGGAGTTTTTTTCTTCTTCTTCATTTAAACCCATAAAAACAATATCTTCAGGTTTTAATGTTTCATATTTTTTTCCTGATGGAGTAATTAAGTATCCTTCTATATCATCCTCTATACCTCTCAATGATATATTACCTGACCTAAGAGGTGAAAGATTTGTTGAATTTAATTTTAACGAATATTCAATTATCTGATTTCTTTGATCTAAATTCATCATTTAAATAATTCTTTAAGTCCTTCTTCTGATGCTTCACATACTCCTTTTTCGGTAATTAATCCCGTAACATATTTTGCTGGAGTTACATCAAAAGCTAAATTCATAGCTTTACTTTTTTTTGGATAAATTTGTATTTTTTTTATTTTTCCCTCTTCATCGAAACCTTCTATATGAGATAATTCTTCTGGGTTTCTCTCCTCAATAGGAATTTCTTTATGATCTTTGGTATTCCAGTCAATCGTTGAACTTGGTAGTGCAACATAAAAAGGAATCTTATTAGCATAAGCTGCTAGTGCTTTAAGATAAGTTCCAACTTTATTACAAACATCTCCATTGGCTAGAGTTCTGTCTGTTCCAACAATACACATGTCAACTTCACCTCTTTGCATTAATATGCCACCTGTATTATCTGCAATGATTGTGTTTTTAATTCCTTCCTCATTTAATTCATAGGATGTAAGATTTGCTCCTTGATTTCTTGGTCTAGTTTCATCAGCCCAAACATGAACAGGTATTCCTTTTTTGTGTGCATGATAAATAGGAGAAGTAGCAGTCCCCCAGTTTATTGTCGCAAGCCAACCAGCATTACAATGAGTGAGAATATTAACTGTATCTTTTTTTTTATTATAGATCTCTTCAATAATTTTTAGCCCATTTAATCCTATATTTTTACAAAATTTAACATCTTCCTCACAAATTTCTTTAGCTTCTCCTAAGGCTATTTCTAAAATTTGATCACTATTAACACCTGATAATTTTTTTATCATTCTATTAACAGCCCACTTTAAATTTATTGCTGTTGGTCTTGAACTTATTAAATCTTCAGCAGATTTCTTTAAAAATGATTGATCGTTATTTTCAAGAATAGCTAAAACTAATCCATATGCAGCTGTAGCTCCTATTAAAGGAGCACCTCTTACTTCCATAACTTTAATAGCATTTATTGAGTCTTCGACTGTTCTTAAGTCTTTAATAATAAATTGATGTGGAAGTTTCGTTTGATCAATAATTCTTACAACATTATTTTCAAACCAAATAGTACGATATTCTTTTCCTTCTATTCTCATTTATTTAAAACTCTACCAGCAACAGTTTTAAGTTTTTCTATTGTTTTTTTTGTTCTTTTTTCTGGGGCGGTAATTATTGCAACATCTAAACAGTTATTAGTTGGGTCTTTAGGATCTATATGATCTTCAAAATTATTAATTATATTTTTAATCATATTTTTTGCCTTGGCAGCATTTCCTAAAAGAACCTTTATAACTTGTTGAACATCAACATTTTCATGATCTGGATGCCAACAATCATAATCTGTAACCATTGAGACTGATGCGTATCTAATTTCAGCTTCTCTCGCTAATTTTGCCTCAGGCATATTAGTCATGCCAATTACGTCTGCTTTCCATGATCTATATAAATTTGACTCAGCTAATGTTGAAAATTGAGGTCCCTCCATAACAACATAAGTACCACCTCTTTGATATTCTATTTTTTCTTTTTTAATAGCTTCCTCGCATGCATTCATTAAACCATTTGAAGTTGGATGAGCCATCGATACATGCGCAACAATCTCATTATCAAAAAATGTTTTTTCTCTTGCAAAAGTACGGTCAATAAATTGATCAACTATAACAAACTTACCAGGAGAAAGATCTTCTTTTAATGAGCCCACAGCCGAAACTGAAATAATATCAGTTACTCCTAATTGTTTTAGTGCATCTATATTTGCTCTGAAATTAATTTTTGTTGGAGATATAAAATGTCCTCTTCCGTGTCTAGGTAAAAAATATACTTCTTTATTGTTATAATCAGTTTTTAAAATTTGATCTGATGGTTTTCCCCAAGGTGTATTTAAATCCAATAATTCTCTTTTTTTAAACTCTTCAACATCATAAAGTCCACTACCACCTATGATTGCTAATTTATTTATTGTCATGTCTAAAAATTAACTTATTTATACTTTTATAAATAACAATTATGAATTTAAAAGATTTTATTAGATCAATCCCAGATTATCCAAAAAAAGGTATACTATTTAGGGATATCACCACACTTATTAAAGATGAGAATGCATTTTCTGAAACTATAAACCAAATTGTTGAAAGATCAAAAAAAATTGAATTTGATAAAATTGCAGCAGTAGAGTCTAGGGGCTTTGTTTTTGCGTCGGCAATATCCTACATAGTTAAAAAGCCTTTTATTATGCTTCGAAAAAAAAATAAACTACCTGCAGATGTTCATTCAATAGATTTTGAATTAGAATATGGAACTGCAACAATCGAGGTACATAAAGACTCGATTAATAAAAATGATAAAGTTCTAATAATTGATGACCTTATAGCAACCGGTGGAACAGCTGAAGCTGCAGCTAAGTTAGTATCGGTCTCAGGAGGAAAAGTGGCTGGTTTTATATTTGTTATAAATTTATTTGATTTGAGTGGTTCAGACAATTTAGTTAAGAAAGGATATACTGTGGAAAACTTGATCGAATTTCCAGGTCACTAATAAAAAAATGAAAAAAATAATTGTTACAGGGGGACTTGGATTTATTGGAAGTAATTTAATCGATTTGTTAATAAGTAAAGATTATTACGTTATAAATATTGATAAAGTATCTTATTCCTCGAATTTTTATAATATTAAAGAGCATCGAAATTCTCGAAAATATAAATTTATTAAATGTGACATCAAAGATAAGAAAATAAAAAAAATTATATTTAGTCACAAACCTTTAGCAATTTTTAACCTTGCTGCCGAAACACATGTTGATAGATCAATCGATAATCCTGAAAGTTTTATTCAAAGTAATATAGTCGGAGTTTATAATTTACTAGAATGTTTTAAAGAATTTTCAAAAAAAAATAAATCTAAATTAATTCATATTTCTACAGATGAAGTATACGGTGATATTTTGACTGGTAGATCAGCTGAAGATTATCCTTATCAACCGAGTTCACCATATGCTGCTAGTAAAGCAGCATCTGATCATTTAGTAAGATCATACGTAAGAACTTATAAAATACCTGCAATAATTACTAATTGTTCAAATAATTATGGACCAAAACAACATCCAGAAAAATTAATCCCAAAACTTATTTATAATATTCTAAATAACAAGCCTTTACCAATATATGGCAAAGGTACAAATTCAAGAGAATGGATATATGTCAAAGATCACTGTGAAGCTTTGTTAAAAGTTTTAATTAAAGGAAAAGTTGGTCAATTTTATAATATTGGGTCAAATAAAAATCTTAACAATTTACAGGTATCAAAAAAGTTAATTAAAGTTTCAAAAAATTTAATTAAATTAAAAGATAAAGTTAAAATTATTTTTATCAAAGATCGGCCAGGACATGATATTAGATATGCTTTAAACAGTAATAAAATAAAGAATAAATTGGGCTGGTTGCCAAGAACAAATTTTGACCACGGAATTAAATTAACTTTTGATTGGTATAATAAAAACAGAAATTATTATAAGTCTTTGTCTAAAAAGGATATTGTTAAAAGATTAGGAAAAGGATGATTAAAAAAGGAATTATTTTAGCTGGAGGTAAAGGAACCAGAATGAGTCCTTTAACAAAAGCAGTAAATAAACAGCTTCTTCCGATTTATGATAAACCGCTTATATTTTATCCATTATCAATTTTAATGTTAGCCAATATCAAAGATATATTAATTATTGTAAATAAAGGTCAATTACACCAATACAAAAAAATCATTCCAGATGGAAAAAACCTAGGTATTAAAATTAGCTATCTAGAACAAGATAAACCTAGAGGATTACCAGATGCTTTTGTTATTGGAAAAAAATTTATTGGTAAAGAAAATGTTGCTATGATTTTAGGTGATAATTTCTTTTATGGTCAGAATTTGACAAGTAAACTCATCAAAAATACTAGACTTAAAAAAGGCGCTAGAGTCGTTTTACACAAAGTTACAAAACCAGACCTTTTTGGGGTTGCAAAAATTAATAAAAACAACAAAATTATTTCTATCAAAGAAAAACCTAAAAAATTCTTATCAGATCTTGCAATAACAGGTTTATACTTTTTCGATAATAATGTTGTTAAATTTGCAGAAAAATTGAAACCTTCAAAAAGAGGTGAGGTAGAAATAGTAGATTTGTTAAATATTTATAGACTTAAAAAACAGCTGACTGCAGACTTAATTGGTAGAGGGGGCGCTTGGCTTGATACAGGTTCAATTGAAGATTTTTACAAAACTTCGGCTTTTGTTTCAGCAATAGAGAATAGACAAGGTTTTAAAATTGCTTGTCTTGAAGAAGTTTCATTAAATAAAAAATGGATTTCCAAAAAAGAAATAAAGAAATCTATAAAATTTTACGGAAATTGCGAATATTCGAGTTATCTGAGAAAACTAATAAATTGAATTTTTGGTAGCGGGAAGTGGGATCGAACCACTGACCTCGGGCTTATGAGTCCCGCGCTCTAACCAACTGAGCTACCCCGCCAATTCAAAATGATTTATAATAGATATTTTATATGAAACAATCATTTTTTTAAACGTTTTGGATATTTTAATATATCATTAAAAAAATAGATAATGAAAATTTTGTATATTCACTCGACTGAAAACCATCATCAATTTTATAACGACTATATGAATGATTTGCTTCTTCATGGTTTAAGAGAACTTTACGGAAATGATGTCATTGACTATCCAGGTTGTTGGTATTTATACAATGATGAAATTAAAAAAAGAGATTACGAGGAAGAAAGATTTTGGGGGAAGGGTTTTACAATAAAGAATATTTTGAGAAACTTTAATACAATAGATAGAGAAGATATTCGCCAAAAAATAAAAAACAAATATTTTGAATTGGTAATCTATGGTTCAATTAGAAGATCAGATTTATTTTTAGATGATGTAGTAAAATATAATAATAAATTTATTTTTATTGATGGAGAAGACGACAATTATATAGAAACTAAGTATTCAAATTTAGGTTTGTATTTTAAAAGAGAACTAGTATCAGAAAATTCTAAAATAAAACCTATAAGTTTTGCAATACCCAAATCAAAGATTTTAAACGAGATAAATTATGAACCAAAAAATATATTAGCTCCATTGATACCTGGAAGATTAAATACATATATTTACGACGATGAAAAATCTTACTATGAAATGTATCAAAAGAGTATTTTTGCTTTAACTTACAAAAAGGCTGGCTGGGATTGTCTTAGACATTATGAAATACTTATGAATGGCTGTATTCCCTTATTTTTAGATATAAAAAATTGCCCATCTAATTGTATTTCTACTCTTCCAAAAGAAAAACTAATCAATTTTCTTAACGATTTTGATAAAATATTTTCTTTATATAACCCTTTTAAAATTTTTAAAAAAAAACATCTTACGTTTCATAGAGTTTTAAAATTATTCAAATTCAATAATGAAAATAACAATATTGAGCTCTTTATCAAAGAAAATGATAAAGTTTTTGAGTTAAAGAGAGATCTATTAGATTTTACGAAAAAAAATTTAACAACTGAGGTCCTTGCTAAATATATCTTGGAGAAATTTAAAAAAATTTAAAAGAAATTTAAGATTATTTTTTAGAGAATGGTAATAAGTCCTGTAATTAAAAGAGACCCTGCTACACCAAATAATATAAGAAATTTTTTTTTAATTTCATTTTTTTCTTCAATTTTAACTTTATTTAGCAAAATATTTATATCTACTTTTTTTAAGGTGCTAAGCTCTGATTGAGGTATTTCGTTTTGACTCATCTTTAATTTCGAAGCGTTCTTTATTTGCATGATATTATTAAACCATACAATTGTTAATTATACAACTCATATGAGAATTATAAGTATGTAACACTTATTCCTGCAATAATTATTAAAGTTAAACAGCTTACAAGAATAAATATATTTTTTTTTAAAATAATATTTTCTTTTTCTCTCAACCTTGATTTTAATACGTTAATATCTACTGGTTGCTTGACTTTATTTAAGTCTTTTAGATGACTTTGAGTTTCTAACCTGTCAGTTTGGATCTCAGTAAAACTAGATTTATTACTAATGTCTTTAGTCTGCATTAAAGTATTTAAATACATAAATCAGTTTAAAACAAATAAGTTCTTGGTCAAAATGGGTCACTATTTAGTTGACACATGTTCATTTTGGGTTTCAAATAAGATTTTAAATTATGGCTATTCAGCAAATTGATTTCACAAAAGTTGTAGATGACGATCAAGTTTATAATCATATGATGGCTAATTATGATCAATTAGGTAAAGATTGGATTGGGCATCAATGGAAATGGATGAATGCAGTTTATCAAGCATTCAAAGATCATTACAAATATATGATTATCATTTCTCTAGTTGAAAAAACTTTGCAATTTTATGATCAAATGAATATCAAATTGTCCTATGAACAATTTTACTCAAAATCATATCTTCATATAGAAAAGTTTAATATTGCAGAACTTTGCGAAAAACTGCAATTACCTAAAGAAACTGTAAGACGAAAAGTTTTGGAGCTTGAAAAATTAGGGGTTCTTAAAAGAATGAGAAAGCAGATCATAATTGATCGAAGATCTTTTTCTTTTATTAAGCCAGAAAATCAAATGAAATATACATCTAGATATATTATTCAAATAGCTGAAATCCTTAGTAAAGAAAAACTTTATTCAAAAAAACTTGATACAAAATTTGTGGAAACCACAATTAAAAAAAATTTCTCTTTAACATGGAGATGGTTTTATAGAATGCAAATACCTATGGTCATTGGATACCATGAAATGTTTGATGACTTAACCACATTTCATGTTTGGGGAACAGTATGCATGAATCAAGCTTTTAACTATTCTTCAACTCTAAATAAATTGAATAGTCACAAAAATGATAATAATTTTATGAACAGTTACAGAGATAATAGTAATTATCTAGATTTCCAAAGAAAATTATTTAAAGGTGATTATATGAAATTTAACGAGTCGATAATAAAAGGCGATAAAGCTAGGAGTAATGGTGTTAGTGCAATGTCTGTTTCGGATATGACTGGAATTCCTCGAGCAACAGTTATTAGGAAATGTAAGTTTTTGATAAATAATAATTATTTAAAATTAAATGAAAAAAAACAATACATTTTAACAGGTTTTAACGTTCAAAGAGTACTTCCGTATCAGAAATTAATTTTCAAAAATAAAGCTAAATTTATTAGAAAAGTTCTTAATCTTCTGACAATTTCATAAAATTCTTTTTTTTTCAAAAAATTTTAAATATATTCATTATAAATTATTTATTTCATTTGGAGAACGATGGAGGTAGTAACAAAAATAGCACCTATCATACTCGCATTAATAATGTTAGGTTTGGGTTTAGGATTAAAAGTTGAAGATTTTACGAGAGTATTAAAATCACCAAAAGATTTTTTTTTAGGTTTTGTTTCTCAATTAATTATTCTTCCATTAGTTGCTTACTTATTAATTATTATTTTAAAAACATCCTCAGAAATAGCTATTGGGGTTATGATTATTGCTGCTGCACCGGGCGGAGTTACATCAAATATATTAACTAAGTTTGCTAATGGAGATGTGGCTTTATCTATTACTTTAACAGCTATAATCAGCTTAATTTCTATTATTACAGTTCCTTTAATAATTTTTACATCTGCCGATTTATTTGGAATTACAAATATCTCTCAAAATGTCTCAATGACAGGGATAGCGCTAAAAATGTTTTTAGTTGTTACAGTTCCAGTTATTTTAGGAATGATTATAAGAAAGTTTGCTGAAAATTTTGTGAATTCAAAAATTCAGATATTTGAAAAACTTAATATAGTATTATTTGTCATTTTTTTTTTAGCTGCATTTTATGAAGAAAGAGAAAGTTTTATAGATTTTCTAATGCAAGCAGGATTTATTGCTTTAATTCTAAATCTAACAATGATGATTATAGCTTATTACATTGGTAAAACTTTTGCCTCAGGAATTAAACAACAAAAATGTATTGCTTTGGAATGTGGACTACAAAATGGCACTTTAGCAATATTTGTATCTACCCAAATATTTGGTACAGACATAGTCTACATAACCCCAGCTGCTGCATACGCTTTAATTATGTACATCACTGGTTTTATATTTGTTTTTCTTCTAAAAAAAAAAGTTTAAATATTTTTAAAATCCGTTTGTTTTAAAGGTTTGTTAATTATTTCTAGAGGATATTTCTTTTTTTCTACCTCAATAAATAAGTTTTTATTTTGAAGTTCTTCATTAGAAAAATCATTATTAATATATCCAAATACTAAATTCTTTTTGAAATTAAATGAATAATTTCCTGATGTAGATCTTCCTATAATTTTTTCATCATCATAAATTGGTTCATCATGGAGTAATAATGGTTTGCCTGGTTCACTTTCTTTTAAAGTAAACATTGAAAATCTACTTTTTTGTTCTTCTTGTTTAATTTTTTTAAGAGCTTGTTTACCTATAAAATCAACTTCTTTTTTTGAACTAATTGTAAATGATAATCCTGCTTGAAATTGGTTTTCTTCAGGAGAAATATCATGTCCCCAGTGTAAAAACCCACTTTCCATTCGCATAATATCCATCGCATGCATTCCACAATTAGAAAGATTAAAATCTTTACCTTTTTCTATAAGTAATTCGTATATTCTTTTTGCGTTTTTAAGATCTATATATAACTCAAAGCCTAATTCACCCACGTAAGACAATCTTTGTGCCCAGATTTCAACTCCATCAATAGAAATAAACTTTGCAAATCCAAATCTAAATTGATCATTTTCAAAATTATCTTTACTTAAAGTTTTAAGTAAATCTCTACTTTTTGGACCAAACAATCCAAACACACATAAATCATCTGTTACATCTTCCAATTCTATATTTTTAGAGAGGTGTTTTTTTATATGAAATTTATCTCTCTCTCTTGTTGCTGCAGAGCTTATTATTCTAAAATAATTTTTATCAACACATACAACTGTTAAATCTGTCTCTATTCCACCATCAGGATTTAACATGTGCGTATAAACGCATTTACCAGGCTCGTTTTTAATGTTTGCTGTACAAATTTTCTGTAATTCTTGATGTGCTTTATCTGATTTAATTTCAAATTTAGAAAAAGGAGTTAAGTCAAACAAACCAACATTTTTAATTGTATTATTTGTTTCGTATTCTGCAGAAGGATACCAACTTTGATAATTATAACTATATTCGTACTCGGATATTTCTCCATCTAAAGCAAACCACATAGGCCTCTCATAACCACCTGACACACCAAAACACGCGCCAAAACTTTTTAAATTATCATGATGAGGTAAGGTTTTAATATTTCTTGAGGTATTATGTTGTTTAAATGGCCAATGCATACCATATAAATCACCAAGTGTTTCTGTTACTCTTTCTTTTATAAATTTTATTTCAGAATGAAAATTTTGGAACCTTTTAATATCATAGCAAAATATATCCTCATTAATATAACCGTTCATCATCCACTCAGCTGTAACTTTACCCACACCACCAGCGCTAGCAATTCCAATACTATTTAATCCACAACAAACAAAAAAATTTTTAACCTCAGGAACCTCACCTAATAAAGAATTGGTATCTGGAGTAAAAGACTCTGGTCCAGCAAAAAACCTCCTAATTCCAGTTTTTTCTAAAATCGGAAATCTTCTCATACAAGCCTCTAAATAAGGTTCAAAATGTTCAAGATTTTCTGGAAATTCTCCAAATGAAAAATTCTCTGGTACTTTATTAGTCTTATCGAAAGCAGGAATAGATTTTCCCTCAAATATTCCAAGTAATAACTTACCAGCGTCCTCTTTAAAATAAGTCCTGCTGTCAAAATCTCTAACAACAGGCAAATCTTTAGGTAAATTATTAATTGGTTCTGTTATCACATAAAAATGTTCAGCTGGGTATAAGGGAATACTTACCCCTGTTTTTTCTCCAATTTGTCTAGACCACATTCCAGTGGCTAGAACAATATACTCACACTCAATTTTTTGTCCGTTGACAATTACTCCTTCTATTTTTTTATTTTTTATCAAAATTTTTTCAACTGGAGAGTCTTCAAAAATTCTTGCCCCCTCGCCTTTAGCAGCTTTTGCTAAAAGCTGAGTAATTCCAGATGGGTCTCCTGATCCATCTCCAGGCATTAATATACCACCTAGTAAATCATCATTTTTGATTAATGGAATTTTTTCTTTAATTTGATCTTTATTCAAAATTTGAACATCAAAATTATATAATTGGGCAGTGGTTGCTTGTCTTTTTAACTCTTGCCACCGTCCCTCCTCTTGTGCAATTGAGAGCGCTCCATTAAGTCTTAACCCTGCAGAATGATCTACTTTTTTTTCAAGTTCTTTATATAAGTCTAAAGAATATTTTCTTATTTTAGTAATTGGAGCTGAAGGACCAATTTGACTTACCAATCCTGCTGCATGCCAAGTAGTCCCTGAAGTTAGTTTATCTCTCTCTAGTAAAATTACATCTTTCCAACCAAATTTAGCTAAATGATAAGCGCATGAACAACCAACAACACCCCCGCCAATAACAACAACTTTTGTGCTATTTGGTAGTTTCTTTTCCATTTAATTAATTTTTGATTGCCTGAACTGGATCAACATATTGGTGTCCAAATACATCTGCAACCGCTTTGTAAGTCACATGTCCCTTATGAACATTTAATCCAGCTAAAAAATTTTTGTCCTCACTTAAAGCTTTTTGATAACCTCTATTAGCTAATTTCATTAAATATGGAAGAGTGGCCTGATTTAATGCAAAAGTAGAAGTCCTTGGAACTCCACCAGGCATATTAGCAACACAATAATGAACAACATCATCTACTATATATGTTGGGTTTCCATGAGTGGTTGGTTTACTAGTCTCAACACAACCTCCTTGATCAATAGCCACATCTACAATTACCGAGCCTCTTTTCATTAATTTTAACATTTTTTTAGTCACTAATTTTGGAGCTTCAGCACCAGGTATTAACACTCCACCAACTAATAAATCTGCTTCAGCAACTAGTTTGTTTAAATCCACCTTATCACTTTGTTCTGGAATAATTTTATCACCAAACATTTGGGTTAATTGTTTCAGTCTTAACTCAGATTTATCAACAATATGAACTTTCGCTCTCATTCCAGTAGCTATAATAGCAGCATTTTCTCCCACAACTCCTCCACCAAGAATTAATACATTTGCTGGTTCACCGCCAGGTGCTCCACCTAATAATACACCTCTACCTTTTTGGTTTTTTTCTAAACAATGTGCACCAGCTTGTACTGACATACGACCTGCAACTGCACTCATTGGTGCAAGCAAAGGTAGTCTACCGTTGTCGTCTGTTACTGTCTCATAAGCAATATTTATACTTTTTGATTTTATTAATCCTTCTGTAAGTTCTTTTGCAGCAGCTAAATGAAGATAAGTATAAACAATTTGATTTTCTCTAATCATTTCTACTTCAGTTTTTTGTGGCTCTTTTACCTTAACAATTATCTCAGCATCATTAAAAATATCAGCAGCACTATTAGCTATTTTGGCACCAGCTTTTTTGTATTGATCATTATCAAAACCCGCTTCAAAACCACCATTATTCTCAACTAAAACTTCATGACCTTCTGACACTAAAGTTTTTACACTTTCAGGGGTTAAACCTATCCTATTTTCTTGTGGTTTTATTTCTTTAGGTACGCCTATCAGCATTGTATCTCTTTCTCTTTATGTAAACTACAGATATGTAAAAAATTAAGTGTCTAGTTTTTTTGATTTTTTTGATAATTAGTAATACCTGTTCTTAATTTATCAATTATCTCATCA
>CABXRL010000013.1 GCA_902514605.1 uncultured Pelagibacteraceae bacterium
TATAGGTTGTGGTAGTGGAACATTCGTTTCACTATTAGAAAATAATTTTTCTGTTGGTATTGATATTTCAGAAAAACAAATAGAATATGCGAATGAGAACTATGGTTCTAGCAATAAAAATTTTTTTTGTTTCAAAGATGAAATTCCATTTAAAGACAATGAATTTGACTCAATCTCAATAATTGAATTAATTGAACATTTATCTGACACTCAAATTCAGAATTTATTTCATCAAGTTAATAGAGTTCTAAAAAAAGGTGGGAAGGTCTATATTACAACACCAAATTATTTTTCATTATGGCCGATTTTGGAATATTTCTTAAATAAAGTTTCAAAAGTTTCTTATGAACATCAGCATATAAACAAATTTAATTTTTTAAATTGTAAAAAGATAATTGATGAAGAAAAATTTTCTATATGCAAAAAAAAATCTTTTTTACATTTAAGTCCTTTTTTAGCATTTTTTTCATTCAAATTTTCAATCTTTTTTTCAAAGATTGAAAGAATTATTTTTAAATTTTTTCCAGGTTTTTTACTTTACATTGAATTAGAAAAAAAATGAAATTTTTAGAAATTTCATTAATTGGCTTTGTTCTATTTTTTTCCTTTATAATCAATTTTTATTATGGCCATCAAGGCTTAATGCCGCTTGATGATTTACAAAATTTTAATTCTGGATACAGAATTCTAACTGGTGACTTTCCTTTTAGAGATTATTATTCAATAACTGGACCCTTCTTAGACATTATGCAAGGATATATTTATAAAATTTTTGGTATTAGCTGGCAAAGTTTTGTTCTTCATGCATCAATCATGAACTGTCTTTATTCCATATCGGTTTTTTTATTCCTTAAAAATCTTGAATTTAAAACACAAGATTGTTTTTTTTATTCTTTGAGTGCAGGATTATTAATGTATGCACCTTCGGGGAATCCCACTGTTGAACATAATTCTCTTATATTAAGTTTAATCGCTACTTTTTTTTTCATAATTTCGTTAAAAGAAAATAAAAAAGTATATCTATTCGCTAGTATATTTATTTTTTTTATATCCTTTTTTACTAAACAGGTTCCAACAGCTTATTTTGCTATTTTTTGTATAATAATTTTTTTTTCAAAAATATTTTCTGAAATAAAAATTTCAACTATAATTTCAACAATAATATTTTCATTAATAATATCATTTCTTTTTTTTTTATTTTTCAAATACAATAAAGTACAGATTGCTGATATTTTTGAACAATATATAATAATATCAACTAATTTAGGTGAAAGTAGATTTAATAATTTAGATTTTAATTTTATTTATGAGAAAATTTCAAAATTATTTTTTCTTTTGTGTTTAATAATACCCTCTCTATATATTTCAGTTATAAGTAAAAAAAACCATAGTTTCATTATTATTACTTCCTTAAGTGTTACTATTTCAATTTACGAAATACATTCAAACAATCAACCGATAACATTTTCTTTATTACCAATTTTTATTTCACTATTTTATTTTTTTTATATTAAAGAAAATTTGAACCTTAAATTTGTCAGATATTTTTTAATTTTTATAATTATCTATGCTTTTTACAGAGTTCTTAGATTTGAATTTTTTTATTTATACATTTTTATAATAATGTTTATTTATTTATATAGATTCAAAAAAGTTAATATAAAAAATTTGACAATATTATATTTATTCATATCGTCATTATTTTATTTTGAAAAATATATCAAAATAAGAGCTTGGGATGAATTAAAAAAAAATGATTTACAGACAAGTTTTAATGCTGGATCAATAAATTCTAAATTAAATTATCTTAAATGGAAAACAGTTTATTTTAAAAAGACAGCGTCAGAAAAAAAAATGATTTTTTCAACTTTAAATTATCTTGAAAGTTTAAAAAATGAAACTAATTATATTTTAATCAGCGACTACCAGATATACAACGCGATATTAGAAAAGAAGGATTTTTCTCCTGTCAAATATTGGTTTGAAAATGCAGCTTATCCATCAAAAAATCATGAATTAAGATTTAAATTTGACGAATTTTTTAAATCAAAAATAATTGATAATAATATAAGCCAAATAATTTTTGATAATACAGCTCAATTTAAATCAATGGATTTAAAAGAATTTAGTTGGCTCTACGAATGTTCGTCAAAAAAAACTGAATTTCTACAAGAGAAATATTTAGATGTTTTTGAAATTAAAAAAGATTGTATAAAATAATTTATTTAATCCAATTTTTATATTTTTCGCGATTATCTAATAAATGTTGTGGAAATGAGTTATCTAAATGTACTATTTCATATATATGACCTCTATTAAAAAGGTCAATTCTGCTATTTATTTTTTTTTTAATTACATGAGGAGAAGAATATTTGCTATCAGCGAATTCAGAATGGGCAAATGTTCTTAATTTTAGTGAAATTTGTTCTGGCGAAAGAATATTATTAAAATGCCATCCTGCATTCTTAAATATTTGTATACTTCTTTCTTTATCTATTCTAAAAAAACTGTAATTTAAGTTTTTAGACTTTACTTTTTGTCTCATAAAATCAATAGACTTTAGATCTTTTTTTTTACATACTCTTGTACCTTCCCATGGGGTTTCATATTTATTAAATAAATTAAATTTATAATTAAAACATTTTTGAAAAAAAATTCCGTATTTTTTGTCTAATTTAAAGTTTAAAAATATTTCAGGATTTGGAATTTCATCTGGATCTGAGAAAAAAATATAATCTTCAGGATCAGCAAAATTAAGGCTTTGTAAAAGAAATTCTCTTTGAATTGCTTGATTTTCCCAGATGTTACTTTTATTAGAAAAAGGTTTGTCTAGAACTAGGTATTTAATTTTTTTCTTATCATATCTTTTAGATAAATTAAAATTTGTATTTTTTTTATTACCCCTGTGGTCATATTTTGACTCACAAATAACAAAAAAATCAACCACGTCTTTTAAAATATTGTATCTTAGATCAAACATAAAATTATTATCAAAAAATGTTATACAATCAAAAATTTTATGAGCTTTCATTTTAATTGAGCCAGTTATTTAATACTTTCATATTTTGAACAATGTTTGCCCTATTATTTTCCAATTTGCTTTTTTCATAAAACTATTCTTTATTAATCTTTAAAACTCCAATGAAGGCTTCTTGAGGTATCTCAACTCGTCCAAATTGTTTTGATCTTGCTTTACCTTTTTTTTGCTTTTCCAATAATTTTCGTTTTCGATCTGTAGCTCCTCCACCATGAATTTTAGTTAAAACATCTTTTTTAAATCCTTTGATTGTTTCACGAGCAATTATCTTGCCGCCTATAGCAGCTTGAATTGGTATCATAAAATTATGTCTAGGGATCAAATTTTTTAGTTTTTCGCAAACTTCTCTTCCTGTCTTTTGAGCGAAATCTTTATGTATCATCATAGCAAGCGCATCAACCGGTTCACCATTTACTAGTATTCCGAGTTTTACCAAATCTCCCTCTCTATGCTCAATTATTTCATAATCAAAACTTGCATATCCACTTGTCATTGATTTTATTCTATCATTAAAATCAAACACAACTTCGTTTAAAGGTAGTTCATAATTTAAGACTGCTCTATTACCTGAGTAACTAAGATTAACTTGTATGCCTCTTTTATCCTGACATAACTTTATAATTGATCCCAGATATTTATCTGGAGTAATAATCGTAGCTTTAATCCAAGGTTCCTCAATATACTTTGTAAAAGTTGGATCAGGTAGGCTTGAAGGATTTTGTAAATCAATTATATCTCCGTTATTCAGATTAATCTTATATACAACCCCGGGAGTAGTTGTGAGTAAGTTGACATCAAATTCTCTTTCTAATCTCTCAGTAATTATTTCAAGATGAAGTAAGCCTAAAAATCCACATCTGAAACCTAGCCCAAGAGCTGATGAAGACTCCGCTTCGAAAGAAAAGCTCGCATCATTTAATTGTAATTTAGCTAATCCATCTTTTAATTTTTGATACTCAGAACTATCAACCGGAAATAGTCCGCAGAAAACTACTGGTTTGCTTGGTTTAAAACCTGGCAAAGCCTCTACATCAGGATTCAATGCATCGCAAATCGTATCACCAACTTTTGTTTCAGATAATACTTTTATACCTGTAGTAATGAAACCAATTTCACCAGTTTTTAACTCATCTATATCTTTTGGTTTAGGGGTAAATACACCAACCTTTTCAACAATATAATCTTGGTTAGTAGATAGCATTTTAATTTTCATATTTTTTTTAATTTTACCATTTATTACTCTCACCAGTATAACTACCCCTAGATAAGTGTCGTACCAACTATCAACTAACAGACACTTTAAATTTTCATTTTCATTACCTTTCGGTCCTGGTAACTGGTTGATTATTTGTTCTAAAATTTCCTCAATACCCTCGCCTGTTTTTCCTGAACATGAAACTGCATTTTTAGTTTCAATTCCAATTACATCTTCAATTTGTTTTTTTGTTTTCTCTAAATCTGATGCAGGCAGATCTATTTTATTAAGCACGGGTATTATTTCATGATTTATATCAAGTGCTTGATAAACATTAGCTAAAGTTTGTGCTTCAACTCCTTGTGTGCTATCAACTATCAATATTGACCCTTCACATGCGTATAATGATCTACTTACTTCGTAGCTAAAATCTACATGTCCAGGAGTATCAATTATATTCAAAACATAATCTTTTCCATCTTTAGCCTTATAGTTTAATTTTACAGTTTGGGCTTTAATAGTGATACCTCTTTCTCTTTCAATATCCATTGAGTCGAGAACTTGTGCTTTCATTTCTCTTTCTGTTAGACCACCACAATTATGAATTATTCTATCAGCTATTGTTGATTTACCATGGTCAATATGAGCGATAATTGCAAAGTTTCTTATATTATCTATAGAGCTCATTTAAATTTTTAAGATCGAATTTTAGCACCAGTTTTATTTTCAACTGTTTTAATTATTAAATTATTAATCTTTTCTAAATCATTATCATTCAAAGTTTTTTTATAAGATTGAATAGTTATGTTAATTGCTATAGATTTTTGATTGTCTGGAATATTTTCACCTTCATAAACATCAAATACTCTTATATTACTAATAAGTTTTTGATCTATGCTTGAAATGACATTAATAAGATCTTGAGCTTTTAAATCTTTACTAACTATAAATGCAAAATCTCTCTCGGATTTCTGAAAATCGGAAACATCAAATTTTCTTTTTTGATTATTTAAAGTTTTATCCGTAAGTTTTAAATTATCAATAAAAATTTCAAAGCCTACTAAAGACTCTGTTTTAATATCTATCTTTTTTAAGATGTTAGGATGAATTTCACCAAAATAAGCAATTGCTTGATCATTATTTTTATTTAAAAATAATCTGCCTGATTTTCCAGGATGGTAATAATTAGGTGTCTTATCATCTATAAAAAATTTATCAGAACTATAGCCTGCTTCAACTAATGTTTGAATTACATCTCGTTTTACATCAAATACATCTATGTCTCTCTCCTCATCAATCCAAGAAAGTCTAAATTTTTTTCCTGATGACAAACCACAAATAACGGTATTTTGTTCACCAGGATTGGGGCCAGTAAAAATAGGTCCAATTTCAAATATGGACAAATCTTTAAAACCTCTATCTAAATTTTTTCTCACATAAATAATTAAATTTGAAAATATTGAGTTTCTTAATACATTTAATTCTGAGCTAATTGGATTCACAATTCTGATATCTTCATACTTGCCTTTAAAGTGATCATTATAATTTGAGTCTGAAAATGACCATGTTATTGCCTCTAAGTAACCCTTTGATGCTATAGATCTTTGCAAAAAATGAAATAGCTTTTGAGATTTAGTTAAAGTAGACCTTGTTCTTTCTTTTATCGGATCTACAATTTTTATTTTTTCATAACCACTTATTCTTACTAATTCCTCTACGATATCTATCTCTTGTGTGATATCTGGCCTCCACGATGGAATGGTTAATGAAAAATATTTTTTTTCTTTTTTGCATTTAAAACCTAGGTCCTCTAAAATTTTTATCATTTCTTTATCAGAAATTTTGAATCCCGATATTTTTTCGAATAAGTTTGGATTGAATGAAATTTTCTTTATTTTATAATTTTCAGTTTTCTGAATATCTATTTTGCTGATTTCGCCACCACATATTTCCTTTACTAATGATGCTGCTATATTTAACCCTTCTTCAATCGATAGTGGGTCGATACCCCTTTCAAATCTAAATTTTGCATCCGTCTCAATACTTAATTTTTTTGCAGTATTTCTTATTGATCGAGGTTTAAAGTATGCAGATTCTAACAGTATATTTTTTGTGTCAAATTCTGTTCCTGATCTTGTACCCCCAATTATACCTCCTAACCCCAAAACGCCTTTTGCATCACTAATTACGCACATATCTTTTTCTAATTTATAATTTTTATTATCAAGACCTGTGAACTCCTCTCCACTTTTTGAATTTCTTATAATTAAACCTTTTTCGATTTTATCTGCATCATATGCATGTAATGGCCGATTAATATCGAGCATTACATAATTTGTAATGTCAACTATTGCTGAAATTGGTTTTTGACCGACAGAAATAAGCTTATCTTTTAACCACTGTGGGCTTTCAGTATTTTTTACATTTTTAATTAAACAACTTCCAAATGCAGAACATCCTTGATCTTTTTCTTTATTAATTTTTACCTTCAAAGAAGGTTTAATATTTGATTTAATTTTTTTTTCTTTTAAATCTATCAATTTTCCAAAACCTGAGGCTGCTAGATCTCTCGCGATACCTCTTAAGCCAAGACAGTCTGGTCTGTTTGGCGTGATTGATAAATCAATAGTATTAGTTTTCGATTCTGAGAAATAGTTTTTACCAATTTTTTTTTGATATTTAGATTTTGATAATTCAGCAATTCCCTCAGCCACATCTGACAAATTCAACTCAGATTCAGAGCAGAGCATCCCATGGGAAATTACATCTCTGATTTTAGAAACAACTAATTTTGTTTGAGTTTTAGGAATTACTGCTCCTGGAGTAGCATATATAGTAATTAATCCCTCTCTCGCATTAGGAGCACCACATACAACTTTTTTAATTTCTTTTTTTCCAACATCAACATCACAAACTTTAAGTCTATCTGCATTTGGGTGTTTTTCTGTTTTTACTATTCTAGCAATTTTAAATAATTCTTTCCCTGATGATAAATTGTCAATAGTTTCGACTTCTAAACCAATATTAGTAAGTTGTTCTAAAAGATCTTTTTCTTTTGAGTTAATCTTTAAATGTTGTTTTAACCAATCAAAAGTAATCTTCATCTACTTAATCCTCTATAATTTGTTGGGACATCTAAAGGGTCAAAACCATAATGGTTTAGCCACCTATAATCACAATCGAAAAAAGCTCTTAAATCGTTGATGCCGTATTTCAACATTGCCAGCCTATCTATGCCAATACCAAAAGCATACCCCTGGAACTTTGCTGGATCTACTTTTACATTTTTTAATACGTTAGGATGGACCATTCCACATCCCAAAATTTCAAGCCATTTATCACCTTCACCTATAACTATTTTTCCATCTTTTATCTCATAACCAATATCAACTTCTGCAGATGGTTCTGTAAAGGGAAAATGGCTTGGTCTAAATCGCATCCTAATTTTTTTTACCTCAAAAAATTCTTTTATAAAATAATTTAAACAACCTTTTAAGTGACCCATGTTAATATCTTTATCTATGTGAAGGCCCTCAACTTGGTGAAACATCGGTGAATGTGTTTGATCACTATCTGATCTATAAGTTCTTCCAGGTGCAATTATCTTAAAGGGTGGTTTATCTTTAAGCATGGTTCTAATTTGAACAGGGGAAGTATGTGTTCTTAACAACTTTTCTTTTTTTTCGTCTAAATAGAATGTGTCATGCATATCCCTTGCAGGATGATTATCGGGGGTATTTAATGCAGTAAAATTATTATATTCATTTTCAACATCTGGGCCCTCTTCAACACTAAAACCTATTTCAGAAAAAATAGATGAAATTTCATCAATTGTTTGTGAGACTGGATGTATTTTTCCTCGAATAAAAGTTCTCTCGGGTAAAGTAATATCAACTTTCTCTTTTTCTAGTTTTTTGTTTATTTCTTCAGTCTGAATTTCATCTATTTTAAAATTAATCAGATTTTGTAACTCATCTTTTATTAAATTTAAATCTGAAGCAAATTTTTTTCTCTCATTCTCAACAATAGATCCTATTTTTTTGAATTCTGATGAAATTAATCCATTTTTTCCAAACAGATTAGATTTGATTTCATTTATCTCTGACAAACTTAATTTTTTTTCTAATTTTAAAAGAAATTCATCTTTGATTTTTTTAAGATTAGACATCTTTACAGATTATTTCTTAACTAGAATAAAACAATAGTGAAGATTAATTTAATGCAGATTGTGCCTTTTGCACAATAGTTTTAAAGGCTTCTGGGCTATCATAAGCTATCTCAGCTAGAATCTTTCTATCAATTTTAATTCCAGACTTGTTTAGTCCGTTAATTAACTTTGAATAAGTCAATCCCTCAGCTCTTGCTCCAGCATTTATTCTTTGTATCCACAATGATTTAAAATCTCTTTTTTTATTTCTTCGATCTCTGTAGGCATATTGCATTGCTTTTTCCATTGCCTGTCTGGCAGCTCTAATAGTGTTTTTTCTCCTGCCCCACTGACCCTTTACAGCTTTCAGGACTTTCTTATGTTTTGCTTTACTAGTGACTCCTCTTTTTACTCTAGCCATTTTATCCTCTTAAACTATATGGCATGTAAGATTTAACAATTTTACTATCTTGTTTTGACATTACAGTTGTGCCTCTTAATTTTCTAATTTGAGAATTCGTTCTTTTAATCATTCCATGTCTCTTGCCGGCTTGAGCCGTTATTACTTTACCTCTTGCAGATATTTTAAATCTTTTTTTTGCAGAGCTTTTTGTTTTGAGTTTTGGCATAATTGGACGAGGTTATACAGAGAATGAATAAAATTTACAACCCATATTAAAGCCTATAAAGGCTGAATAACCATAATCATTTGCTTGCCGTCAAATTTGGGATGTAATTCTACTTTACCAATATCTTTCATATCTTCTTTAATTTTAGTCATCAATTCGTTTCCTAAATGAGAATGTTGAAGTTCTCTACCTTTAAACCTGATAGTGAATTTTACTTTATCCCCTTTTGCTATGAATTTTTTAGCATTTTTAACTTTAAATTCATAATCGTGAGTTTCTGTTACTGGTCGCATTTTTATTTCTTTTAAAGAAATTATCTTTTGCTTTTTTTTTGCCAAGTTTGCTTTCTTCTGAGCATCATATTTAAATTTTCCCATATCCATTATTTTACAAACTGGTGGATTAGCATTTGGAGCGATTTCGATTAAATCTAATCCTTGGTTTTTTGCCATTGATATAGCCTCATTAGTATGTAAAACACCTAAATTTTCACCATCCCTTGTAATCACTTGAACATCAGGTGATGATATTCTGTTATTAGAACGAGGACCTTTATCTTTTGTTCTTTTCTGAAAATAGTTTTGTTTGAAATCTGCCACTTAGTTTAAGAATTTTTATTTAAAGCAGAATACTTTTTTAAAAATGTTTTTAATTCCATATTTTCTTGTTTTGTTGAATCCAATCTTCTAATGGTTACAGAGTTAGAGTCAACTTCTTTTTTACCACAAATTAATAAAAGAGGAATTTTGGCTAGTGAATGATCTCTAATTTTATAATTTAAGTTATGTTTTTTTAAGTCAACTTCTGAACTTATACCTGCTTTTTTAATTTCTTTTGAAACTTTTAAAGCATATTCCTCAAAATCCTCCGAAATAGGTATAACAACGGTTTGTAGCGGCGAAATCCAAAATGGAAATTTACCAGCATAGTTTTCAATTAAAATTCCTATAAATCTTTCAAGAGATCCAAATAATGCTCTATGCAACATCACTGGTATCTTTTTAGTACCATCTTTATCAACATATGAAGCATTTAATCTGCCAGGCAAATTCAAATCAACTTGTATTGTTCCACATTGCCAATCTCTACCGATCGAGTCTCTTAAGACAAATTCTACTTTTGGACCATAAAATGCACCTTCACCTTTATTAACAGTATATTTTAATTTTGATGTTTTCACCGCCTCTAAAAGTGATGCCTCGGCCTTATCCCAAACTTTATCATCCCCCACTCTAACTTCAGGCCTATCTGCATATTTAAGAATTACATTCTCAAAACCAAGATCTTTGTAAATATCTAGAATTAAATTTGTAACATTTAAACATTCACTTGTAATTTGATCTTCAGAACAAAAAATATGTGCATCATCTTGTGTAAATGCTCTAACTCTTAGAAGTCCATGAAGAGCACCTGACGGTTCATACCGATGGACTTTACCAAACTCTGTTATTCTTAAAGGTAAGTCTCTATAGCTTTTTAACCCTTGATTGAAAACTTGAATGTGCCCTGGACAATTCATCGGTTTGATTGCGAAAACTTTTTCATCAGGAGTTTGAGAGGTATACATATTTTCTCTATATTTTTCCCAATGACCTGATTTTTC
Source organism: uncultured Pelagibacteraceae bacterium (assembly GCA_902514605.1). GTDB lineage: Bacteria > Pseudomonadota > Alphaproteobacteria > Pelagibacterales > Pelagibacteraceae > Pelagibacter. The sequence continues at coordinate 10,612 of CABXRL010000013.1, forward strand.
CCAAAGTAATCTATCCAGTATTTCTGGAGTATTTACTTCTCTATATCCCGCTGCATCTTGTTTTGCTCTCATATAATTTATTAATTTTTGGAATAAAGACCAACCCTTTTCATGCCAAAATACTGACCCCGGGCTTTCTTCTCTAAAATGAAACAAATCCATTTCTTTACCTAGTTTCCTGTGGTCTCTTTTTTCAGCTTCCTCTATTCTCCTTAAATATTCCTCAAGATCTTTTTGAGATGCCCATCCTGTTCCGTAAATTCTTTGAAGCATTTCATTTTTTGAGTCCCCACGCCAATATGCTCCAGAAACTTTTGTAAGTTTAAAAGCTTTACCAATTTTTCCTGAAGAAACTAAATGTGGACCCCTGCATAAATCATACCAAGTATCACCATGATGATATACTGAAAGTTCCTCATTTTCAGGAATACTTTCAATTATCTCGGCTTTATACTTTTCACCTATTTTCTTAAAATGGCTTATTGCTTTTTTTCTATCCCAAACTTCTCTTTTTGTTTTGACATCTTTATCAATAATTTCTGACATTCTTTTTTCTATATTGACGAGATCATCACTTGTAAAAGGTTCCTCTCTTGCAAAATCATAATAGAATCCATTCGCTATTACTGGGCCAATTGTTACTTGTGTGCCTGGGTATAATTCTTGAACAGCCATAGCCATAATATGAGCTGCGTCATGTCTAATTACCTCAAGCCCTTCAGGGTCTTTTGATGTAAAGATTTTTACTGAACAATCCTTCTTAATTATAAAATATAAATCTTTTAATTCTCCATCCACACTCATCACTAAAGCATGCTTGGATAGTGATTTGCTAATTTTATCAGCAATTTCTAGGCCACTAACTTCTTTTGTAAAATTAAGATTTTTTCCATCTGGTAAAGTTATAGTGAGCATTTAATTTACTAATCTTTTATACTCTGAATAAGTAGAAAAACACATTTTTTCAACATTAAATTTTTTTGTGATATTTTTTCTGCCCTCTTTGCCCATTATTTTATAAGAATTATCATCCATTGTTATTGCTCGAATTATTTTTTTGCTTAAAGAATTTGGATCTCCTGCCTCGAATAAAAGACCAGTTTTTTCATTAATAATAGTTTCATTTGATCCCCCAATATTACTAGCAATAATTAATTTTTCCATAGACTGAGCTTCTACCGCAACTCTTCCAAAAGCTTCTGGTTCAATTGAGGCAGAAATAACGATATCTGAAACTTTATAGGCTAAAGCCATATCTTTGCAATGATCTATAAACTTAATTTGATTAGTTAAACGGTATTGTTCAGTTAGTCGAATTAATTTTTTTTTGTATAGATCTCTACCTTGATCATTCCCCAATATGACAGCATGGAAAGCCTCATAACCAAGCTCAATTTTTACTAAATTAAGAGACTCTATAAACATCTCTTGTCCCTTCCACGAAGTTAATCTCCCTGGAAGTAAGATAATTTTTTTTTCTTTGTCAATTTCCCATTCATTAAGAAGATTTTTTTCATCAATCTCTAATTTTGTTGAGGAGTCAAAATAATCCACATTTATTCCTCTAAATATAACAAGAAATTTTTTTTTAGGATTTAAAAACTCTGAATAATTTTCTTTTATATGGGAAAAAATAAAGTTTGATCCTGCAATTATTAAATCTGATCTTACCATGACAGAATTATAAAATTTTTTTAATTTACCACTAAAATTATAAGTTCCATGAAAAGTTGTTACAAATTTTCTGTTAGTTATTTTTGTAGCCAACCAACATGACCATGCTGGTGCACGGCTTCTTGCGTGCACGATTGAGATATTAAAAAATAAAATTATAGCAGCTAAAAAAATTGAGTTTAAAAATATCAATAAAGGATTTTTACTGTGCACAGGCAACCTAATCAATTTTACTTTTTCTTTATTAATAAATTTTATTAATTCACCACCACTAGTAACAATAAAAGATTGACAATCATTTTCCGGTAAATAGTGTGCAATATCATAACAACCAGTTTCAGCCCCCCCATATCCCAATTTTGGTATTACCTGTAAAACTTTTATATTAGACGACATTAGATAAGATTATATAATAATAGACAAAACTAATAAACTTTAATGACAAAATTCTATTATTTAAAATTAAGTAGAACCAAAAAAATCAGGTTTTTAAAACATAAACAAATAAACAATGATTATATTGTTTTTTTACATGGATTTATGTCAGACTTGGAGGGAAAAAAACCTAAGGTTTTTTTAAATTTTGCAAAAAAAAATAAACTTGGTTTTATCGCACTAGAATATTCTGGTCATGGGAAATCAACTGGGAAATTTACTAAAGGAAATATTTCTAAGTGGAGTAAAGAAACATATTTGTTAATAAAAAAGATCGTAAAAAAAAATAAGATTATTTTTGTTGGATCAAGTATGGGTGCTTGGATTTCTTTAAACCAATTCAAATTTTTTAAAAATCAAATAAAAGGTTTTTTAGGGATAGGCTCTGCCCCAGAATTTTTAGAGAATTTAATGTGGAAAAAATTCTCAAAAAAAATGAAATCAGAAATAATTCAAAAAAAGATACTTCACTTAAAACATGGAAATTATACTTATCCTATTACGCTTCAATTATTAAAAGATGGTAGAAAAAACAAAGTCCTTAAAAAAAAAATAGCTTCAAAAATTAAAGTCACAATGGTTCATGGACAAAAAGATGATGTTGTGCCTGTGTCCTATTCAAGAAAAATATTAAAAATGTTTACAAACGCAAAAAAAAAATTAGTTATTGTCAAAAATGGTGATCATAGTTTATCATCAAACAAAGGTTTGAAAATATTAAAAAAAGAAATTAAGTTAATTACTAACTAACTTCCTTTGTTTTTGATTTTAAAGATATAGGGTTTTCGATTTTATCTAACATTTCTTTTGGACAAACTTGAATGAAATTTTTTAACTCCTCATCAAAGTTATCAACTATATATTTTGACACTTTAGAATGAGTCTCTTCTGAGTGCTCTAAAATTAAGTTTCTTAGAAAATTTATCCAATATTCAGTTTCAACATTTTGCCACACAACCGACTCTGGGTTTACCTTGTTCTCAAAATCACCTGATTTGTCATATACAAATGCCATCCCTCCTGTCATACCGGCTGCAAAGTTATCACCTACATCTCCTAAAATTACTACAGATCCACCGGTCATATACTCACAACCATTTGAGTCACAGCCCTCAATTACAGAAAAAGCTCCAGAATTTCTTACAGCAAATCTATCTCCAGCCTGTCCAGCAGCGAATAGTTTGCCCGAAGTAGCCCCATAAAGAACTGTATTTCCTATGATTGTATTTTCATTAGAAATTAAATTACTTTCATCCGGAAGTTTAATGGAAATTGTTGCTCCAGATAATCCCTTTCCGACATAGTCATTAGCGTCGCCTTTTAGATTAAGTTTTAATCCTCTAGAAGAAAAAGCTCCAAATGACTGTCCTGCTGAACCTCTAAAATTTAAAGAAAGAAAATTATCCTGGAGTTTTCCGTAACCATATTTTTTATATAAATTATGAGAAATTCTTGTACCAACAGCTCTGTTAGTATTTTTAATTATAAATTCTTTGTCAATTTTCTCTAAATTGTCCAAACTTTTTTCAATTTTTGGCCAAATTTCCTGATCCAAAGTATCGGGCACCTTGTTAATTTCCATTGCTTCACAATACCTTTTATTGTTTCCTGGATCAGCTTGAACAAACAATGGATTTAAATCCAAATCATCCAAATTTGGTGAAGCTTTACTTACTTGCATAAGTAAGTCTGTCCTTCCTATTACGTCATTTAAGGATTTAAAGCCCAGTTCAGCCAAAATTTCTCTTACTTCAGATGCAATAAAAGTAAATAAATTTACAATTTTATCAGGAGTGCCATTAAATTTTTCTCTTAACTTTTCATCTTGAGTACAAACTCCGACTGGACAAGTATTAGAGTGACATTGCCTTACCATTATACAGCCCATAGCAACTAATGCTGTAGTAGCAACGCCATACTCCTCAGCTCCCATCATTGCTGCGATGACAACATCTCTTCCAGTTTTTATACCTCCATCGGTTCTTAAGGTAACCTTATGTCTCAAATTGTTTAATGTAAGAACCTGATTAGCTTCAGTTAAACCCATTTCCCAAGGAATTCCAACATACTTAACACTTGTTTGTGGGGTTGCACCGGTCCCGCCATTGTGGCCTGAAATTAATATAATATCTGCTTTTGCTTTTGCTACTCCAGCAGCAATAGTACCAATACCTGATGAAGCAACTAATTTAACCCCTACTCTTGCTTTAGGATTTATTTGTTTCAAATCATAAATTAATTGAGCTAAATCTTCGATCGAATATATATCATGATGTGGTGGTGGAGAGATCAGTGTTACTCCTGGTGTGGAATGTCTTAAATTAGCTATTTCCTTTGTCACTTTAAATCCTGGTAATTGACCACCTTCTCCTGGTTTAGCGCCTTGAGCCATTTTAATCTCTATCTCATTACAATTATTTAAATAGTTTATAGTTACACCAAATCTTGCTGATGCAATCTGTTTAACTCTTGAATTTGCGCTATCTCCACTGTTCATGATTTTAAATCTTTTTGCATCTTCTCCACCTTCGCCACTACAAGAAGCTCCTTTAATTCTGTTCATTCCTATAGCTAGTGTCTCGTGCGCCTCCTTTGATAAAGCTCCGTGTGACATACTCCCACTACCAAATCTTTTTAAAATTTTTTCTATTGGTTCAACTTCAGATAATTCGATTGAGTGACCCAATTTTTTTTTTCTAAAATTTATTAGATCTCTTAAATTGATGGGGGGTAAGTCATATATTCCCTCTGCATATTTTTTGTAAATTGAGTAGGAATTTGAACTAACAGCACTCTGCAGCAAGTGAATTAATCGACCTTGATATTGATGAGTTTCACCATTTTTTCTATACCTATATATCCCTCCTATCGGTAAAACTGTATCAGTGCTTTCAAATGCCTCTTTGTGAATTTGTCTTATTTTTTTCTCAATACCAGTCAATCCAATTCCAGAAATTTTAGAAACGACTCCAGGAAAATAGTCATTAACTATAGTTCTACTTAATCCAACTGTCTCAAAATTACATCCACCTCTATAAGAACTTAAAACAGATATACCCATTTTTGACATTATTTTTAATAATCCAGCATTAACTGATTTAATATATCTCGCTACACAGTCATCAAAACTATATTGTCCAAACAACTTCTTCTCATGTCTTTGATGTAAACTATCGAAAGCTAAATAAGGATTTACAGTCGTGGCGCCAACCCCTATTAAAGTTGCAAAAGAATGTGTGTCTAAAGCCTCACCTGATTGTACATTTATTGAGACGTAACCTCTTAATTTTTTTTCTATTAAATACGTATTTATTGCACCAACGCACAAAAGCATCGGCATAGGTAATTTTTCAAACGAAAGATTTTTATCAGTTAAAATAAGTTGATTTACACCTTGTCTTACGGCTATTTCAGACTCTCTTTGTATTCTTTCAATAGCATGAGGTAAATTTTTATCTTTCGAAAAAGTACAGTCAATGTTTATTGAGTTGTTGCCAAAAAAATTTACAAATTTATTAAATTGAGAATTCGATAAAATTGGGTTGTTTAAAACGTATATATTATCTTTAGTTAAAGTATCAAAATCTAAAATGTTTCCTAAATTTCCAAATCTAGTTTTTAAACTCATAACTTTATTTTCTCTAAGAGAGTCAATTGGAGGATTAGTTACTTGGCTAAAATTTTGTCTAAAAAAATGATAAAGCGGTCTATATTTATCAGATAATACCGCTAAAGGGGTATCATCTCCCATAGAGCCAGTTGCTTCTTTAGCGTCTTCTGCCATTGGATGTAGTATTAATTCAAGGTCCTCTAAACTTATTCCAAAAGTATGTTGTCTCCTTCTTAAATCTTCACCTTTAAAAGTATACTTTTCTCTGTTTATTTGAAGTTTTTCATCTAAATCAATTATTTGCGAATTGAAGTGTTTATATTCTTTTGCCAAATAATCTTTGATTTGATCATTAGAAAAAACTTTTCCTTTTTCAATTCTCACTCCTATAATTTCTCCTGGTCCTAATCTTCCCTTTGACAAAATTTTTTTCTCATTTAGTTCTATCATTCCTGTTTCAGATCCAGCAAAAAGAAGTTTATCTTTCGTTATTGCATATCTTAAAGGTCTTAATCCATTACGATCGTTAGCAGCAATAACCCACTCATTATCTGTTGCAGCTATGGCTGCTGGACCATCCCATGGTTCCATTGTGCTGTTTAAAAAATTAAATAATTGCTGGTGATTTTTTGGAAGAGTTTTATTTTTTTTTGACCACGCATCTGGTACTAACATTAGTTTCGCCAAAGGAGCAGGTTGTCCAGATTTATTTAATAATTCAAAGACGTTATCTAGGGCTGCAGAATCTGAAACTCCTTTTCTAATTACTGGCTTTAAATTATCAAGGTCATCAAAAAGTGGGCTACTCATCTCTTGTTCGTGAATTTTCATCCAATTTTTGTTACCTTTGTATGTATTTATTTCTCCATTGTGAGCTAGTGCTCTAAATGGTTGAGCTAAGCTCCAACTTGGGGCTGTGTTGGTTGAAAATCTTTGATGAAAAATTGCATACCGCGATATAAATCTTTGGTCTTTCAAATCTAAATAAAAATCAGATATTGCCTCAGCTAAGAACATACCCTTATAAATTATAGATTTTGAACTAATTGAGCATACATAAAAATCATTAAGAGACATCTCAAAGGCTTTATTTTCTATTTTTTTTCTTATTTCATAAATCCTTCTCTCTAATTCTTTATCAAGCAAACTCTTATCGTTTGATTTAAATAACACCTGAATTATTTCAGGCATGGTTTGTAAGGCTTTTTCTCCTAAAACTTTTGGATTTACAGGAACTTGTCTCCAGCCATAAATGCTAAAATTATTTTTAGTTAGCTCACTTTCAACAATCGTTTTACAGCTCTCTTGAGAGGAATAGTCGTTTCTTGGAAGAAAGATCATGCCTACACAAATCTCTGAATTATCATAATCGTGACCGGTTACTTGGATTTTTTCTATAAAAAAATCCTTTGGTATTTCTAAGTGAATTCCAGCACCATCACCCGTTTTTCCATCAGCATCTACTGCTCCTCGGTGCCAAACGGCTTTGAGGGCTTCAATCCCATAATCAACCACTGCTCTAGATTTTTTTCCTTCGGTCGAAGAAATTAGGCCAACCCCACATGAATCATGCTCCATTTCTTTTGAGTAAACATGGTTTTTAGATAGCAATTCTAAATTTTTTTTGTAATTTTCCATTATGCTACTTTAATTTTTTCCAATTTGTCATTTTCTAAATAAGTCATTATCGAAGATGCAGCATCTCTTCCATCTTTAATGGCCCAAACAACTAGTGAGGCCCCTCTTACAATATCACCTGCAGCAAAAACACCTTTCAAATTAGTTTCCATAGTGTCAAAATCTGTTTTAATTGTACCCCATTTAGTAACCTGTAATTCTTGAGCATCAAAAAGTAAGGGTAGGTTTTCTGGATCGAAACCAAGAGCTTTAATAACCATATCAGCTCTAATTTCAAATGCTGAACCTTCTTTTATTTCTGGTTTCCTTCTGCCAGAATCGTCTGGTTCACCTAGTTTAATTTGATCGACTACTAAATTTTCGATTTTATTTTTTCCTTTAAATTCCTTTGGACTAGATAACCATACAAACTCAACACCTTCCTCCTCAGCATTTGCTACCTCTCTTGCTGATCCAGGCATATTTTCTTTATCTCTTCTATATATACATTTTACTGACTTTGCATTTTGTCTTACCGATGTTCTAACACAGTCCATAGCGGTATCACCTCCACCGATTACTACAACATCTTTTCCCTCGGCATTTAATATACCTTTATCAAATAATTCTACTTTATCTCCTAAACCTTTCTTATTTGATGCTATTAAAAACTCCATTGCTGGAAAAATATTTTCTAAATCATTTCCTGGTAATTCTATTTCTCTAGGTTTGTAAACACCCGTAGCAATAAGAATTGCCTCATGCTTTTTTCTTAATTGTTCTAAAGTTGCATCTTTGCCCACTTCAAAATTTTGAATAAATTCTATTCCACCATCTTTTAAAAGTTTTGTCCGTCTTTCAACCACATGCTTTTCTAATTTAAAATTTGGAATTCCATAAATTAGCAATCCTCCAGCACGATCATATCGATCATACACAGTAATTCTGTAGCCGTTTTGTCTTAATTGTTCAGCTGCAGCTAATCCAGCAGGTCCTGCACCAATTATGCCAACGCTCTGTTTTTTTTCATATTTTACCTCGATTGGTTTTACCCAGCCTTTTTCCCAAGCATTATCAGTTATATATTTTTCAACTGAACCTATCGTTACAGTTCCATGACCCGATTGTTCTATTACGCAATTTCCTTCACACAATCTATCTTGTGGACAAATTCTTCCACACACTTCTGGCATGTTATTGGTACTTTGCGATAACTCATAAGCCTCTTTAAGTCTTCCTTCTGCTGTTAGTTTTAGCCAATCAGGAATATTATTACTCAATGGACAATGAACTTGGCAAAAAGGCACTCCGCATTGAGAGCATCTACTAGATTGATCTTGTGCTTTTTGGTTGATAAAATCTCCATAAACCTCGTTGAAGTCTGATTTTCTTTTATCAACATCTCTTTTAGGTGGGTTTTGCTGACCTATTTTTACAAATTTTAGCATTTTATCTGACATAATAATTTAAAATCTAAAGCAAAATATACATTGTTTTTATATGTAAAAGAAATATTTAGGTCAGTATTTATTACCTAATTTAAACAATTATACCATTGAAATATACAGTTTTTAATAATTGCATACCTAATATGAATAAATCGAATTGTTTAAAATCAATATTTTTTAAGTTACCACACTTATATGTTCAGCGAATTTATAGAAATATTCATTCTTTCAGCAGTTCAGGGAATATCAGAGTTTTTACCCATTAGTTCTTCTGCACATTTAATTCTAATTTCTAATTTTTTTGATTTAAGAACAAACTCCTTGTTGATTGATATTAGTTTACATTTAGGATCTTTATTCGCAATCATATTTTATTTCAGAGAAGATTTGTTTAGTTTAGATAAAAATGAAACATATTTAAAACTTATTCTGATTGGTTCCCTACCGCTTATAATTTTTGGATATATATTGCATACTTCTGAGCTAATTTACCTTTTAAGAAATATGAAAATAATTGCTTTTACGTCTTTATTTTTTGGAATAATTTTATTCTTTTCTGATCAAGCCAAAATAGAAAAAAAAATATCTACAAATTTAAACTTAAAATCAATAATATTTATAGGTTTATTTCAAATCTTAGCGCTTATACCTGGTGTTAGCCGAGCAGGTATAACTTTAACTGCAGCAAGATTTTTAAAATTTAATCGAGTTGATGCTGGTAAAATTTCATTTTTATTATCAATTCCTGCTTTAGCAGGAGCTAGCTTTCTTGGACTCAAAGATGTTATTAATTATTCAATAGAATTCAACTATTTAATTATTTTTGCAATAACTTTATCTTTTTTATTTTCTTTTATAACAGTAAAGTTTTTTTTAAAATATATTAGTAAGTTTTCATTAAATTTGTTTGTTATTTATAGAATTTTAATTTCACTTATCTTGTTTGGAGTTATTTATCTTTAAGTAGTTTTTTTTATCAAAGGAACTAGTTGAGAAAGCAAAACACCTGAAAGTATAAAAAAACATCCCAATAAATTATTAATACCTAATATTTGATTTAATAAAAACCATGCTGCTATAGTAGCAAATACACCTTCCAGTGAAAAAATTATTGCAGCCGGTGCAGGTGTAATACTTTTTTGAGCATAAATCTGTAATACAAAAGCAACACCTCCAGATAAAATTCCAGCATATAAAATTGAGTCTATTTCATTTAAAATATTCTCAAATATAAATTCTTCATAAATAAACCCAACTATATAGGAAAATAAAGCTACGATTAATGTTTGAACAGCACCAATGGTTAAAGGTAAATTATATTTTACAATAATCATGCCTGTAAAAATAATATGCGTACTCCAAAAAAAAGCACCTAAAAGAACTAAACTGTCTCCAATCCTAACTGTGGCGTCATAAAAATTTGTTAGAAGGTATCCTCCAATCAAACATAACACTACAGATGGCCAAACACTCCAATGAAACGTTTTTTTTTTAAACAAAAAGATTATTATCGGCACCATTGGCACATAAAAAATTGTGAAAAAAGCAGCATTTGCTACATCTGTGTAAAGTAAAGCTACCTGCTGTAATGCAGAACCTAAAAAAAGTGATAATCCAATTAAAAATGAAAGTATTAAGAATGATTTAACATCTAATCTAAATTCAGATTTTAGTTTTTTAAATTCAAACAAAAAAGCAAAAGGAACTATTGCTAAAAAACCAACAAAAAACCTAACTGCGTTAAAGGTAAACGGCCCTATGTTATCCATGCCTGTGTCTTGTGCAATAAAAGTTGTTCCCCAAATAAAGGTGCACAAAAGAGCACTTAATAAAGAAACAGTTTTCGTCATAAATTATTCAAACAGCCAATTTATAGGCAAAGTTCTTACCGAGATTTTCCTTTAGTTCATTATTGAATCTTGCGGCCTCAGCACCGTCAATAATTCTATGATCATAAGATAATGATAAAGGTAATATTGTACGCGTAAAAAATTTGCCATTAATACTTATCTGTTTCTTTTGAGACTTTCCAACACCCAGTATTGCTACTTCGGGGAAATTAATTATTGGAGTAAAAAAAGTTCCACCGATTCCGCCAAGACTTGTTATAGTCATCGAACCACCAAACAACTCTTTTTTATCGATTTTTAGATTTCTACATTGATCACTTATTTTTTTTAATTCAGAGCTAATTAAGGATATATTCTTATTATTGACATTACGAAGTTTTGGAACCATTAACCCGTGTTTAGTATCAACCGCGATACCAATATGGTAATATTTTTTTAATGTTATTTTTCCTTTGTCAATTTCATCTATAGACGAATTAAAATTTGGAAATTTTTTTAGAGAAGCTGTTAATGCTTTTATAATAAATGCTAATGGGGTAATTTTCTTTTTTTCTCCGGTATAAATGTCTTTTAATGAATTTCTAAATTCTTCTAATTCGGTAATATCTGCTTCATCATGATTAGTTACATGTGGAATATTTGTCCAAGAATTCATTAAATATTTTGCGGATAACTTTTTTACTCTTGGGAAATCTTTTATCTCTACTTCACCAAATTCGGAGTGGTGGTATTCTTGGCTTATTTTTTCTGTGTTTATACCTTTATTATTTTCAATTTTATTAGATTTTGAAAGTACGAAAAACTTTATATCTTTTTCTGTAACTCTGCCTTTTCTTTCGCTACCTAAAACTTTGTCTATTTCCACACCGAGTTCTCTTGCAAACTTTCTTACTTTTGGTGATGCTGGTGTTTTATTAAAAGAGCCCTCAATGATTTTAGCTTGGGGTATAACATCTCTTACAATTTT
>CABXRL010000014.1 GCA_902514605.1 uncultured Pelagibacteraceae bacterium
ACCCATTAATAAAGATAAAATAATAATATAATTGAAAGAATTATTTTGTGATTTGTAGAATTTTATTAAAAAATAAATAAATGCATACAAAAATAAGTTTGTTATAATGGGCCTTGGAAATCTGAGAGAATAAAAAGACTCAAAGTTTAATCGTAAAATTTCTATAAAAGTTAAATCAAAGCTACTAAATAATACGAAAAATTTATTTATTGATAAAAGTAATAAACTAAAAAAAATTGCTTTTATTTTATCGATCTGAATTTCTATTAAAATATAGAGGAAAATTAAAACAAATAAATAAACACAAATAAATTCTAAAATTATAAAAGAATAGTCACCAAAAACTTTATAAAATAAAGCATTAATAATTAAACTTAAAATTGGAAATGAAACTATTTTAAGATCATCGTAATGAACCGAAAAACTTGGGTTAAAAATAAATTCTGAAAATGATTTAATTAATGGATAATAAGCATTATCTCCAGTATCATTTATTATTCTTAATGCAATATCTTCATGGTAAAATGAGAAAGAATAAAACCATTTAAAAAATACAATAAAAAAAGACAAGAAAAGTATTATTATATAGTCTTTTTTAAAAATTTTATTTGTATTTTCCATTAGCAATTAATATTAAATCATTTAATTTGAAATTCATTTATTTTTTGCTATATGAAAATGCTAATGCCCTTGTAGCTCAGCTGGTAGAGCAATTGATTTGTAATCAATAGGTCCGCGGTTCGAATCCGTGCGGGGGCACCATCATTCAATAAAATCAACACTAATTTTTTTTGCAAAAGTTTAATCTTATCCGTTAAAACACATTCACTGTGTTAGGAGTGTGTTAAGAGTGTGTTTCAGTCAAGTGGTCGTTTAAATTTAGTATTCATAAACATCTTCACAAATAAAAGTGTCGCCAGATTTGACACATTTTCTTTTATTATTTTTATTTTTAGGACTCGTGTCAAATTGTTCTGCAACCTTTCCCCAATCAATTTTTGATTGAGATTTTCCAATCTTGTCTTGATCATAATAATCTTTAACGCATTTTGCATGTTGATCAGTACCAACAGTGAAACCAAAATCACTACATATTTGTTTAAAATATTCCATAGAAGTATATTTTGTTATTTTTTTTGATTTATTTTTATTCAATTCTTCAACATAATTTTCAGCACCTGTATTTATAAATTTATAGGGTTCTTTATTTATGACAGAGATAAATAATTCTGAACCAGTATTGTCTGAGCTAAACTCATAATCAAAAAAATTAAAGTACCCATTATACAAATCTATAGCCTCTTTTATTTCATTCGCACAAAAATATCTAAATTTATAACCAGCCGTTAATGGATTAGATTGCTGATAATCTTGAATAAAACCATAAGCAAAATTTTCTTCGTTTGAGCTATAACTTCTCCAGCTCAATAAATTTCCAGAAGAATTTCTAGCAAAAATTCCAGATCTTTGTCCCCAAAAAGCATAAGTATTTTTATTTTCTTTATTGCAATGTTCTATTGAAATATTTTCTGCTTCTTTAAATGTTCTGTGCCACTTTGAAGCCTTATCAACAGCCATAGGTCCTCTAGTTGTTATAATAGTTCCATATTGATTTTGTTCTCTAACTTTTAATTTATAAATTTTAGCAGCATAAGCGTTAGTGCTTAACAACAAACCCAGAACCACGATCCCTAAAAGTTTTTTCATTAATCTAGGTTCTTAATTTTGCTTCTAAAAACGTGATAAAATTTTTCAAGTTTTTCAATGGACCAATCAATGTATTCATTCCACTCATTTTCGTTATCTAAAACTGAACTATTTCTATCTAATTTAATTCTTGAAGCTGATCTACCTGGAAGTGGTTGCCAACTTAATTTGTGACCTATTTCAGTCTCAATGCTTTCTTTATCTTGTTCTAAACTCTCAAATATACTTTGATCTTTAACTATATAAATTTCTATACCCAAAATATCTTCCTTTGTATTAAACGTCATAGAAAGATTAACTCCGGACTTTCCAATTGAAAAAGTGTGCCAATGTTTTGGAGATGGTTTCTGAATTTTTAAAGGACTATCATTTTTAGCCTTAATAGCCTCGCATAAAGCTGTCCAAAATTTTAACTGAAATACTTTAGTCTCACCAATATCCTCGTTAGCTATCTTAGAGGCTGCAGAAGAAATACTTCTGGACCAGTTATTAGGTTTGCTGACAACGTTAAACACTGGTGCAACTTTAGAGTCCCCTATTTTGAAAAGTTCAACTTTTATTCCAAAGAAATTATATTGTGTATCTGTTATCTTATTCAGCCAATCAAGTGTTGCTCTATGTTCTTCAGTGAAATCTGAAGCTACCCAAATAATTGTGACAGCATCTAAACCAGTTGCATAAGTTAATAGTTGACCTAGATGTTTATGATCAGTTTTCTCCAGTTGATTTTCTACTAATACCCAATTGTTTGAAGCTATATCTTTGCAAAGTATATCAGCTCTAAAAGGACCAACATCTTTCTCCTCTGCCTCTACAACTAAATCCATATCTATTGCTGAACCAAGTAGTTCAATATTTTCTTCTCTTGCTAACCAAGGTGTGAAATGAGTATCCTCTTTTTCCCAAATCTCTCTTAAATCAACTTTTTGTAGTCTTCCTAGATTATCTTTCATAAAAAAATATACCACTGTGTTCATAGTGTGTACAGAATTGAAATAAATTTCAATTAACGTTGATAGTATTTATCTTTTTGAATTTTGACTCTCGATTTGTAATCAATAGGTCCGCGGTTCGAATCCGTGCGGGGGCACCATCAATATGTTTCTCCTCTCAACTGTTCAATTTTGATTTTCTTTTGGAGACTATTGTTTTGATCATATAGGAGATTAAATTTAATTTTTTTGTTTGTTTTGATAATTATATTATTTGCATTTCTAACTTCAATATTGTCAGCGACAGCACTTATTGGTCTTTTTTTTGAATTAAGATTTTTAATAATTATTTTTGAATTATCATTAATAATTTTCCCTTTCCATCTTCTTGGTCTAAAAGGACTTATAGGAGAAATTGATAACTTTTTTGAGTTCAAATTTAAAATTGGTCCATGGACTGAAAGATTATAAGCAGTACTGCCTGCAGGCGTTGATACAAGAACTCCATCTGAAACTAATTTTTTGATAATTGATCTAGATCCATTTTTAATTGATAGAAAAGCTGCTTGTCTACTTTGTCTTAAAATTGAAACCTCATTAATAGCAATGTGTTTTTTCTTTATATTTTTATTATTAGTAACAGTCATTTCTAACGGTGAAATTGAAATCATTTTAGCTTTTGATAAATTTTTAATAATATTTTTCGATGAAAATTTATTCATCAAAAAGCCGTAATTGCCTGAATTTATACCGTAAAAAAAATTTTTAGAATTTTTATTTTTTTTTAAAGTTTGTAGCATAAAACCATCTCCTCCAACTACAATTGAAATACTAAATTTTTTTAAATTGCTTTTTTTAATTATTTTATTAATTGATTTCTTGATTTTTAATGAATTAATATTTTTATCAGAAATTATCTTTATTTTTTTCATGCTAGTGGTGCCCTCGGCCAGACTCGAACTGGCACTCCGCAAGCGGCAAGGATTTTAAGTCCTTTGTGTCTACCAATTTCACCACGAGGGCATGAGTTATTTTCATGAGTATTTATGCTAATATTTATAATTGAACAAGATTAATAAGTAAAATTTTTTTATTTTATCTCTCTATGTGCTGGTCTTGTGCTGGTTCTCCTATAATCTATAGGATAAGATTTCAACAAACCCAGAACCACGATCCCTAAAAGTTTTTTCATCTTTTACCAAGTTTCGATAGATAAGTAATAAGCGGAATACAAAAGAAAGATGCCCCACATGACATAATCTATTTTAGTCCATTTTTCATTTTTTGGTCTTTTAAGTCCATAATCTTCCCATGTATAAAAAAGCTTCCATTTTTTGGTTTCTTTTTTCACAATGGCTTTTTGTTTTTTGTTTAATTTGCCTAAACCAAAATTTCTCCATTCAAATTTATATATAAAAATCCAAAAAAAACTTACAAAAAATGGCAAATATAATATCCATTCATTAATTTCAATTTTCATGAATTACTCAATTATTAATCATAAATTAACTGTTGAACGAAAAATAATGGTTAGCAACAAACTTAAAACCACGATCCCTAAAAGTTTTTTCATTTTATTAATTCTACCATATGTAATCATTTTATCTATCTCTCTCTATGTGCTGGTATTGTGCTGGTTTTCACAAATTAATTAAATCTTATTTTCTAATCTTAATTGAAATCTAATTTAAAGTTATGTGATTTTATAGGATGTTTTAGAGTACCTTGGACTACTATGGACTGACTTTAACTTCTATCCCTCGGCTTTTAAGTCCTTTGTGTCTACCAATTTCACCACGAGGGCTCCTAGATTTTGCATTGTTATATCTGTATTCTTTTATAACTCAACTTGTTAAACGAAAGCAAATTAATTTGGTGTATGACTGCTGTATGACTATGATCAATAGAGGTACCATATTAAAAGATAAATAAGCTATTTATAAATATTGAAATATCCTATTATGCCTGAAAAAATTAATATTAATAATAAGATGATCAATGATATTCTTCTAAATTTTAATAGCCCAGTTTTTTCTTCCTTTGGTACTTTTAGAATATCTTTTTGGCCATACCCCATAACGTGGCCAATATAAATGGACTCTGTAAAAGTTACCAGTAGAACCGAAATTGCATTTATATAAGCTGTGAAAATAAACCAATCAAATACATTCAAGTAAGACATATCTGGAATTTTTGATGAAGCAGCAACAAGATTGAATGCAACAAGGGATAAAACTAAAGTAATACAAACTGAAGTTCTGTAAAATTCGAAAGGTAAAAATATTGTAAAATAAGTAACCATTATTATCATAACTATTGGCATAATAAATTTAAAAACAAAACTAACAGAATTTCTCTCTATTAAAAATTCAGTGGTAATAGAATGTTTTGCATAATCTGAATATGCATCAACTAAAGTTTCCATATATGGATATGAAATAAATTGATTAATAGTCCAACCAGGAGATGAAATATTAGTAAAATTTACTACCCTCATTTCATCATTTAAAACTTTAAATTTATCTGAGGCTCTAAAAGAAACTTTTTCAAATATTTTTGAATAAATTACGAATTTAAATGATTGTTCATCAAAAGGATACCTCTTGTAGTCAAAGTCTGATATATTATATGAAGCAACTTCATCATAATAAATATATTCAATTGTCCCATCATAAAAAATTAATATTTTAGGTTTCGCATTAGACTCTACCTTTGTGGAGTCTTGAAAAGTCATTTGAAAGTCAAAAAATTTTCCTTCTGAGATTGATTTATTTAAGTCGTACTCACATACTACGATTTTCTGTGTTTTAGCTTCAATTACTTTTTTATTAATTGAGGACATTTCTTCAGAGAAGTCATCTGATAAACTGTTAAAAATTATAAGATTTAATTTTGGTTCAGTGTAGTAGAAAGATCTTTGATCTAGGAAAAGTGATAAATTAGAATTTTGCTCATTTAAATCTATTCTTTTTAAATTAAAATAATTTTTTAAAATTACATCTTCTTTAAGTTTTTTTTCTACACCAAAGGTGCTTTTATCATATATATTGTCACAAATTCTCTTAGGAAATAATTCACTAAACTCTAATCTTTTTTCTGCCTCAAGAGAAGATACCTCAATTGAAATAGCCCTAGAAATAAAAATAGTGAGTAATATAAATACAAATCCTAAAAATCTAGTCATGTTAATTTTTTATGCTAATATTTATAATTGAATAAGTGGAATAAGTAAAATTGCTATTTATTTGAATATTTTATAAACATTAATGAACAGATGGAATGTCTAAGTAGGACAAAATTTATGATGAATAAATATCTTTATTAATTATTATTATGATCAATGAAAAAAGATATTTTTAAATCTCACTTAAAAAAAAAATCACAATCAAAGATTGCTTTATCAATAAGCCTATTTATTGTGCTTTTAACCTCAACTGGATACATCTTTAATTCTAAAGGAATAATTTTTCTATTCTATATTTCTTGTTTTGTATTTTTCTACAATTTAGTAATTCACTTCTTATTAGAAAAGTTTGATATTTAATCATGATTAAAACGCTCATTAAATTAAAAATATTAAAATTTATACTAATTGGTGGTGTATCAGCAGCTTATGCTTTTAAGAGATATTGTGATAAAAAAAATGAAATGAAAAACAAAAAAGATAAAAAAACTTTGCCTCTTACTCGATAAAAACTTTTGGTAGTAATATTTACAGATTTAGATGGTTCACTTTTACATCGAGATACTTTTAAGTTCGACTCAATAAAAGACTATATTAAAAGTCTTATAGATAGTGGAATTATCATAATTCCAAATTCAAGCAAAACTGGAGTGGAAATTGAAAAATTTAATGAGGAACTAGGAATTGAGCTCCCATTTATTTCAGAAAATGGGTCACTAATTCAAGGTTTAAATTTAATTAATCGAAATTTTCCTAATAAAATAATTCTTAGTAGACAAAAAGAAGAACTAATTAAAATTTTTGATACAAAAGTACCTGAAAAATTAAGAAATAAATGTTTCCTAATTTCTAAAATGGACAAGAAAAAACAGGAAGAGATATTTGGTCAAAAAGGTGACCAACTTAAAGATGTTTTAAATAGAAATTATACTTTGCCTTTTTTATTTTATGGAGAAAAAACTGAAAAAAATAAATTATTAAAAATTCTAAATTCTAATTCATTAACATTACAAGAAGGTGGGCGTGTCTCTAACCTTTGTGATAACGTCAATAAGATAAAATCAATGAATAGGGTTATCAAAATTATCAAAAAAACTGAACAAAAAATTAAAACAATTGCAGTTGGTGACAACTATAATGATTTAGATATGATAAAAAATAGCGATGTGCCCTGTTTAGTTTTCAATGATCAATTCAAGCTTGATCAAATTAATATTGATAATCTTATATTTTCTAATCAGCCATCTCCAGAAGGCTGGGCTGATGTGATTAAAAAAGCTCTAGCTAAATTAAATTATAATGTCTAAAATTTACTATGAGTGAATTTTCTCAGAACGGAATTATTTCTACATTACATGACTTTGGAACAAGGTCGACTGACGAAATCGAAAAAGATTTATTAAAATTTTCAAAAGAAAGAAAAATGGAATTAATTTTACCATGTCTTTATTCTGAATTAGAGGGTTCAGCTTTACCGAACATAGTAGAGGAAATAAGTAAAACTAAATATCTAGATCACATTATAGTAGGACTTGATAGAGCTAATGAATCTCAAGCCAAAAAAGCTTGGAAATTTTTTAAAAAATTAAAGTCCCCTTTTTCAATTTTATGGAATGATGGGCCTGCATTAAAAAAACTTGATAAAGAGTTAAAAAAAAAAGATCTTGCACCTAACGAATTAGGTAAAGGAAGAAACGTTTGGTATTGTCTCGGGATGTCTATTGCAAGAGACACCGCTCGGTCTGTTGCTCTCCATGACTGCGATATTAAAACTTATGATCGAAGAATGTTAGCAAAACTTTTTTATCCTGTAGTAAACCCACTTTTTAACTTTGAATTTTGTAAGGGTTATTATCCAAGAGTTGCAAATAACAAAATGAATGGACGAGTTGCAAGATTACTTGTTTTTCCTTTATTGACTGCTTTAGAAAAAACAATTGGTAGAAGTGATTATATAGAATTTATGAAGTCGTTTAAGTATCCCTTGGCAGGTGAATTTTCTTTTAGACGTAACGTTTTACCCGAATTAAGAATATCTTCAGATTGGGGAATTGAAGTTGGAATTTTATCAGAAATGCAAAGAAGTTTTTCTCCTCAAAATATATGTCAGGTTGATTTAGCTGATACTTATGATCACAAACACCAAATTTTATCATCTAATGATGAAACCAAAGGCTTATCAAGAATGTCTATAGATATTATTAAAACATTTATAAAAAAGTTAGCTACGCAAGGCAATTCATTTAGTAGAGAAAAATTTAGATCGCTTAAAGCTACTTATTATAGATCTGCACTTGACTTGATAGATATCTACAGAACTGATGCTGATATGAATGGACTTCAATTTGACTCACACACAGAAGAAAAAGCAGTTGAGTTATTTGCGGAAAATATAATGAAAGCTGGAGAGTCTTTTATACTAAACCCAATGGATACACCCTTTATTCCAACTTGGAGTAGAGTGAAAAGTGCTATTCCCAATTTTTTAAAAAGATTAGAAGAAGTGGTCAATGAAGATAACAAAAAATATAGCTAATGTTATCTCCATCGGGTCAGAAGAAAATAGAAACAAAGCTAAGAAATGTATATCGCTTCTTAAAGTCTAAAGTAGAAATTGATAGCTACTCAAGCGAAATAGTTCAAATAATTAATAAATTTAACAAAAAAAATAAAAAAAAAAATAAGTTAATTTCTGAAAAAACATCGATTGTAATTTGTTACGGAGATAGTGTTTTTAACAGTAAACAGAAATACCAAATAAAAGGTTTTCAAAATTTTTATCAAAAAAAACTCAAAAACTATTTTAATACTGTTCATTTTCTACCATTTTATCCATCAAGTAGTGACAGTGGTTTTGCAGTAAAAGATCATTATAAAATTGATAACCGAATTGGGAAGTGGTCTGATATTTCAAGTTTTGCCAAAAAAAATGATGTGATGGCTGATATAGTAATTAATCATTCGTCTGCTAGAGGCTTATGGTTTAGAAACTTTTTAAGAGAAAAAAAACCAGGTAAAAACTATTTTTTAACTGTTAACTCTAAATTTAATACTTCTAAAGTTGTAAGACCTAGGGATCATGAATTACTTAAAAAAATCAATATTTTTAAAAAAACAGAATACCTGTGGAGAACTTTTAGTCCTGATCAGCTAGATTTAAATTTTAAAAATCCTGCAGTTTTATTACGATTTATTAAGATAATGATTAATCTTGTTAATCACGGTGTAACAATTTTTAGGTTGGATGCAATTGCCTATCTTTGGAAAGAGAGCGGAACTAAATGTATAAATTTAAAACAAACCCACGAAATTATAAAACTCTTAAGACTAATTAGTACTTTTTTAAATGTGAAAACCATCTTGGTTACAGAAACTAATTTACCAGAGAAAGAAAATTTAAGTTATTTTGGGAAAAAAGATGAGGCTAATTGGATTTATAATTTCTCGTTATCTCCTTTACTAATTCATGCCTTTTTATTTGAAGATAGCTCTTATTTAACCAGATGGAGTAAAAAATTACCATCAACAAAACCAGGTAATAATTATCTTAACTTTATTGCTTCTCATGATGGTATAGGAATGAGACCAGCTGAAGGAATTCTTAATAAAAAAATAATAAAAAATTTATTAAATAGATTAAAAAAAAATGGTTCAAAATTTTCTTATAGAAAAATTAAAAATAAATCTAAAAAAGTTTATGAGGCAAATATAACTGTTTTTAATGCTTTAAGTAAATCAGATGCTGACAAAGAGGGTAAATTTTATTTTGAAAGATATATTTCAGCTCATGCGATAATGATTTCCTTTGAGGGTGTTCCAGCAATATATTTTAATTCATTATTTGGTACATCGAATGATGAGGCTAAATATATAATAACTGGAAATAATAGAGACATAAATCGATACCGATGGAACCAAAAAGGTATTCTAAATCACCTTAAAAACTCGAAATCTAAACAAAGTATTTTCTATAAAAATTTAACTAATCTTTTAAGTATTAAAATAAAACAGAAAGCTTTTCACCCCAATGCTTCAAGAACAACCCTCAATATGGGTTCAAAAATATTTTGTTTTCAAAGAACAAGTATTGATAAAAAACAAACAATAATGTGCATAACTAATTTGTCTTCAAAAGCTCAAAATCTATTACTTAATAACAAATTTAAAAATTGGAAAAATCTAATAAATCAAAAAATTAATATTTTACCTAATAAAAAATTAGAGCTTCAACCATTTCAAACTGTTTGGCTATCTAATTAGATAGTGCTTTTTTCAAGAATTTTTGATCAAGTTTACAATCTGAATAACCTCTTTTGACAACGTTTAAATATCTTTCTGTGGGGAATCTGAAAGGTGTCTTTTTGACCATTGTGTATGTCATTACTTTTTTCCCATAGTAATCAAAATAAAACTTTTTATAAAGTATCGGAAAATCTTCATAAACATCTAATTTCTTTTCATCGCTCTTAGAAATTTCGAATAGTCCGCCTGGTACAATTGAGTTTTTACTTTGCTCTATATCTGCTGCTCGATATTTACTCCTGAAAGTTAGTCGAAAATTCTTTAAATTTATCTTTTTTAGAAAAATACTATCTTTGCATCTTCTTTTCATTTGAAAATGATGAAGATTACTGCCGTAAGCAAAGTAAAGCATCTAGCGGTCTACGATTTCTATTTTTTTTTCTTTAATAAATTCCAAAATTTGAGAACTGCAATTATCTATTTTGGATTGATCTTCTGATCTAAGAACAATTGACACTCCTAACTTTCCAGCGTGAAAAAAAGGGTAGCTACCAATTTCAACATCTTGATTTTGATTTTGAACTTGTTTTAGTGATTTTGCAATTTCACTTTCTACTGTTTTAAAATTTAATGTATGACTTAATATAGGTTCACCTCCAACAATTTTATTTGTTAAGCCCCCTAGCATAGATTTCATTATTGACGGTACACCTGGTAAACAAAATACATTCTCAACACTAAATCCTGGAGCACCACTTGTTGGATTTAAAATCAGTGCAGCATTTTCAGGCATCCATGCCATTCTTTGTCTACCCTGATTAAATTCACCAGATTGGTAGTAAGATTCTAGAATTTTAAATGCCTCCTTATGTATCTCATATTTTAAACCAAAAGTTTTTGCCACAGACTCTGCAGTAATATCATCGTGTGTAGGACCTATACCGCCAGTTGTAAAAACATAATTGTTTTCTTTTCTTAGGACATTAAGAGTATCGACTATAGTTTTTTCAACATCAGGTATAACTCTTACCTCATTAACTTTTACGCCAATTGAATTTAACCAAGTTGCTAAAGTACTAGTATTAGTGTCTTGTGTTCGACCAGAAAGAATTTCGTTTCCAATAATTAATATGGCAGCATTTACTTTTGTGTTTTTTGTCATTTTATATGTATAATTTGAAAATGGAATTTACCAAGTCTTTAATAAAAGGCAAACTAATCAAAAGATATAAGCGTTTTTTTGTTGATGTCCAATTGAGTAAGGAAGTTGTTACTGCTCATTGTCCCAATACTGGCTCAATGAAAGGTCTCCTAGATCAGGGTAATGAAGTTTATTTACTTAAAAACGATGATCCGAAAAGAAAGCTTAAATATGGTTTAGAAATAATTAAAGCACAAAAAAACCTAGTTGGAGTTAACACCCATATGGCTAATAAGATTGTCAACCATGGATTATCCAATAATTTAATAAAAGAATTAAAAAATAACGATTTAATTAAACCAGAAGTTTTTTTTAACAAAGAAACAAGATTTGATTTTTTAGTTGAGAAAAATAAACAAAAAAGCTTCATTGAAGTTAAGAATGTCACTCTTTTTAGGGATAAAGAAACTGCAGAATTTCCTGATGCTATTACAACAAGAGGCTCAAAACACCTAGTCACCCTTATTGATGCCATAAAGAAAGGGTATAAAACATACTTAATATTTTTAGTTCAAATTCAAAATATGGAATATTTTAAAATAGCTAAAGATATAGACGAAGAATATCATAAAAATTATATAGCAGCTAAAAAGGCTGGTGTTAATTTTTTGGCTTATAGGTGTAAGATAAGCCCAAAAGAAATTTTAATTGAAAAAAAACTAAAAATTTTAAATGCCTGATTACTTTGAAAAATTTGAGAAAATGAGAATAGCTGGAAAGCTTGCTGCTGAAACATTGGATATGCTGACAGGAAATATTAAAGAGGGAATTTCTACTGCTCACAT
The DNA here is from genome assembly GCA_902514605.1 of uncultured Pelagibacteraceae bacterium. GTDB lineage: Bacteria > Pseudomonadota > Alphaproteobacteria > Pelagibacterales > Pelagibacteraceae > Pelagibacter. The sequence goes on from CABXRL010000014.1 coordinate 12,052, forward strand.
TGATAAATTAGGATATGAATTTATCCTGGATAACGGCGGTTATTCTGCTCCTTTATACTATCGAGGATTTACTAAATCGTTATGCACTTCTCTTAATCATGTTGTTTGTCATGGTGTTCCCTCTGAAGACAGAATTTTAGAAGAGGGAGATGCTGTCAATGTTGATATTACAGCAATAGTTGATGAGCATTACGGTGACACTAGTAGAATGTTTTGCATAGGTGATACTGCAGTTAAGCTTAATAATCTTATTGACACAACTTACGATGCGATGATGAAGGCAATCAAAATTTTAAAACCTGGAATTAAAATGGGAGATATAGGATACGAAATTCAAACACATGTTGAGGAAAAAGGTTTTTCAGTCGTAAGAGATTTTTGTGGACATGGCATAGGAACAGTTTTTCATGAACCGCCAAATGTTTTACATTATGGTAAACAGAATACTGGTATGGAGTTGAAACCTGGGATGACTTTTACAATTGAACCAATGATTAATGAGGGAAAATTTGATACAAAAATACTAAATGATGGATGGACCGCTGTTACTAAAGATAAATCTTTATCAGCACAATTTGAACATACGGTAGGAATTACAGAAAAGGGTTATGAAATCTTTACAGAATCTGCTAAAGGTTATTTAAAGCCTCCATACTTATAATTAATGATAAAAAGATACTCGAGAAAAGAACTTACTGATATTTGGTCAGAGGAAAATAAATATAAAATTTGGCTAGATGTGGAAATCGCTGCAGCACAAGCTATGGAAAAACTTGGTCAAATACCAAGAGGTGTATCTGTGGTAGTTAGAAAAAAAGCCAGAATAAATATTAAAAGAATTCATCAAATAGAAAACCAAGTTAAACATGATGTTATTGCTTTTCTAACTTCTGTTACTGAAAAGGCTGGTATAAAAGCAAGATATCTTCATCAAGGAATGACCTCTTCAGATGTATTAGATACCAGTTTTAATATTCAATTAGTTCAATCAGGAAAAATTATTCTTAAAGATTTAGATCAAATTTTAAAGGTAATAAAAAAACAAGCGAGAAAATATAAATTTACACCGTGTATGGGCAGAAGCCACGGCATTCATGCAGAGCCAATTACTTTTGGTTTGAAATTAGCTTCTTTCTACGAAGAGTTTAAAAGAAATAGAAAAAGATTAGAAGATGCAATTGATGAAGTGTCAACTTGCTCTATATCAGGAGCAGTTGGGACCTTTGCAAACATTAATCCTAATGTTGAAAAACATGTTGCAAAAAAATTAAATTTAAAAGTTGAGCCTATTTCAACTCAAGTTATTCCAAGAGATAGACACGCTTTCTATTTTTCAGTTTTAGGAATCATAGCAGGATCAATAGAGAGAGTTGCTATTGAAATAAGACATTTGCAAAGAACTGAAGTTTATGAATTACAAGAATACTTCTCAAAAAATCAAAAGGGATCCTCAGCAATGCCCCATAAAAAAAATCCAATTTTAAGTGAAAATTTAACTGGGCTTGCTAGAATGGTTAGAAGCACAGTGGTCCCTGCTCTTGAAAATATAGCTTTATGGCATGAAAGAGACATTTCTCACTCAAGCGTTGAAAGAAACATTGGACCAGACGCCAACATCACAATAGATTTTGCTTTGGTGAGATTAACAAACATCTTAGATAACATGATTGTTTATCCAAAGAAAATGTTAGAAAATTTAAATATAACTAAAGGTCTTATTTTTTCACAAGAATTAATGCTAGAGCTTACTAAATCAGGGTTAACTAGAGAGAAATCCTACAAAATGGTGCAGGGCTATGCAAAAAAGTGTTTTGCTGAAAACCTGAATTTGTTTAATGTTGTTCAGTCAGACAAGTTTATAATGAGCAAGATCTCAAATAAAAAATTGAAATCTATTTTTAGCTACTCGAAGCACTTCAAGCATGTGAATTTAATTTTTAGAAGAGTTTTTAAAAAATGAAAAAAGGTAAAAAATTATATGAGGGTAAAGCTAAGATAATTTACACCACCCAAGATAAAGATTTAGTTATTCAATATTTCAAAGATGATGCTACCGCATTTAATAATCAAAAAAAATCTACCATCGAAGGAAAAGGAGTTTTAAACAATAGAATTTCAGAACACATTCTTTCAAATCTTTCTCAAATAGGTATTAAAAATCATTTAGTCAAAAGATTAAATATGAGAGAACAAGTTATTAAGTTAGTAGAGATTATACCTATTGAATTTATTGTTAGAAATGTAGCTTCTGGATCTTTAACAAAAAGACTTGGTATCGAGGATGGTACTGTTCTTAAAGAACCCTTAATTGAGTATTGTCTAAAAGATGACAAGTTGGGCGATCCATTAATAGCTGAGGATCATATCTATGCTTTTGAATGGGCAACAAAAAAAGAAATAGATAAAGTTAAGAAGATGATCCTTAGAATAAACGATTTTATGATTGGTATGTTTAGAGGAGTTGGTATTAATCTAATTGATTTCAAATTAGAATTTGGCAGAGTAAAAACTAATGGAAAAAATGAAATTATTTTAGCAGATGAAATTAGTCCTGATACTTGCAGGTTATGGGATTCAAAAACCGACAAAAAACTTGATAAAGATAGATTTAGAAAAGATCTCGGAGGATTAATCCCTGCATATACTGAGGTGGCCAAAAGGCTTGGGATACTTCATGAACAATCTAATATATCAGCAGTAAATGTAACAAAATTATCATCAGTTAAAAAAAAAAATAGATGAAAATATCTGCAATTATCACTCTGAAAAAAGATGTTTTAGATCCTCAAGGGAAAGTAATTCACCAAACATTAGAGGATATGAATTTTAAAAACATTAATGAAGTAAGGCAGGGAAAATATTTTGAAATTGATGTAAAAGAAAACGACCCAAAGAAAGCTAAAGAAATTGTAGAAGATATGTGTAAAAAACTTTTAGCTAATCTTGTAATTGAAAATTATAAAATTATTGAGATACAATAATTGATGAAATCATCAGTAATAACCTTTCCTGGTTCAAATTGTGATAGAGACATGGATGTCGCTTTAAAAAAATTTGGATTTAAAAATAAGATGGTTTGGCACAATGATATTGAATTGCCTAAAAGTGATTTAGTTGTTTTGCCTGGTGGTTTTTCTTATGGTGATTATTTGAGATGTGGAAGCGTCGCCTCAAAATCTAAGATTATGCAATCGGTTATTAATTTTGCTAAATCTGGTGGTATGGTAATGGGTATTTGCAATGGTTTTCAAATACTAGTTGAAAGTGGTTTGGTTCCTGGTGTTCTTCTAAGGAATAAATATTTAGCGTTTATTTGTAAAAATGTTTTTGTAAAGCTGGATAATAAAAATAATCATTATTTCAAAAATCTAGATAAAGATATTTTTGAATTCCATATCGCCCATAATGAAGGTAATTACTTTTGTACTCCAGAGCAATTAAAGGAAATTGAAGACAACAATCAAATTGCTATCTACTATTGTAATAATCTTGGCAAAATAGAGGAGAAATTCAATCCCAACGGATCTATAAAAAATATAGCCGGAATTTTTAACAAAGAAAAAAATGTTTTAGGAATGATGCCTCATCCAGAAAGAATGATCGATAATTGTTTGTCAGGTGAAGATGGTTCCTTATTTTTTAAAAATCTTATCAACAGTATTAAATAATGCGGGTAAACGAAAAAATAGCAATTGAACACGGTCTCAAAGCAGAGGAATATAAAAAAATCTGTGATTTACTTGCAAGGACACCTAATATAACTGAGTTAGGTATATTTTCAGCAATGTGGAACGAACATTGTTCTTATAAATCATCAAGACTTCATTTAAAAAAATTACCTACTAAAGGAAAAAAAGTTATTCAAGGTCCAGGAGAAAATGCTGGAGTGATTGATATTGAAGATGGGGATGCAATTGTTTTTAAAATTGAAAGTCATAATCACCCCTCTTTTATTGAACCATACCAAGGAGCAGCTACTGGTGTTGGTGGGATTATGCGAGACGTGTTTACTATGGGTGCACGTCCTATAGCAAATTTAAACTCAATTCATTTTGGATCCTCACAACATAAAAAAACTAAAAATTTATTAAGGGGTGTTGTTCATGGGATAGGAGGATATGGTAACTGTATGGGAGTTCCAACCATAGGGGGACAAACAAGTTTTGATAAATCTTACAATGGTAACATTTTGGTTAATGCAATGACCTTGGGATTAGTCAAAAAAAACAAAATTTTTTATTCTAAAGCTGCAGGATTAAATAAACCTGTAATCTATGTTGGATCTAAAACTGGGCGAGATGGAATTCATGGTGCAAGTATGGCTTCAGCAAGTTTTGACGAGAAAATTGAAGAGAAAAAACCAACAGTTCAAGTAGGTGATCCTTTTACAGAAAAACTTTTACTAGAAGCATGTTTAGAGCTTATGGCAGGAGACTCTATTATAGCGATACAAGATATGGGCGCAGCAGGATTAACATCATCTAGTATTGAAATGGCATCTAAAGGAAAATTAGGAATAGAGATTAATTTAGACAAAGTCCCATGTAGAGAGACAAAGATGACGCCCTATGAAATAATGTTGTCTGAAAGCCAGGAAAGAATGTTAATCGTATTGGAGAATGGAAAAGAAAATTTAGCCAAAAAAATTTTTGATAAATGGAATTTAGACTTTGCTGTGATTGGTAAAACCACAGATACAAAAAATATCGAGCTCTTTTTTAATAATGAACAAGTTGCAAAAATACCTGTTAATACACTTGTAGAAAATTCTCCAATGTATGATCGAAAATGGAAAAAATCAAAATTACCAAAGAAAAATAAAATCCAAAAGAAAGATCTAAAAAATATAAAAATAATAGATGTTTTGAAAAAAATGTTATCAAATCCAAATGTATGCAGCAAAAAATGGATATGGGAACAGTATGATCACACTGTAATGGGAGATACAATCCAAAAACCTGGAGGAGATTCAGGTGTTGTTAGGATTCATGGCACCAGTAAAGCAGTAGCAGCAGCCGTAGATTCATCTGCAGTTTATTGTTGGGCTCATCCTCATACTGGAGCAAAACAAATTGTTTGTGAGAGTTGGAGAAACTTAATCTCTGTTGGCGCTAAACCTTTAGCGATAACGAATTGTCTTAATTTTGGAAGTCCTGAAAAAGAGGAAAACATGGGAGAATTTGTAGAATGTGTTGAAGGTATCAGCGAGGCTGCAAAATATTTAACTTTTCCTGTAGTTTCAGGCAATGTTTCTTTTTACAATCAAACTAAAGAAGTCGGAATTAAACCAACTCCTGTAATTGGAGGTGTAGGATTGATAAAAGATTATACAAAAATGATTACAATGAATTTTAAAAATGAAGGAAATATTATTTTAGTGATAGGTAAAACAGAGGGTCATATTGATCAAAGTTTGTTTGCGAGAATTATTTTAGATGAAAAAAATGGTCCTCCGCCAGAAATTAATTTATTTAATGAAAAAAATAATGGAGAAACTATTTTAAAATTAATTGAGAATGAGTATATCAAAAGTGCTCATGACGTATCTTTAGGTGGAATATTGATGGGAATATCAAAAATGTGTATTAATGGTGATATAGGAATTGAAATTAAGAGGCCCAATTCTTTGTTAAGTAAGTTTGAATATTTTTTTAGTGAGGATCAAGGTAGATATATTATTGAAATAGCAAAATCTGATCTAAAAAAAGTTACCAGTTTTTTAGAAAAAAATGCGGTTCATTACGATGAAATAGGAACATTAAAAGGAAAATCGATAAATTTTGATGAAAAGACAATTGTTCCAATTGACGAATTAAGGACGTACAATAGTAATTGGTTAACAGATTATATGGGATAATTAAATGGCGATGGATTTAAAAGAAATAGAAAAATTAATTAAAGAGGCCTTCTCAGACGCTACTGTAGAAATACAAGACTTAGCTGGTGATGGTAACCATTATTCAGCAACTGTTACCTCGTCAAAATTTTCAGGTAAAAGTAAAATTGAACAACACAAAATGGTATATAACTCTCTTAAAGGAAAAATGGGAAATGAGTTGCATGCCTTAGCCCTCAAAACAAAGGAGCAATAATGGACGACCAAACAAAATCTTTAATACAAAATCATATAGATAATAACGAAGTTTGTTTATTTATGAAAGGAACGCCAGATGCTCCTCAATGTGGGTTCTCCATGGCAGTTTCAAATATACTAAAAATTCTTGAAGTAAACTTTACAGGTGTAAATGTTTTAGAAGATCAAAATATGAGAGATGGAATTAAGATTTTTAGTGATTGGCCTACAATTCCTCAATTATATATAAAAAAAGAATTTGTTGGTGGATGTGATATAATTAAAGAAATGTACGAAAACGGTGAACTTAAAAAAACATTAGAAGATAAAAGTATCAATTTTAAAAAAGATTAAAGTCTAATTTTATCTAGAGTAATATTCGATAACTAAATTGGGTTCCATTACGATTGGATAAGGCACTTCTTCAAATTTAGGTATTCTGACAAATTTTAATTTTTTATTTTTTTCATCTAATTGAATATACTCTGGGATCTCTCTCTCTTTATTCGCCATAGCTATGTCTATGATAGCTAATTGTTTTGATTTATCTTTAATTTCAATTACATCCTCTTCTCTTACTGAGTAACTTGAAATATTTACCCTTTTACCATTAACCTTAACATGACCATGATTTATTAATTGTCTCGCAGAAAAAATAGTAGTTGCAAATTTTGCTCTATAAATTATTGCATCTAATCTTCTCTCCAATAAACCAATTAGGTTCTCTCCTGTATCGCCCTTTTGCATACTAGCTTTTTTATATATATTTCTAAATTGTCTCTCATTAATATTTCCATAATATGCTTTTAATTTTTGTTTAGCTTGTAATTGAATTCCATAATCTGAAGGTTTAGAGCTTTTTGTTTGACCATGTTGGCCTGGCCCATATGCTCTCGTATTAAAGGGACTCTTAGGTCTGCCCCAAAGGTTCACTTTTAATCTTCTGTCAACTTTATGTTTAGAGTTTAATCTTTTAGTCATTTAGTAATGGGTCTTATAAACCTACTCGATATTTTGTCAATCAACGTTT
>CABXRL010000015.1 GCA_902514605.1 uncultured Pelagibacteraceae bacterium
AAGCTGGAGGTACAAATAAAATTGATGCTGTTGCTCCAGTGTGTTTCACTGCATCTTTTACAGTATTAAATACAGGTCTATCCAAATGTTTTTGACCTCCTTTTCCAGGCGTTACACCACCAACTACATTTGAACCATATTTTATCATTTCCTCAGCATGAAAAGTTCCCATTTTTCCAGTGAAACCTTGAATAATAATTTTTGTATTTTTTTCAATTATGACTGACATATTATTTATTTAATGCATTTACTGCTTTGTTAGCTGCATCCTCTAAAGTATTAGCTTCAATGTATTTAATTTTACTATCTCTTAAAATCTTATTTCCTTTTTCAACATTGGTTCCAGCTAGTCTAATTACCAATGGAACTTTGATTTCAATTTTTTCAAGAGCTTGTACTATTCCTTCCGCTACCCAATCACATCTGTTAATTCCAGCAAAAATGTTAACTAATATTACTCTAACTTTATCATCCATTGTAATTAATTTAAATGCCTTTACAATTTTTTCTGGAGTTGCTCCTCCACCCACATCTAAAAAGTTGGCGGGTTCTCCACCAGCTAGTTTAATCATATCCATGGATGCCATTGCCAAACCAGCTCCATTTATGATATTTCCAATATTTCCATCTAAGCTCACATAGTTTAAACCTCTATCAGAAGCGTAAACTTCTTTATCATCCTCTTGTGTTTTATCTCTTAATTCTGAAACTTTATTTCTTCTAAACATGGCATTATTATCAAAACTCATTTTACAATCTAAAGCTAAAATTTGTTTTTGTTTTGAAATCACTAGAGGATTTACTTCGACCATCGTTGCATCTAATTCACTAAATGCCTTAGCACATCCGATGATAGTATCAGAAGCTCTTACAATTAATTCTGGATCTATACCTAAACCAAATGCTAACTCTCTAGCTTGAAAACTTTGAATGCCAACAGCAACCTCAATTTTTGATCTTATAATAGTTTCAGGTTTATCTTTTGAAATTTCCTCAACACTCATTCCACCCTCTGTTGAAGCAACCACCATTATACTCTCTGAGCTTCTGTCAAAAACTAACCCTAAATATAACTCTTTTTCTATATCGGTAGCTTCTTCAATATAAATTCTATTAACAATTTTGCCGCCCGGGCCAGTTTGGTTTGTTACCAATTTTTTTCCTAAAAGTTTATCCGTTGCTTGAGCAACTTCTAATGGAGAATTACAAACAATAATCCCTCCGGCCTTACCTCTTGCTCCAGAGTGGATTTGTGCTTTTACCACCCATTTTAAACCACCAATCTCCCTTGCTTTATTTTCTGCAGTCTCTGGACTGTAAACGATACCTCCTCTTGGAATTGAAACTCCAAAGCTGGCCAAAATTTGTTTTGCTTGGTATTCATGTATATCCATAATTAATTTCCTCTAATAAGTTTATCAATGTTTACAATATTTTCAGCCATTCTAGCGGATGCTGCATCAATCATTCGACCATCAAGTTGTGCTGCACCTTTTCCTTCTTTTGCAGCTTTATCGAGCTCCTCTAAAATTCGTTTTGCTTTATTAACCTCTGATTCTGGTGGTGAAAAAACTTTGTTAGCTAATTCTATTTGTGAAGGATGTATTGCCCATTTTCCTTCTATACCAATTGATGCTCCTCTTTTTGCTGCAGCAATATAAGCATCAGGATCGTTAAAATCTCCAAATGGTCCATCAATAGCTCTTAAACCATAAGCTCTACAAGTCATAACTAATTCTGAAAGTCCGTGATGCCATTGATCACCTGGGTAGTCTGGATTTAATCCACCTATAATAACTGTTCTTGCTCTTAAACTTGCAGCATAATCTGCAACACCAAAATGGAGAGCCTCCAATCGATCACTTGCTTTGGCAATTTCCTTTATATTGGACATTCCTAAAGCAGTCTCTATCAGACACTCAATACCAATTTTATTTTTTATCTTTTTGTTCGTTTCAATTTGTGTGAGCATGCAATCAACCATATAAACATCACTTTCCGTTCCTGCTTTTGGAACTAATATGGTATCTACGTTTTCTCCAGCTTGTTCTACTATCTCAACTAAATCACTATACATGTAGTGAGTATCTAAACTGTTTATTCTAACAGAAATAGTTTTACCTTTTTCTCTCCAATTTATCTCATTAAGAGCCTTGATCACATTTGCTCTAGCTTGTACTTTATCATTTGGAGAAACCGCATCCTCTAAATCTAAAAAAACATAATCCGCCTCAGAATTTAGAGCTTTCTCAAACATTTTTGGTGCAGATCCAGGAACTGCTAATTCACTTCTATGTAATCTTGATCTTGCGGGTTTATAATATTTATGGCTCATAGTTTAAATTTTAGATTTGTTATAATTAGGCAATCCGCAATAAGCCTAATTTTTAAAAGGTTTGTAGCAAATATTATTGGATTAATGAAGTTATTTCTTGCGTTTTTCTAATTCAGCCGTAACGTCTTCTATATTTATGTCATTTGCCTCTAAATACATAATTAAGTGATAAAAAACATCTGCAGCTTCATGAACCTTATTAGAGTTTTTTTCAACAGCTTCAATCAATTCGTTAATTTCTTCTAATACTTTATCTTTGCTTAAAGATTTGTCACTAAGCAATTTATTCGTATAAGAACCTTCTTCAGGTGATTTTTTTCTTTCTCTTGCAAGTTTAAATAGGCTTTCTAAAGTATTAAGCATTTTAAATTCTAACAGGTATTCCTTTTGAGTCCAAATAATCCTTAGCTTCTTTTATAGAGTATTTTCCATAATGAAATATTGAAGCTGCCAAAACTGCGCTGGCTTTTCCCAATTTAATTCCATCCACTAGATGATCTAAATTACCAACTCCACCAGATGCAATAACTGGAATATTTACTTTAGATGAAATTTTAGACATTAAATCAATGTCATAACCAACTTGTGTTCCATCTCTATCCATAGAGGTTACTAATAACTCTCCTGCACCGTTTTTTTCCATTTGTTCTGCGTACTCCAAAGCATCAATACCACTATTATTTCTTCCTCCATGAGTAAATACTTCCCATTTATCCTCATTTTTTTTGGCGTCGATCGCCACTACGATACATTGAGACCCAAATTTTTTTGAACTATCGATAACAACTTTTGAATTTTCTACTGCAGCGGTGTTTATGGAAACTTTATCAGCCCCACAATTTAGTAATCTATTAATATCCTCAACACTTCTGACGCCGCCTCCGACAGTCAAAGGAACAAAACATTTTTTTGAAGTTTTTTTTACGACATCATAAATAGTGTCTCTATTTTCATTTGAAGCAGTAATATCTAAAAAACAAATTTCATCTGCACCACCATCGCTATAGATTTTAGCTTGTTCTACAGGATCACCTGCATCCTTTAGATCAACAAAGTTAATCCCCTTTACAACACGACCATTTTTAACATCTAGACAAGGAATTATTCTATTTTTAAGCATTTTCAAAAAAACATTCTATATAAAAAATTTACACTAACAAAACTCATTAAGATAACTAGAAGATAGAGACTAATATAATCAAAAGGCTTCATTTAATTTATTTCCGTTGCCAAATCTTCTAATTTAATGTCACCATCATAAATTGCTTTTCCAACTATTATTCCCTCAATGTTTTTTAAACTTTTAGCTTTTTTAATGTCATTTATAGATGAAACCCCACCAGATATAATTACTGGACAATTTGATATCTCTGCAACTCTTGATGTTTCCTTGAAATTTGGGCTTTGTTTCATACCATCTCGATTTATGTCAGTATAAATCAATCTACTCACACCATAATCATTAACTTCTTTTAGATAATCTAAAGTTAATTGATTAGAATTTTCTTTCCATCCCGATACTGACAAATAACCATCTTTGGCATCTAAGCCTAGAGCAATTTTATTTGGAAATTGTTCACATACTACTTTTAAAAAATTTTTGTCTTTAATTGCAGCACTTCCTAAAATTACTTTCTCAACACCAGCATCGATATATTTTTGAATACTATCAGTATTTCTAATACCACCACCCACCTCGACCTTTAAATTAAATTTACCAACTATATTCTGAATAATATTTAAATTTACTGTTTCACCAGTTAAAGCACCATCTAAATCAACTATGTGTAAATTTTTAAATCCATGATCTTTATATTTTCCTGCTTGTTCAACTGGCGATGTTTCATATTCAGTTTTATTATTAAAATCTCCTTTAACTAATCTAACACACTTTTTGTCTTTAATATCTATTGCAGGAAATATTTTCATTTATAAACTTATAAAATTATCAATTATTTTAAGTCCTGTCTTATCACTCTTTTCTGGGTGAAATTGGGTTCCAAAAATATTTTCTTTTTCAACAGAACAAACAATATTTGATGAATAATCTGTTGTTGCTGAAATCACTTTTTTATCATTTGGTATAAATTCATAACTATGAACAAAATACATATGAGAATTATTCTCTATATCTTTAAAAATTTTACTATCTTTGGCAATGTTGATTTGGTTCCAGCCAATATGAGGAAGTTTAAATTTTCCACCTTGATTATCTATTTTTGAAACTTTGCCTGAAATCCAGCCCAATCCTTTTGTTTCAGTTTCTTCATAACCAACGTCGGCAAACATCTGTAAACCAACACAAATTCCAAGAAGAGGTTTTTTATTAATTATCGCAAATTCATTAAGCGTATCTTTTAGGCCATCAATATTGTTTAAAGCTTCTACGCAACTTTTAAATGAGCCCTGCCCTGGTAAAACTACTTTATCGCTTAATTTAATCTTATTTAAATCTGAAGTTACTTCGATATTTACTTTGTCTTTGGCGACTTCTTTGAACGAGTTTATTACTGAACTTATATTGCCCGAGTTATAATCAACAATTGTAACATTCATTAAACTTATAAAGAACCTTTAGTAGATGGAATTGATTTCCTATTCCTAGGGTCTATTTCTAGTGCAGTTCTTAATGATCTTGCTAATCCTTTAAAGCATGACTCAATTATATGATGACTATTATCACCATAAATGTTTTCAACATGTAAAGTAATACCTGCCGCTTGAGAAAAAGCTTGAAACCACTCTTTAAAAAGTTCTGTATCCATCTCACCAAGTTTTTCAACTTTCAAATTCACTTTCCAAATTAAATAAGGTCTGTTTGAAATATCAATTGCAACTCGTGATAAAGTTTCATCCATTGGAATCATTGCGTGTGCGTACCTTCTGATACCAACAGATTTTTTTAAAGCTTTTTTCAACGCTTCACCAATTGCGATACCAGAGTCTTCTGTTGTATGATGCAGATCAATATGGGTATCTCCTTTAACCTTTATATCCATATCAATCGAGGAATGCTTAGATAATTGCTCCAACATGTGATTAAGAAATCCTATTCCAGTATCGATTTTATACCTACCTTTGCCATCGATGTTAAGTTCAACACTTATGCTGGTCTCTTTGGTTTTTCTACTAATTTTACCTTTACGCTTCATAATTAAAAAGAGGTATACATATATTATTCAATTATGGCAATAATACTAAACCTGGGCTTGAACTATCAAAATTAATATCCATTTAGAGTGTATGACAACAATTGTATTAGTAAGAAAAAATAACGAAGTAGTAGTTGCTGGTGATGGGCAAGTTAGTATGGGAAACACAGTTGTAAAAAGCACTGCAGCAAAAGTAAGAAAAATTGAAAAAAGAGACGTTGTAGCAGGATTTGCAGGCTCTACAGCAGATGCATTAACATTGTTTGAAAGATTAGAGGCAAAGATTGAAAAACATGCTGGAAACTTATCAAGAGCGGCGGTAGAACTTGCAAAAGATTGGCGTACAGATAAATACCTGAGACGGCTTGAGGCATTGATGGCTATAGGAGATAAAGAAAATAGCTATATAATATCTGGCACAGGTGATGTTTTAGAGCCTGAAGGTGATATAATTGGCATTGGCTCTGGTGGTAATTATGCTTTAGCAGCAGGTAAAGTTTTAATGAGCACTGAAATGAATGCAGAAGAAATTGCAAAAAAAGCAATTGAAGTCGCTTCAGAAATTTGTGTGTTTACTAATAATAATATTAAAATAGAAAAAATATAATGGAAAAATCTAATGTTACCCCACTAGTTACCAAAGATAAAAAAGTGGACGAAAATGAGTCTTTAGTAAGTTCACTGTCTCCTAGAGAAATAGTTTCAGAATTGGATAGATTCGTTGTAGGCCAGAATAAAGCAAAAAAAGCAGTTGCGGTTGCGTTAAGAAACAGATGGAGAAGACAAGCTCTCGAAGGTGAGATGAAGAATGAAGTTCTTCCAAAAAATATTCTTATGATTGGTCCAACAGGGGTTGGAAAAACTGAAATATCAAGAAGACTATCTAAACTTGCTGAAGCTCCATTTGTAAAAGTTGAAGCTACAAGATTTACCGAAGTTGGATATGTAGGTAGAGATGTAGAACAAATAGTTAGAGACCTAGTTGAAATTGCCATTTCAATGGAAAAAGTGAAAAAAAGAAAAGAAGTTTACGCACAAGCACAAAAGTTGGCAGAGGAAAAAGTTTTAGATGCTTTGGTGGGTAAGAAAGCTAGTTTAGCAACTAGAGAGAGTTTTAGAAAAAGATTGAGAAATGGTGATTTAGATAACAATGAAATTGAAATAGCTGTGAGTGATACAGGAAATGGTACATCATTTGAGATTCCTGGAATGCCTGGTGCTAATGTCGGAATGATCAATATTGGAGAGATGCTGGGAAAATCTATGGGAACTAAAGAAAAAAAGAAGAAAATGTCAGTGAAAGAATCCCACGAAATTTTAATAAATGATGAGTCTGATAAATTAATTGAACAGGATAAAATAGTTAAAGCTGCAAAGATCTCAACAGAAAATAATGGTATAGTTTTTTTAGATGAAATCGACAAAATATCTGGTAGAACAGATAGAGTTGGTGGCGATGTATCAAGAGAAGGGGTTCAAAGAGATTTATTACCTTTAATTGAAGGTACCACTGTAAATACTAAATACGGACCAATTAAAACTGATCATATTTTATTTATAGCTTCCGGAGCTTTCCAATTAGCTAAACCATCAGATTTATTACCAGAATTGCAAGGCAGACTTCCAATTAGAGTAGAGCTTGAAGCCTTAACTAGTGAGGATTTTAAAAGAATTTTAAAAGAACCAGACTTTAGCTTAATTAAGCAGTACGTGGCCTTATTAAAAACTGAAAATGTAGATCTTGAATTTTCTGATGATGGAATAGATACAATTGCGGGTATTGCATCTGAAGTTAACGCAACAGTAGAGAATATTGGTGCGAGAAGATTACATACCATTATAGAAAAGATTCTTGATGATATTAGTTTTACTGCAACAGATAGATCTGGCGAAAAAATAATTATTAATAAAGACTATATAAATAAAAATCTTGATAATCTAGTTAAAGACAGTGACTTATCAAAATTTATCTTATAGGTTTTTTTTTTAAATATAAGTAAAAGGCTCCACCACCCCCGTCTTCTTTGTTTGCTTGTTTAATCTCTGAAATTAAACTCATTAACTCGTTACTATTTTTAATGTATTCAGGAACGGAGTATTTTAAAATACCTAAGTTTTTAGAAATATAGGGATCTTTTTCATTCTGGGAATGAATGCCTTTGCCAGTAACAATTATTAATTTTTTTGAACCTTTTTCATAAGAATCTTTAATAAATTCACTTATTTTGATATTGGCCTCATCTAATGAATAGCCGTGTAAATCGAAAGATTTAGTTGGAGATGCTTTTTTATCTAGAAATTTTTCGTCTTTATTATGTACCTTTTCATTATTAGATAAAAAGTTTTTCCAATCTCTTTTATCTTTATCTGAAATGTTACTGTTCAATTAAGTTAGTATATCTACTAGTTGCCAATTTGGATTAGTTGATTTTGTATCTCTTGAAAAAATCCATGTATCATATATTTTTTTTATTTGTTCAGGGTTTCCTGAAATTATTTTTTTCTCTTTATCTCTTATGCAAGTAATTACCTCGCCTACAAAATCTACAGTTACTTGTAAAATAGTATTATTTTTCTTATGTTCTTTAATAATTGCAGAATTTATACCTATGAAAGTTATCTCAGCATAATGTCCTTTTAAATTTCTTTCTTTTAAAGCTTCATTAAATTGATCGAAAATTTTATTACTTAAAAGCGGTTTTGAA
The DNA here is from genome assembly GCA_902514605.1 of uncultured Pelagibacteraceae bacterium. Lineage (GTDB taxonomy): Bacteria > Pseudomonadota > Alphaproteobacteria > Pelagibacterales > Pelagibacteraceae > Pelagibacter. The sequence goes on from CABXRL010000015.1 coordinate 8,193, forward strand.
GTTGTTAGCTTATTATCATTATCACTAAAATCTGTAATAATTGTTTCATATGCGATTTTTGCTCCACTCAAAAATTCTTTTTTAGCTTTATCGTCAAAATTCTCATTCTTTTTTGAATTCTTATCAAGTTGAACATTTTTTAAAATTTCTTCGAATTGTGGAGGTGCTTTTCCCTCAAATCCTGTTCTTTTTCCTAAAATACCTCTTAGCCTTAAAAATATAAAGCCAGCAATCATTGCAAGCAATATTATGTCTATGTACTCGAAACTGTAATTCATATTTATATAGTAATTACTCTGTTGAATAATTTCAACCAACAATTACATTAAAGACAAATGAACACAGTGTTTTTATCAATTGTTTTAGTTCCAATAGTGGAAATTTATCTATTCATAAAAATTGGAGCACAAATTGGTGCTTTAAATACAATCTTATTGATCTTTGTGACGGCCATAACCGGGATAATCTATGCTAGATATGAAGGATTAAATACTTTGCGCTCAGCATATTCGCAAGTAATCAAAAAAGAAACACCTGCATATGAAATAATCTCTGGTGCTGCAATAGCTTTTGCAGCCTTATTATTAATTATTCCCGGATTTGCAACTGACGTAATTGGATTTTTAATAATATTGCCGATTACAAGAAAATTGATTTTAAGGAAAATTTCAACAAAAATAAAAAAAAAACAACCAGACAAAAATAATTTTATTGATGGTGAGTTTGAAGATATAGAAGATGATAATGACAAAAAAATATAAAATATTAACTCAATATATAAAAGATATTTCAAGTGAAACACGTGATGTAGAAACTTATCTTTTTGTTCAAGACAACATTTCAAAATATCATTTGAATATAGATATTACGTCTAAACCATTAAAAAATAGATTGGTTGAAATTAATACTACCTTGAAATTTGAGGATAAGGAAGGTAGCGAAAAAAAATCTCACTTTGAATTGATCTACGCAACAGTTATCAATATTGATAATGAACTGAAAGAAAAAAATGATTTACAAAAAATAATTCTTTGTGATGTGCAAACTTTAATCTATCCAAAAATTGAAAGGGCGCTTTTAGATTTAATACATAACTCAGGTTTTCCTGAAGTAAAATTTGAAAAAAAAATAGATTTTGAAAAACTTTATAAGGAGAAGTTTAGTTAAAAAAATTTTTTTTTAGATTTTGTTTAAGATATATTTTGTGTTTATCTATTTCTTTTTCTGTAGGATAGATTACTTTTTTAAAATATAAAACTTTTTTTCCCAAATCTTTTGAGGTTTCTTTATCATTGTCTTGAAATTGTAAGGTTGGTTCTTTTTGATCTAATAAGTTTATGTAAATTTTAGCTAATAAATCACAATCTATTAGAGCCGTATGTTTAACTCTCTTAGAATTGTCAATTCTATATCTTTTACAAAGAGCATCTAGACTGCTTGATGACCCTGGAAACTTATTTCGAGCCAAAATTAAAGTATCCACAACCTCATTTTTAATTTTTTCTTTACCTAAAATTTTCATTTCATTATTAAGATGAGATAGATCAAATTCGGCATTATGAATAATTAATCTTTTTTCCTTAATAAAATTTAAAAACTCATCAACAATTTGTTCAAATTTTATCTGTTTAGATAAAAATTCATCTGTATATCCATGGACTTCAAAAGCTTTTTCTGAAACCTTTCGCTCTGGGTTTAAATAACAATGAAATCTATTTTGAGTTGGCACCAAATTATCTAATTCTATACAACCAATTTCTATAATTCTGTGACCCTCTTTCGTTAAAAGTCCAGTCGTTTCTGTATCTAATACAATTTCTTTCATTATAAAATTTTATTTAGGATTTTATTTATATCTCTTTTAATACTTTTTTTGGTGAAATTATTTTTAATGATAAAATTAGATTTTTTCTTTTTGTAAGCAAGTGGAAGTTGAATTTTTTTAAATTTGGAAAATAATTTGATATTAAAATTTTTTCTTTTTTTTAGTTTTTTTAAAATCTTTCTTTTATTTGCGTCTATATATATTAAAATATCATTCTTTTTATTTATCTTATTTTCTAACAAGAGAGGTATATCTAGTATTATAACTTTTTTATTTTTATTTTTTTTTAAAAAAAGATTCATTTTTTTTCGCACCGCTGTATGAACTATCTTTATAATTTTTTTGAGATTACCTTTATTAATTAATATTGCATTTGCAATTTCATTTTTGTTTATTGGATACGAATTAATGTATTTTGGTAAAATTTTTCTTAATTTAAGAAATACCTTTTTGTCATTTTTATAAATCTTTCCAACTTCCTCATCAGCATTGAAAACAGGATAACCAAAACTATTTGCAATGTAACTTTTTCCTGATCCTATATCGCCTAAAATTCCAATTCTTCTCATTAGTCCAAAAGATTATTTACCTCCTCATTAATTTCAGGTTGGATGTTATGCCAAATTTTAAAAGCTTCTGCCGCCTGAAAAATAAACATTTTTTTTCCATTCTCGGTTTTATTGCCCAGATCTTTGCCTTGTCTTAAAAAATTTGTTTCTTTGGGATTATAGATAACGTCATAAAAAAACTTATTTTTACCAATTTTTGAAAAATCTAGATTTAAATTATCATCATTGTTCAAACCTACACTGGTTGTGTTTATAATCATATCAAACTCTGGCATTTCACCCCATTCAACCACTTTTATCTCATTCCATCCATTTTTTTTAGCAGCAATACTATTGAAAAAATTTTGTAAATATTCGGCTTTTGTTTTGGTTCTATTAGTTAATGTAATACTTGAAACTTTCATATTATATAATGCAAAAATAATAGATGCTGTGACTCCTCCAGATCCTAAGATTAAAATTTTTTTACCAGAAAGGTTATATCCAGTATCTTTGATAGCATTTTCAAAGCCACCTATATCAGTATTATGACCAACGATTTTACCCCCAGTGGTTAATAAAATTGTATTAACTGATTGAGTGGCCTCAGCATCCAATGTTAGCTTATCCAGATAAGGAATTATCTCTTTTTTGAAAGGAACAGTAACATTTACGCCATTAATATTTTTATCCCTAATTTTTATTATTATATCTTTTAAGTCATCACCACTTAATTTTTTTTTGTCGTATATTGCTTTTATATTGTTTTTTTTAATCCAATAATTGTGTATTAATGGAGATAGAGAGTGTTCAATCGGATTACCTATTACCAAATATTTATTCATAATTTTTTAAGTATTCCTTAATTTTGTTAATAGGAAGGCCCATAATTGTATTTTCATCTCCTTTTATTTTTGAAAATAAAGATCTGCCCACCCCCTCAATTTGATAAACATTATACGAATAAAGCGATTCATCTGATATTTTGCTTAGATACTCCTCTAATTCATTATTTGAGAAGCTCTTCATGGTAAGTTTTGCTATATCGGTATAATTCCAAATCATTGTACCATTTTTTGATATACAGACTGAGCTGATTAATTGGTGTGTTTTTCCATTTAGGTTCTTTAAAATTGTTAAGGCCTTTTCGCGATTATCAGGCTTTGATATTAATTCTCCATTTAGGTCTATCACACTATCCGCACCTAAAACTAAGGTATCAAAATTCTTTTGACTAACTCTGCTAGCTTTGATTTCTGCAAGGTTTTTTGAAATTATTTCTGGTGTAGCTTTTTCTTTTAATAAGCTCTGTTTAATAGGTTCCTCGTCAATAGTGGATGGTTCAACTTTGACTATAATATTGTGTCTATTTAATATTTCCTTTCTTACTTTGCTTTTGGATGCAAGCACTAACTTAATCATTTTTTTTATAAATCTCGTATATTTTTATTATTGAAGCTGCAGTTTCTTCTACTGATTTTCTTGTAACATCTATTGTAGGCCATTTATATTTTTTAAAGGCGTTTTTAGCATTCTTAACCTCTTTTTTAATTTCATTTAAGTCTATATACGATTTGTTTTCTGTTTCTTTTAAAGAGTTCATTCTGTTTTTTCTTATGTCAACAAGTCTTTCAGGTTCAGCACTTAAGCCGATTACACAAGAAATTTTTGGATTATCTTTTAAAATTTGTGGTATAGAGTTCTCATTAATAAGTGGTATATTTGACGTTTTAAAACCTTTATTAGCTAAGTAGATTGAAGTTGGCGTTTTACTAGTTCTGCTTACCCCTAAGAGTATTACGTCTGACTTTTTTATTTCTTTAACAAAATTGCCGTCATCATGATTCATAGTAAATTGAATGGCTTCAATCCTTTTGTAATATTCATCATTAAGGGCATATTGACCGCTTGGTTCGTGTGATGCTTTTTGATTGAGTAATTTCGAAAAACTCAATATTAAATCTCCTAAAATACCAAAACACGGGATCTTTTTTTCGCTACTAGTATTAGCAAGATATTTTGCAAGATTGCTGTCTACTATTGAATATAATATTATTACATTTGTTTCTTTTCCAGCTTCTGACAAAATTTTCGAAATTTGATTATCAGTTCTTGTAAAAGAATAGGTGTGAACTTTATATTTTATGTTCTTAAATTGAGCTTTGATAGCTGTGAAAATTCTGTCTAAAGTTTCACCGGTTGAATCTGAAATAAGATAAATTTGATATGTATTACTCATGTAATAAATGTTAATAACTATTTATTATTTAAATCATAATAAGTAATTTTAATATTTTAAAATTTATGTTGTAAAACAATGTTTTTATTAACATTATCAGATTTATGTATAAAATTATTTAAAAATACGATGTTTGTTGAATAAGCTTCAATTATCATCATATATTATAAAGAATTTTATGCTCTAATTGTTAATAAAATGTTAATAAAATGTTTATAGAAATTAATCACCATTATTCACAAACCACACTAATATTACAATTAAAAATATTTAATTATTTATATGTCTCCAATTGAAGAAGTAATAATAAATAAAAAAAGTAATATTAATCCAATTTGGATAATGAGACAGGCTGGAAGATATTTACCAGAATTCAGGGAAATAAGAAAACTAAACCCTGATTTTATTAAACTATGTCTTAATAAAGAATTATCAAGCGAGATTTCCCTCCAACCTTTAAAGAGATTTGATCTGGATGCAGCAATAATTTTTTCAGATATTTTAATGTTGCCATATGGCTTAAATCAAAGTGTTGAGTTTAAAAAAAATATGGGTCCATTACTTGGTAATTTAGAATTAGAAAAAATTTCGAATATTGAAGAAGTTGGTTTTATAGAAAAGTTATCCCCTGTTTATGAATTAATCAAATTAGTCAGTAGTTCTCAATATACTAAGAATAAAAGTACTATAGGCTTTGTTGGAGCTCCGTGGACTTTATTAGTATATATGATAAACAAAAAGTCACCCAAGTTAAGTCTTAATGAAAATTTTTTTAACGACAAAAATTTAATTGATAAAGTTTTTAAGATCCTAGACAAATTTTTAAAAATACATATTAAAAATCAAATTGACAGCGGTGCTCAGATAATCCAGATTTTTGATAGTTGGGCCGGTCTCTTAAAAGAAAAAGATTTACCACATTACATTTACAATCCAACACTAAGTCTAGTTAATTATATTAAATCATTAAATGTGCCCGTTATTTGTTTCCCACGAGGTATAAAAAACTATAAAGATTTTTGCGAAATTATTAAACCAGATGCGATTTGTATTGATTACGAAGTCGATCCAATAAAAATTAATAAGGAAATAAAAATACCTGTTCAGGGTGGAATGGATCCAAAAATTTTACTTTCTGACAAAGAAAATTTAAAAAAAGAAACAATAAGATATTTAAATATATTTAAAGATCATCCATATATATTTAATTTAGGACATGGTGTTTTACCAGAGACAGACCCTAATATGATGGATTATTTAGTAAAAACAGTGAAGGATTATTAATGGAAAAGAAACTCGAACATCCCCCAGTTAATTTTGGAAAAACTGGAGTTTTAATAATTAATCTTGGAACACCTGATTCAACAAGTTGGTTTGATATAAGAAAATATCTAAAGGAATTTTTATCGGACAGGAGAGTAATTGAAGTTAACCCGATAATTTGGCAAGTTATTTTAAATGTTTTTATATTAACTTTTCGTCCGTCAAAAACAGCAAAGGCTTATAAAGAAATTTGGATGAAGGATAGAAACATCTCTCCACTTTTACATTATACTCAAAAGCAAGCCGAAAAGCTTTCGAATTTAGTGTCTAAAAAAAATTTAATAATAGATTACGCTATGAGATATGGAAATCCCAGCATAAGAAGTAAAATTGCAAACTTACATGAAATGGGCTGTGAAAATTTGACAATTCTGCCGCTTTATCCTCAGTACGCTGCAGCAACTACCGCAACAGTTTGTGATGAAGTTTATAGAACTCTTATGAAAATGAGGTGGCAACCATCATTAAAAATAGTGCCACATTATGAGTCCGATCCTTTATATATAGATGCACTTGTAAATTCTTTGAAAAAGAAAATTAAAGAAATAAATTGGAAACCAGATTTAATATTAGCTTCTTATCATGGAATACCACAAAAATATTTCGATAAAGGTGACCCTTATCATTGTTACTGCCACAAAACGACAAGATTGATATCTGAAAAGTTTACTTCAGTTGAAATTAAGACAACATTCCAGTCTAGATTTGGTCCAGAAAAATGGCTTCAGCCTTACACAGATAAAACTTTAGAAAGCTTACCAAAAGAAGGCAAAAAAAATGTTTTAGCTATATGTCCGGGATTTTCTTCAGATTGTGTAGAAACTTTAGAAGAAATTCAAATTCAAGGAAAAGAGAGCTTCTTAGAATCTGGTGGAGAAAACTTTGATATGGTGCCATGTCTGAATGATAATGATGACCACTTAGTTTTATTAAAATCTTTAATTCAAAATAACATTTAATTAATGAACACTTACTTGCTTTTTAAATCATTACATTTGATATCGGTAATTTCTTGGATGGCTGGGCTGCTATATCTTCCAAGAATCTTTGTATATCATTCTCAAAATAACACTCAGCCAATTATATCAGATGTATTTAAGGTAATGGAAAGAAAACTTTTCTTTTACATCATGACTCCTGCAATGACATTGTCCTGGTTGTTTGGCTTATTGCTCATCCATGAAATAGGATTTCAGCAACTTGGACAAATTTGGATGATTTTGAAGTTGATATTTGTCGTTATACTTACAATCTATCATTTTTACCTAGGGCGTATTTTAGAACAGTTTAAGTCAGACCTTAATACACATTCACATAAATTTTTTCGATTTATAAATGAAATACCTACATTATTGCTTATTTTAATTGTATTTGTTGTAGTTTTTAAGCCTATCTAGGGTTGAATATTTATAAATAGTATATATATTAATAATATTATTAAGTCCTTAATAATTTCTAATCATGAACATACAAGAATTAAAACTTAAATCATCAGAACAACTTATTACACAAGCAGAGGAGCTTGGTATTGAGAACGCAAGCACACTAAGAAAACAAGAAATTCTATTTGCAATTCTCAAAAAGGTTGCTGAAAAAGAGGAAATTACAGGTGCTGGCGTCTTACAATTGCTTCAGGATGGATTTGGTTTTTTAAGAGCAATGGAGTCAAATTATCTTCCTGGTCCAGACGACATATATGTAAGCCCGAGTCAAATAAGAAAATTTGGTTTAAGAACTGGAGATACGGTTGAGGGACCCGTGAGGGCTCCAAAGGAGGGAGAAAGATATTTTGCTTTGCTACAAGTAAGTAAAATAAATTTTGAGGAACCGGAGAAGTCGCGCCATAAAATTGCTTTTGACAACTTAACTCCACTTTATCCAGACAAACAATTGGTGATGGAAGTTGAGGTTTTGAAAACTGAAAAAAAACAAGATTTAACCCCACGATTAATTGACCTAGTAAGTCCAATCGGTAAGGGTCAAAGATCAATAATTATTTCACCCCCAAAAGCTGGAAAAACTATGATACTTCAAAGTATCGCCAATTCTATAGCAAAAAATTATCCAGAATGTTACTTGATAGTATTACTAATCGATGAAAGACCCGAAGAAGTAACAGACATGCAAAGAACAGTAAAAGGAGAGGTAATTAGTTCTACATTTGACGAACCAGCACAACGTCATGTTGCTGTTGCAGAAATGGTAATAGAAAAAGCAAAAAGATTAACCGAGCATAAAAAAGATGTGGTTATACTTTTAGATTCTATCACAAGACTTGGGAGAGCTTACAATGCAGTAATTCCAAGTTCTGGTAAAGTATTAACTGGAGGTGTAGATGCTAATGCACTTCAAAGACCTAAAAGATTTTTTGGAGCTGCAAGAAATATTGAAGAGGGAGGTTCTTTGACGATTATATCAACAGCATTAATCGATACTGGAAGTAGAATGGATGAGGTAATTTTTGAAGAATTTAAGGGAACTGGTAATAGTGAAACTGTTCTCGATAGAAAAATTGCAGATAAAAGAATATATCCAGCTATTGATATTACCAAATCAGGGACAAGAAGAGAAGAACTATTGTTTGATAAAAATGATCTTCAAAAAATGAATGTTTTAAGAAGAATAATTGCTCCAATGGGCACTATGGATGCAATAGAGTTTATCAGTTCGAAATTAAAAGACACAAAAAATAATTCAGAGTTTTTTAATTCAATGAATAAACCTGCTTAACTATAAATAGCCTAATTCCAACATTTCTTTCGAGAATTTTTTTTCAATTTCTGATAAAATTTCTTTTGGTAAAATTTCTTTCCAGTTGTTTTCCCTTCCTTGATTAAAAAAATTTACTTTTCTATTTTGTTTTTCTAAGAACCCTCCTTTTTTCTCTAGGTTTTTTAAATTTTCAAAACTAGTTTCTTCAATCGTATTTTTAAGTCTTTCGTTATCTATTTGAGCTTTTTCCTCTTTACTTATCTTTCTCAAAAATTCAAAAATTTTCTTGAACTCTCTAAAAGGGTCGATGCATAAGTTTTCATACTTAATTAAACATACAGGTATATTATACTTATTGTGAACCCAGGAATTATAG
>CABXRL010000016.1 GCA_902514605.1 uncultured Pelagibacteraceae bacterium
AAAATAAAGCATAATTGATTATTTAACCCAATATGACCACTTCGAGTTGAATATTGTGTTAGACTTTTTTTTTAATTGTGTTAGAGATTCGTATGTTTGTGTTAGAATAATTATAAAAAAAAATATGGACGATAAAGAAAAAGAAAAATTTGGAGTTATCATAGACAAGAATGATCAGAATAATAATGATCAATCACCAGTTGAATCTATTTCTGATGATAAATCCGATACAAAAAATGAGGAGAAACCCTCAAATGAACAAACTAATGAAAAAATTTTAGAAACCTCTGAGAATAAACAACCTGAGAGCGATAAAGTTTCTGAAATTGATGAAAGTTTACCTACTGACAACAATCTTAACGAAAGTGAAGATAATAAAGAGCAAGAAGTTAAAAGTGAAAGCCCTAATCTTAACGAAAATGAAAATAATAAAGAGCAAGAAGCTAAAAGTGAAAGCCTTGTAGTTGAAAATACAACGGAAAATACAGAGGAAAAAAAAGAGCATCAGGTAATTCATAAGAAAGATGACAGATTACACATTTATGTAAGACAAGATAAATACAAAGGTGAGCTTAAATCAAAAAATTGGGTTGGCAGACTTTATATAGACGGAAAACAAAAAATTTCATCATCAGGAACTCCAAACTTAGAAGAAGCTATACCAATTTTAGAAAAATGGTTTGATGATGTTCATGCTCAAAAAGAAAAAGATCAAAAAGAATTAGAACAAAAATCTTTAGAGGCAACAAATAAACAAATACCAACAGATAATTCCGAAAAAGTTTCTGCCGAAACTATTCCAACAGAAACAATGTCGTCAGTTAAAGATGAAGTACCTTTACAAGAAAAAGTTAATCAAGAAATTATTGAAAAAAAACCTGAAATAGAAAATGATATTTCTTTAAGTCAGACTGAAACAACAAATAACGAGGAACAATCAAAAGTTAAAAATTTTTTAAATAAATTTAAGGATATAAAGTTTAAAGCACCATCTTTTGGAAAAAAAGATTCAAGTAATCCAAAAATGAGTTTTAATAAAAATAAAGTAAAAGAAAAATTTAACAACTTTTTAAAATCAAAATTAGGAAAGAAGACAGCTCAAGGAGAAGAAATTGTTGGTGTTGAAATTACAAACAAAGAAATTAGACTTACCCAAATTTCATCTAATAAAGCGAACCAATGGGTTTTAGAAAGATTTTATGTTCATCCGATTAATTTACCTGATGACGCAGCTATAGTTGATCATGAACAAAAAGTAGGTGATGAATTAAACGTAGCTTTACAAAAATCAAAAATAACTACACCTAATGCTGCAATTGCTATCCCAGTTACAAATGCGATCATCAGAGTTGTAACGGCTCCATTAATGAATGACGAAGAATTAAAAAAAGCAATCGATACCAATTCATTATGGGAAAATTTAGTTCAGTTAACAGATAACTTGGATGACTACTCTATATTTCATCAAGTCATTAATAGAAATTCAAAAGAAAATACAATGGATATATTATTTGTTGCTTCAAAATTAGCTGACATAAACAATTACACAAATATTATTAAAAATAGTGGATTAAATCCTGTCATTATTGATGTTAAATGTTTTGCTTTAAAATCTGCAGTTGATCAAATAAATCAAATTTCAAATAAAACAGAAGACACTAACTTTACCGCAATGTTAGAATTTGGTTTGGATGAAAATTATGTAATGATTTTATACAATAATAACCCAATAATTACTGACATTTTCTTACGTGGCCAAGATAGAAAAATCTTAAAAGAGTCTCAAGATCAAGAGGAAAAAGACGCATTGGTAAGACGTTTTATGACACAAGTTAAGCAAGCAGTTCAGGACTTTGAGACAAAATATGAAAAAAGAGTGAGGAATATTAAAGTTGTCTCTAATTTAGAAAACGTTGATGACTACTTATCAAGTTTTAGAAAAACCTTAATTAATACTGGGTTTAATCTATTTGACCCTTTTGAAGGACTTAAAATACCTCAACAATTAGAGAGTAAAATTAATTTAACTAATCGTTCATATTTTTCAACTACAGTTGGTCTTGCTTTTAGAAAACTTGATGTATTTGGATATTACAAATTTGTAACTGCAGTAAAAAATATAAATCTTCTTCCGAACAGAGAAGGAATGATTAAGCAAAAGAAAATGAAGGCTTTTTCAAATTTTGCCTACAAAGGATTTGTTGGAGCTGTAGTTGGGGTATATCTAATTTTATTTACATTAGCTTTCTGGAATATTTATAGCTACAACAGTAAATTAAAAATCTACGATACTGTCGTTACAGAACATACATCAAAAACAAATCAACTTGCCAAAGTTTCTAAAGAATTAAAAAAAATGACAGCTACTCTTAAGTTGAGTAACAGTCTAAAGTCTAATAAGGATTTGAGTTATAGAATTTTAGCACAGATTGCAAGTAGCGTACCTAACAGAGTAAAATTTGACCTTGTTGAGTATGATGGAAAAAGATTGGTTTCCATAACAGGGATTGCTGCAGGGGATAATGATATATTGCAATTGATTAGAAATTTACAATCTAAAAACTTAATTACCCAAGCATCATTATCATCTATGAAAATGCCGAAAGTTAAAGCTGGTGATCAAACAATGAAAGGATTTAAAGTTTTTGTAAAAGTTAAAGGATAGTTATGGATTTAAATGATTTAAAAAATTTGAACATGGATGATTTAAAAGCAAAAGTAATTGCTTTTGCTGATAAAAAAACATTAATCAAATTAGGTATAAGCCTAGGATCTATAATAGTTTTCTTAATAATCTACTACGCTATTTTAAATCCAATCGTTAAAGAAAAAAAAGCACAAATCAACGATATGAACACTAAGCAGGATGAGATAGTAAAATTTAATAATGATATTATTGCTGTAAAAAGAAAAATTAAAAAAATTAAACCTAAATATGAAAATTACTCAACCTTGTTTCACTCAAAAGCGGAAGTGGAAGGTCTCTATCAAAATTTAAGTGAGTTTGCTACCATTAATGGTTTGGTCATCTCTGTCATTGAAAAGGGTAAACCAACAGAAGTATCAAAATCAGACATATTAAACAAAGGTAAAAAGAAAAAGAAAAAGAAAAAGAAAAAAGTAAAAAATAAAAAAGACGCAATCAAAAATATCGCTTATTACACAATACCGGTAAAATTTGAGATTAATGGCAACTTTTTAGGGTATATCAAATTTAAAAGAGCCTTATCATTATCTAATAAGATGTTGAATTTTGAATCAGAAAAGATACAAGTGGTTAAGTCAGATTCAACTGGAGCGATAAAAGTAAGTGGAACTTTAACAATAGTGGGGCTAGCAGATGAGTTTTTTTAATAAATTACTTAAAAAGTTAGTTTTAATTACTTTACTGATTTTCAGCACTAATTTGCTCGCTGATAATCACGATAAAAATAATTCCTCAAAGGAAGAAGCCTTACCTTTAAATGATCCATTTGTTGGAGACTCGTCTTTTTCTGGAGGAGTTAAAGTAATAACAGAAGGAGGAGCTCCAGCAATAGAACAGAAAAGAATAGATTTATACACCTACAAATTAGCTGGAATTATAAAATCAGATTCAGGCAGTTTTATCTCTCTTATCAATCAAGATGGCGAAATAATAACTGTAGCTATGTATGAGGAGGTTAGCGATGGTGTGAAGCTAGTTGATATGACAACTAAAGAAGCTGTTTTTGAGACTGAAGAAAAATATTTAATAATGAATTTTAAAAATCAAATAAAGGAGCAAAGTGAATATTAAATCATTAAAAGTAATTTCTTTAATTTCACTATTGTTATTTATTTTAAATGGATGTGCTTCAAACACTCTTTCTAAGAAAAAAAAAGGATTCAAGCACGATACTCCTCTTATAAAAGAGGATATTAAAAAATCAGGACAAATAGAGATTGAAAAAACTGTAGATATGGGGCCTAAGCCAGTTGATGGAGATACTAAGGCTTTACAAAAAAGAAAAAAAATATCTGCACAACAAAAAAGAAATTATTTATTGATACCAGACGAATTTACAGAATTAAAACAAACTGTATCTTTTAGATTTAAAAATTTGGATTATTCAGAAGCAATGCAGTTAATGGGCAAGGTTGGAGATATAAATGTTTTAGTAGGAGATGAAGTGGCAGGTTCGATTTCAGCAGAATTAATTAATGTTCCTTGGGACAAAGCCTTTAATGCATTATTAGATATGAAGAACTTTGCTGCTGATATTGATGTATCAAGTAATTTAATAAGAGTACACACTCCTTCAACTTTAACAGCTCAAGAAACATATAAATCGACAAGAGCAGCAGCAGTCAAAAAGAAAGTTGAATTAGAAGATTCAGTCGAACCAATTGTTTCTGAAATTTTTAGACTTTACTATATCTCACCTGCACAAGCTAAAACCACAGTTAATGAATTATTTGCAACCACAGGTGAAAGTAGTTTTTCACCAATACAAATTACTGAAGAAGTTACAACAAGATCAATTATTGTAAGAGGCAAGGTTGAAGATTTAGATGTGGTGGATAAAATTCTTAGTGAAATTGATGTAAAAACCAGACAAGTTTTAATTGAGGCGTTTATAGTTGAAGCAAGCTCAGAATTTGAAAAAGCACTTGGCACAAGATTGGGAGGAGCCTATCAAAGACAACAAGAGTCTATTGGTGGTACAATTGGTGGAAACATGACAGATGGAGCCTTAACTCCAACTACAGGTACTATGGCAACTGGTGATGGACAGATTTCAGACTTTAATGTAGTTGGTGCAACGAGTGGTATTGGTATATTAAAGAGGACAGGATCAGCAGTTCTTAAAGCTGAAATACAAGCATTAGAAAAACTCGGTCTTTCAAAAATTATATCTAATCCTAAAGTATTCACTTTAGATAACCAAGTTGCTAATATTAAACAAGGTGAGGAAATTTCGTATCAGGCAACAGGTTCTGAGGGAGCAGATGTCCAATTTAAACCAGCTAATCTAGAATTATCAGTTACTCCAAGCATTATTGGTGATGGAAATGTACTTTTAGATGTCACAGTCAAAAATGACTCTGTCAAATCTAATCCGGGCGCTGATCCATCAATTAACACTATGCAGATAGAAACTAAACTTTTGATTGCAGATGGAGATATTGTTGTTATTGGTGGAATTAAGAAAAATACAGTAGAAGACGGAAAGGCACAAGTACCTGGTATTGGAAATGTACCTGTTCTAGGAAATCTATTTAAAGGAAGTGAAAAAAAGGATACATTAAAAGAGATGTTGATATTTATCGCACCAAGGGTTTTATAAAATGTTAAAAATAAGTAGAGAAAGTGAAATAAACTTAATCAATGTTTTAATTGATAATGATATTATTTCAGGAAAAGATTTACCTAACATTAAAAAGGTAAGTAGCGAAAAAAATAAATCACAAATTGATGCAGTTTTTGAATTAAAGTTATGTGATGAAGATAAAATTCTAGACGTTTTAGTTAAAGAACAAAGCTTAGAAGTTGCAGACTTATCGAAAATTCAAATTACCGATGAGATTAAATCTGTTCTGCCATCTAATTACATAAACATGAATTTTGTTGCACCATTTAAAGTTGAAGGAAAAGATTTGCATATAGCAATTTCTGATAGTTCGAAACTTGGATTAATGAGAAATTTAAAAGCAATCACAAAAAAAAATATTGAACTACATGCTGCTAAAGTATCTCAAATATCTGAGTTCATTCAAAAACTACAAAGTGAAAGTGGAGATGTAACAACTGCAGCTATTAGAGAAGAACGTAAAGAAAAAACAAAAACTTTTGACTCTGACCTCGGAGATGCTGGAGAAGTTTTAGAAGAAAAACCAGAAGAGGAAGTTGAAGCGTTAGAAAACGAGTCTGAGGTTATTAAATTCAGTACTGCTGTTGTAGCTGAAGCGATAAAATTAGGCGTAAGTGATATTCATATTGAACCCTATAGGTTTTCGTCACGTGTTAGATACAGGTTAGATGGAATGCTTCAAGAGCAAGAGGAATACAAAAAATTTTTACACGATAATTATGGTGCTGTCGTAACTCGTTTTAAAATTATGGGTAAATTAGATATTGCAGAAAGAAGATTACCTCAAGATGGAGCAATCAACTTTAAAATAGATGGCAAGGTTGTCGATTTAAGATTATCGATTTTGCCTACAGCCAACAATGAAAGAATTGTAATGCGTATTCTTAACAAGGATGCGGGCGATATAACTCTTGAACAGTTGAATTTTGATGAACAAGATTTAAAAAGTTTGAGAAAATCTATCCACAGCACTCAGGGTTTAATTTTAGTTACTGGTCCAACTGGCTCAGGTAAATCAACAACACTTTACAGTATTTTAAAAGAGGTAAGTAAACCTCACTTAAATATTTTAACAGCAGAAGATCCTGTTGAATACGAATTAGATGGTGTCGGACAAGTTCAAATAAAAGATGATATAGGTTTATCATTTGCATCTGCACTGAGATCTTTTTTACGTCAAGACCCCGAAATAATTTTGGTTGGTGAGATGAGGGATAAAGAGACAGTTGATATTGGATTAAAAGCTGCATTAACAGGTCACTTAGTATTTAGCACACTGCACACTAATGATGCACCAAGCACTATTACTCGTTTACAAAATATGGGAACACCTGATTATTTAATTAGTGCTGCAACCCAATTAGTTCTTGCTCAAAGACTAGCCAGAAGAAACTGTAAAGATTGTAGAGTTCCCGATGATGATGTAACCCCAAAAGTTTTAACTGATCTTGGTTTTTCACCTGAACAGGCTTCAAGAACAAAAGCTGTAAAAGGGAAGGGTTGTGCAAAATGTAAAGATAGTGGTTATAAAGGTCGACAGGGAATTTATGAAATATTAGTTGTTTCAAAACCAATAAAGGAAGCAATTTTAAGACAAGCTACAACACCTGAACTAAGAGAAATTGCAATTAAAGAAGGCTTTCAAACCATGCAAGATATGGGAAGAAGAATGATTGCTAATGGAGAACTAAGTTTTAGAGAATTTGAACGAGTATTATCAGCTAGTTAGTAATGGAAGTATTTACTTATAAAGGCATTTCTGCAGGAAAATATGTTGAGGGTGAAATAGAGGCTCTTAATCAAGATGAGGCATCTTTTAAACTTAAAGAGCAAAAATTAATCATTACTAATCTAGTTAAAACTAAGAAGAAAAAGGGAGAAAAAAAAGAAAAAACCAAAGGTAAAAGCTCAGGCTTTTCTTTATTTGGAAAGAAAAAAGTAAAAGTAGAGGAAATTTTAATTTTTTCAAAACAGTTTGCAACTATGGTAAAAGCAGGACTGCCAATTTTGCAAACTCTAGCAATGTTACGAGACCAGCTTGAGTCTCCCGCAATTAAAGAGGTAATTGAAGATATAAGAAAAGGCTTAGAAGGTGGGGTAACATTATCTAAAAACTTTGAAAAATATCCTCAGTACTTTGATAATGTCTATGTAAACTTAATTAAAGCAGGTGAGGCCAGTGGTAAGTTAGATGTTTTTCTTCTTAAAATTGTTGATGATTTAGAAAAAAAAGAAAAAATTAAAAAGAAAATTAAAGGCGCTCTTATGTACCCTGGTATTATGTTTACTACAGCCATGGTTGTAAGTGCGTTTATGTTGGTAAAAGTTGTTCCGGTATTTGCTGAAATGTATGAAGGTATGGGTATTGCTCTACCTAAGCCCACCGCAGTCATAATGAGCATGAGCAACTTTTTAAGAGGCACTGGAGGAATGCTTTTACTCTTTTCTTTAGTTGGAGGTTATTTTTTATTTAGATACGTAACAACAAAAAATAAAACAATACAATATAAGTGGCATAGGCAAGTTTTAAGATTACCTGTATTTGGAGATTTAATATTAAAATCAGTGATTGCACAAATTTCTCTGATTATGGGAAACTTAAGTGCCGCAGGAGTAAATTTATTAGAAAGTATTGAGATTGCAAAGTCTGTAAGTTCTAATGTTGTTGTCACTGAAGCTTTAGAGAATGTAAAAAAAGGAGTATTTTCTGGAGATACACTTACAAAATTATTTTTAAAAGAACCTTTATTTCCACCAACGTTTAGTCAATTAGTTTCAGTAGGAGAACAAACTGGACAACTTGACGAAATGTTTAACTCAGTTGCAAAATATTATGAAAGCGAATTTGATACAGCTGTCAATAATATGTCAAGTTTGATAGAACCAATTATGATTGTATTTATGGGTATTATGATTGGTGGATTAATGATTGCAATGTATTCACCAATATTTAATGTTGGTGCGATTATGGGTGGTTAAATTTTTTTAGATAAAATTAAGTGATTAACCCACTTTTGTTGATCTTTCTTGAACACTGCCTCATCCATTATTTGTTTGATAAAAAAAGTTCCTAAACCACCTGGTTTAATATCATCTAATTTTCTATGTTGAATATTCTCGGCTACAACAGGTTTTCCTTTATCAAAAAAACCAATTTCTAAATTATCATCTTTAAGAGAAATTTTTATTTGCATGTGATCTGTAGTATTTTCGACACCTTTATAGGCGTGTTTAACTATATTTTGAGCTGCTTCAGCAATCGCTAAAACCAATTCTTCCTTTAAATCATTGCTTATTTTTAATTTCTCAAGCACTTCTCTTGAGAAGACTCTTACTTCTTTTAAGCTTGATGTATGAACCAGAAAATCTTTAGACTCTGATAAATCCATTATTCTAAGTTTAGTATTTGCTCCAACTTAGCCATCATGATTACTTTAAGAACTGATTTACTCACTTCTTTAATAACAACCTTAGTATTATTCTCCAAAGCTTTTTGATGACTTTCAATTAGAACTGATATTCCAGAAGAGTCCATGTATGAAACGTCTTTAAGATTAAGGTGAACTTCTTTACCAGACTCAACTAAAGGTAAAATAACTTCTTTTGCTTTTTCAGTAACATCCATGTCAATTTCTCCATCAAGAAAAACTGTAGATGTGTTCCCGTCTTCAGTAATTTTATAACTCATGACGATGTAGTGATAGCATTATTAATTAATTATTAAAATCGCAAATTTGGGCCAAAATGAACACTTATTGTAAAAAAAATAGCTTTTTTTACTTTAATTTTACAACTTCATTCTTTACATAATGGTTATAAATATTAAGAATACGGTTAATATGAAAAATATTAAAATTTTAGGGAGGTCTATGACTAATAAAAATAAAAACAAAAAAGGTTTTACGTTGATTGAATTATTAGTTGTAGTTGCAATTATTGGTGCATTAGCAGCTGTAGGAGTAGTTGCTTATAACGGATACATTGGAGCTGCAAGAGAGAATTCAACAAAATCAATACATAACAGTGTTGTAAAATATATTGCTAATGAAAGAGGAAAATGTGCACTAGACGAAAGTAACACAATTATGGGTACTCTTTCGTGCACATCAACCGCAGCACAAATCATTACTGCTCTAACAACAGCAGCCACAACTCCATTATCAGATAAGGATCCTTATGATGGTGGTCTGGCAGTTGTAGGAACGGCGCCTGATGCAGGAGAGTTAAGAGGCAATGTTGTGCTAACTGATGCATCGACTGCTACTGACGAAATTATTTCAATATCAACTACTTGGGATAAAGCGGAAACTGAAACTTTAACTTCGACTGTAACTGTCTCAGAGTAAGCTTTAAAAGTTAGAGATTTTGAATTGTAAATTTAATCGAGGGTTTACTTTGATTGAGCTATTAGTTGTAGTTGCAATCATTGGAACCCTCGCAGCAATTGGTACAGTGGCATACAATGGATATGTAGGTGGTGCCAAGAAATCTGCTGCAACAAATGCCATGTTACAAATTTCATTACAAGAGCAAGAATACCAATCAATTTATGGTGATTACTTTACCCAAAGCGGATGTACACCTAGTCAAGATAACACCGATGCAATCAATACAGATCTATATGAAGTAACAACAGATGAACCAGTTGTTGATGCAGATGGTTACAAGTTTTGTGTAGATACTCATACTACAGGTTTTGTCGTAAAAGCTTGTATGTGGGATGGAGCTGCATGTAAAGATGGTGAAGAAGAACTTACTTTAAATACTAAAGGGGCAAATAATTTTTAATAAATGCTAGAAATAAAATGTTTAAAGACAATTTTAAAGAATTCATTAATAGATTATTTTCCGGCAATCAATCAAGTTTAGTTAAAATATTCTCAACCATAAGCATAGTTTGGATGGTTTTTATCGGTTATTTAATTTGGTGGAATGGTATTCAAAGTCCTGGATTTAATAAAAGCTTTAAATGGGATGAGTGGATTTGGTTTGGTTTAGTACCAGCCATTGTGCCATTTATATTTTATTTAATTTGGAAAAAGAAAGATTAGTTTGGGCAAATTGCTTTAATTTAACTCAAAATGGATACTTTATTACATTGTGAAAACTTTAGAATAAAATAAGTTAAATAAATGAGAAAAATATTATTTGTATTTTTATTGCCTTTGTTTTTAAGCAACTGTGGTCAGTATTCAGCAATGATTGGACCAAGTTATACACTTGTTGAAACAGGAAATATTTTACAAGCATCGAGTTCCTTATCAAGCTCTTTAGCAATGAAAAATGCAAAGCAAAGCTTAGTTGATGAGATTAATAGCAACGACATCTGTCCAACAGTTCATTCCTCAGAACTTAGTGCGATCTTTTTTGAAACTCTAGAGAATATGGATTGTCACTATGATCCAATGAGTATTTATAGATAATAATTTTCTAAATGATGCCCCAAGAAGCAATAGATATTCTAATGAGCAATATCGACTCTTTGTGGGTCATCAATTGTGCAATTTTAGTTTTCATTATGCAAGCAGGATTTATGTGTATGGAAACTGGTTTATCAAGACATAAAAATAGCATTAATGTTGCATTAAAGAATGCTTCAGATTTTGGCTTATCAGTAGTTATATTTTGGATTTTTGGATTTGGCTTGATGTTTGGCACATCGTATAATGGATTTTTTGGTACTGATTTATTTTTCTTCAAAACTGATAAAGCCGAATACATGACTTACTTTGTCTTTCAGGCAATGTTCGTTGCAACCGCTGCAACAATTATTTCAGGGGCTGTTGCTGAAAGAATGAAGTTTAATGGATATTTAATAATGACAGTTTTAGCAACTGGAATAATTTATCCTATAGTTGGTCATTGGGCATGGTCTTCAAGTTATCTTTCAAAATATGATACTGTTAATCAACTGTTAACTGTAACAGGTGAAGTAAAAGCTACTGGATGGCTTTCAGATTTAGGGTTTGTTGATTTTGCTGGAAGTACAATTGTTCATTCAGTTGGTGGATGGATTGCACTTGCAGCTGTAATTATTTTGGGTCCTCGAATAGGTAAATACTCGGAAGCTAACAAAGGCAAATTTACTGGATCAAGTTTTCCACTAGCAGTTTTAGGAACTTTGATCTTATGGTTTGGTTGGTTTGGCTTTAATGGTGGAAGCAACGGCACTATGGATGAAACTGTGCCACTAATTTTAATTAATACTTTTTTAGCTGCAGCATTTGGTTTGTTAACTGGTTTAAGTATTTCTTACTATAAGTTTAAAAAACCTGATCCATTTTATATTATCCTAGGACCGTTAGCAGGGTTAGTTGCAATCACAGCTGGATGCAATTCAATGACATCAGTGACTTCAATTTTTGTTGGAATTGTCGGTGCAATTATAGCGGTAACTGTAAATGAAATTTTAAATAAATTTGAAATTGATGATGTAGTTGGTGCTGTACCAGTTCATTTGGCTGCAGGAATTTGGGGAACATTAGCAGTTGGTTTTTTTAGTGACTTAAGTATTTTAGATACCGGACTTGATAGAATTTCACAAATTAAAATTCAGTTTATTGGAGTAATAAGTATTGGAGCTTTTACGTTTATTTCGTCTTTTGTAATTTTAAATTTTATCAACAAATTTTATCCACTAAGAGTAAGTCCTGCGCAAGAGGAGCTTGGACTAAATATAGCTGAACATAATGCGGTTTCTATTGAACATGATTTAATTTCAGTTTTAGACAAACAATCTATATCCGGTGATCTTAAAATTAGAGGCCCTCAAGACCCGTTCACCGCTGGAGGGGTTATTGGTCTTTATTATAATAAACTAATGAGTAAGCTTGAGACAAGTGAGGATGAAAAAAATAAATGGCGTGACAGAATTTCCAAAGAAGTAAAATTAGCGGTCAAAGTTCAAGAAAATTTTTTGCCTAAAAGAAATTTAAAGAATTATCCTGTTCATGGGATTAATATTGCAGCAAGAGAGGTATCTGGCGATTTTTTTAGTTTTTATCCACATAATGATAGTATTTATTTTGCAATTGCTGATGTTGCAGGAAAAGGGATCCATGCCGGAATGGTAATGGCTAAAGCATCAACATTATTTGAGGTTTTGTCTCAATCAAAATTAGATCCTGATGAAATGGTTTTTCATATGAACAATGATTTGAATAATACTAAAACTGCAGGAATGTTTGTAACTTCAATTATTGGGGAATATAATTTGATAACTGATGAAATAAGATGGGTTAATGCTGGGCATCAACCCGCTGTTATTCGAAAAAATAATGGTGAATATGATCAAATTGAAAGTTCGGCACCTCCTTTAGGGGTTATAAGACAAAAAGATAAAGGCGTTTATAACATTCACAAAATGAAATTAAATGGTTCAAGATTTTATGCTTTTACTGATGGTTTATCTGAAAGTTTAAATGATAAGGGAGAGGAGATAGGAATTGATGGTTCAATAGATATTATTGAACAGAATTATAGTAAAGAAACAACCAAACAATTAGACAATATTACGAAATCAGTAATAAATGTTAGTAAAAGTCAAAAACTCACTGATGACTTAACATTGATATGTATTGGTAAATAACAGTTATTTTAAAAATTTATTAATTGAAATAAATGATATTCTTAATATCTTCCACCCCATATGTTTTTAAGTCTAAATAGAATAAAAATATTAATAATTTCAACTTTGTTGTTGATAGCGACGTCAGCATTATCTTCTGAAAAAAATATTACTTACATGCAAATTTTACAAAAACCTAACGATTTGGATTTAAATTTAAAATATGCTCAGCAACAAGGTAAAATGGGAAATTTCAAACAAACCATCTCCACACTTGAAAGATTAACTATGCTTTATCCTGACAATGTAGAAATTAAATTATATTTACTCTCTATATTGGTTCAGGTGGACTCTCCTGAAAAAGCAAACTCTATTATAGAAGAGATGAAATTAAGAAGAGACTTAGAGCCTGAGGATCTTGAAACTTTGGTAGAAATTGAGGAAGAATTAAAAGATAGAGAACCAAGTCTTTGGAGAATTACTGCTGATTTGTCCGTGGGAGCTCTTTATACTGATAATGTTAACAGTGTTTCAAAAACAAGATTAAAATATGACAGTGATAGTACCGTAGGTTTTAATTCTGCAAAATATGATAGAACTCTAAGTGGTGGTCTTGGTTTATCAGCTACAAGACCTATTGGTGAAGAGTCTTCTTTATTATTAAATGCTTCTCATTCAAGCTCAGAACAATACCAAGAAACTGATGATGATTTTCAAAGTTATGGTTTTACTCTTGGTTTAGACACCACGTTGGGTAATCAAAGTTTAAGCCCGTATTTAATGTTGAGTAAATCTGATTATCAAACAGATGCCGATAGTTTTTCAAAGATGTATGGTATAGGAGGTTTCTTTTCAGTAGGGGAAAGAAATTCATTTAGTTATGGTTATTCTTATGCGACTTCAAAAGGCAATCATAATTCTCAGGATGATACTGCCATGGAAACTAATTCAGTTGCACATGGTTTTACTTTTGGTCATGATTTTATCTTAACAGAAATTATTTCTACCAGTTTAGGCCTGGGCTATAGCGACTCAGATGCACGAGTAGATGCTGGAAATGATTATGAAACATATGATGTAAGTTTAGGATTAAATTTTTCATTTCCATGGGCATATATTTCTGTAAGTAACGGCATGAGCTTTAATGATTATAAAAAAGAAGATAGTTCGGTCGACTCAACTAAGTTAAGATCTGACTTTACTAATACCTTTGATATTATGTTAACAAAAGCAATTGGAGACTTATTCCCAGCTTTAGATCCTAATAGAAGTCTTTTTATTAATATGTCGTACGAAAAGGTTGTATCAGAGGCAAATATATTGAATTATGATTATATAGCCGATTCTTATTCATTAAGTTTTTCTAAATCAGTCAGACTTAATTAATTTACAATTTATTAAAGTTCCCCCCAAAAAAACCCTTAAAAAGCCAAATACAAGCTGTTCAATTTGAGGTATTTTTGTTTCTTTTTAGGGAATATTTGGTACTTTTTTTAAAAATATGAAAAAAATAGTTTCAGCTATATTAAGTTTTATTTTTCTATTTAGCATTCATGTAAATGCTACAGAAAAATTATCAATTGAAAAGCAACTGGTTGGAGTGGTAGGTGCTATTTCTGGGACAGTCAAAACTGAAACCAGAGAATTAAAAGCTGGAGATCAAATTTATTTAAATGAAACAATTTACGCGGGACCAGGTTCTGGTACGCAAATTTTACTTTTAGACCAATCTACTTTTACAGTCGGTGAAGACTCTGAAGTAGTAATGGATACATTTGTTTTTGATCCTGAAACCAATGATGGAAAAATAGTTGCAAGTGTCAAACAGGGAAGCTTAAAAGTAATTTCTGGTTTGATCAGTAAAAAAAATCCTGACAGTTTAACGGTTGAGGTTCCTGAGGGTACTTTAGGTTCTAGAGGTACTGAATTTCAAACAATTGTTTCAAAAGGAAAAACAGATACTTTATTAATCGGTCCTGGAAAAAATAATACTTTAGGTATGAGACCAGGGGCAGTTCTAGTTGGAAATAAACTTGGTTCAACTTTATTAAATAATCCTTACAGTATGGCATCGATGACCAAAGGTAAAAAGCCGGGTCAAGCAAAAAAGATTACTAAAAATCAGCTAAAGAAATTTAATAAAAAAATGAAAGCCTTAAGGGTTGCGAAATTATCTCCAGGTGAAGCTAAAGTAGAAAGAAAAGTTTTAAGAAAAGAATTAAAGAAAGAATTAAAATCATTAGGATTTGAAAAAGAAGAAATTAAAACAATAATTAAAGAGAATATTAAGAAAGATAAAGAGAAGAAAGTTGTAATTAAAAAAGAAAGAGCTGAAGAG
>CABXRL010000017.1 GCA_902514605.1 uncultured Pelagibacteraceae bacterium
AACACATATATTAAATGTAGCTTAGTATTGGAAGAGTGGGTGAGAGGCTGAAACCAGTCGTTTGCTAAATGACCGTGCGAGGAAACTTGTACCGAGGGTTCGAATCCCTCCTCTTCCGCCATCAATTAGAAGAGTGGATTATTTTTGAAAAAATCCTTCATCGGAATTGGTTTTTGTTCTAATATATATCTGTAAACATTATAATTTTCCAAAACTCTTTGCACATAATTTCTAGTTTCTTTAAATTTTATTAATTCAATCCAATCAACATAATTAGTTTGACCTTTTTGAGGGTTTTTATTTATTTTTTTCCAGTATCTTACTCTCTTTGGTCCAGCGTTATATGCAGCAACCGCATAAGGATAAGCTCCATCATATTCAAGAATTAACCCTGCTATATAATGTGAACCCAAATTAATATTATATTCTGGATCAGTTGTGAGTCTTGATTTTGAATAAGGAAGTTTAGCTTGTTTAGCAACTAATTTAGCGGTGTAAGGCATTAATTGCATCAGACCTTTCGCTCCAGCATGACTATTCGCACTTAAATCAAACTCACTTTCTTGTCTTATAATAGATAAAATAAAAGCAGTTTCTGGAATTTTTCTTCCATTTATATATTTTGGAGTACTTATTATTGGATAATTATATTTATTATGAAATCTTTTTTCGTAAGATGCTATTTTTGAGATTTGAATTGCAAAATCATAACGATTAATATTTGTTGCCAGTTCAGCTGCTAAAATTTCACTACCATTTTCAATATTATCATTTGCTAGATGTCTAAGCATATGTTTTGAATACTTATCCTCATTTAGCTCGTCTAATAGATAAATTACTTTTACAATCTCTTTCTTGAAAAAATAATCTCGATATTTTTTATCTATTTCAAAATCCTTAGAGAGTTCAAATTTTTCATTTGGATTTATCTCCATGAATGCCAGTTGACCATAGTAAGTTGTTAAATAGTTAGAGGCTTCAGTAAACCACTTATTTGATAATTCTTTATTATCTAATTTTTTATAGGTTTTTCCAAGCCAATAAGCTCCTCTAGCAACACTAATAGGATATCCTACATTGTTATAGAAATTTTCGAAATGATCTTTTGCTAACAAAGGATCATTTAAAAAACTTAATGCAATCCACCCACTCATCCATTCTGCTGCTGCAAATTCTGGACCTTCAGACATAGAATGATTACTACTTATTTTATAAGCCAATGCGTACTTTTTTTTATAAATTAAAGATCTTGAAATAATTTCTCTTTCAACCCACCACTTGTCTGGTCTGACCAAGTAATCTTTGGTATTTTTAATCTTTAATAAAATTTCTACAGAGCTATCAACTCTGCCTCTTTTTCTTCTCCATTTTAATCTATCGTAATTTAAGCCTGCATCATTTTTAAATTTTGTTGGCACTTTTGATATAGCATTATCAACACCATATGATTTACTCATTAACAATTGTCTTGCAGTGTACAAAAGCTGGTAGTCTTTAGGTAAATATCTTATCATTCTTTTTAAATCCCAATATTTATTGTTCCATGCAAGATAGTCGGCTCTTTTTATGTAATCATCAGCATTAAGATATTTCTTAAATTTTTTTCTATAAAATTTTAATTCAGATTTATTTAATTCTGCTGTAATCCACCCATCTTTAATAAGATCTATGCCTTTTTGCTTTTCTCCAGTTAGAATATAACTTTCACCTAGTATCATTTTCCCAAATCCACTTAATGGTTCGGATGATCCATACCAATCAATAATTTTTTTTGGAGAAACTTTATTTGTTGAGAGTTTGTGTTCAGCTAAATATTTAACTCTTCCAATCCGCGGATAATCTTCGTTTTTACTAATAAAGGTTTTGTAATCATAATAGGATGCTTGGTTGCCTTTTGTAATAAGATGCCTCCATTGTATGAAATTATAAATTGATTTATCTTTAGCTTTTTTTGCAGTTTTTAAAGCATTAGGCCATTTTCCTTTTTTCATTTCAGAAATGGCTTTTTTTGCTAAGCTAAAATCTTTTTTATTATAATATTTTGATATTTTGATATTTTTAGGTTTTTCGGATCCAGCTATTAGGGGTTTTTTCTTTGGAAGTATAAAGTTATTTTTTTTATCTTTTTTGACAATATCCTTTTCTTTAATTATCGTTTTTTGTGTTTTTTTAATTGGCTTAGGCAATGGCTTAAGCACATCTATTAACAGTTTTTTTTGAGTTTCATCAACAGTTTGGGTGGGTTTACTTAAAGGAACTATGTCAGATAAAGCTATACTGGTGAGGCAAAACAGAGGAAATAAAACTATTAAAAACCGGTTTTTTTTTAACATAATCTTTAGTATATGAATATTTAATCTATGTTATAAGTATTTATGTTTAAAGGTTCAAATGTTGCTTTAATTACTCCTTTTAAAAATAATAAACTTGATGAAGATAATTATATCAAGTTGATTCATTTTCACATTAAAAATGGAACAAGTGGTTTAGTTCCAGCGGGCACAACAGGTGAATCTCCTACATTAAGTCATGATGAACATGAAAAGGTTATAGAATTATGCGTCAAAGAAAGTAATGGTAAATTACCTGTCATTGCAGGCACAGGCTCTAATTCTACTGAAGAAGCTATATCTTTAACAACACATGCTGAAAAAATAGGAGCTAACGGCGCTCTTATTGTTACACCTTATTATAACAAACCAACTCAAGAAGGCCTTTATCAACATTATAGAGCAATAAATGATAAATGCGGCATTCCAATTATTATTTATAATATTCCAGGAAGGTCAGTAGTTGATATGTCTGTCGATACTATGGCCAAATTATATGAATTAAAAAATATAGTAGGTGTCAAGGATGCTACAGGAGATTTAAATAGAGTAGATCAATCTCTAAAAAAAATGGGCAAAGATTTTATTCAATTAACAGGGAATGATGATAACGCCTTGGAATTTAACAAAAGAGGTGGAATAGGAACAATAAGCGTTACAGCAAATATTGCTCCAAAACTTTGCTCAGAATTTCAAAAATTTTCAGTTTTAAATGACGAGAAATCTAAACTTGAAGCTGAAAGAATTGATAAAATTTTACAACCCTTGCACCATTCTATGTTTGTAGAAAGCAATCCAAGCCCTGTTAAATATGCGGCAAAATTATTAGATCTTTGTGATGATGAGGTAAGACTTCCAATGGTTAAAGTTAACGATAAAACCAAAAAAATAGTTGAAGATGCTTTAAAGTCTACAAAATTGATTTGATGAGTAAAAAAACCAATAATGGTTTAAAAATAATTTGTTTAAATCGTAAAGCAAGTTTCAATTACTTTTTTGAGGATCTTTTAGAAGCTGGAATAGTTTTGAAAGGGTCTGAGATTAAATCAATAAGAAATGGTAAAGTAAATATTGCAGACTCTTATGCTGTAGAAAAAAATGGTGAAATAGTTTTAATAAACTCTCATATAGCATCATATAAAGAAGCAAGTTATTCAAATCATAGCCCTACAGATGAGAGAAAATTGTTATTGAATAAAAAAGAAATAAATAAGTTAATAGGTAAAATACAAAGAGAAGGTTTAACTATTGTACCTACTAAAATGTATTTTAAAAAGGGAAAAGCAAAAATAGAACTTGCAGTAGCTAAAGGTAAAAAACAATTTGATAAAAGGAATGTTAAAAAAAATAGAGATTGGAATCGAACTAAAGCAAGATATATTAGGAAGTCGAGTTGAATGATTTACATAGGTATTGGTTCAAATTTAGGAAATAGAAAAAAAAATATTGAAAAAGCAAAATTTAGAATTACTCAAAATAAAGTAAATATAATCAACTGTTCAAATTTTTATGAAAGTCTGTCTTGGCCCAACATCAGGCATCCTAAATTTTTAAATATTGTATTAAAAATAGACACTAATTTAACTCCATTAGAGTTAATTAAGGTTTGTAAAGATATTGAAAAATCTCTTGGTAGAAAAGAGAGTAAACGAAATTCACCAAGAGTATGCGATATTGACATCCTAGATTACAAGAAAAAGACGATTAATAAAAAGATAATTTTACCCCATCCCAGGCTACATCAAAGAAATTTTGTTCTTTTACCCTTATTTGAATTAGATAAATCTTGGAAACATCCAGTATCTAAAAATCACATAAAAAAATTGATAAAATATTTACCAAACAGAGACATAAGATCTATTAAACAAATTTAATTTAGTGTTATAATAAATAATGTTAAATTCTGAAGATTTAATAAATAAAGTAAAAATCTATAACAAGTTTTTTAATCCTGAAAAATTAAATAAAGCTTATGATTTTGCTGTAAAAGCGCATAGTAATCAAAAAAGAGCATCAGGAGATCCATATTCTGTACATCCAATTGAGGTTGCAAATATTCTAACTGATTTAAAATTAGATAGTGCAACAATTACCACTGGTTTACTTCATGATACAATTGAAGACACTTACGCTACTTATGAAACAATAAAAGGAGAATTTGGTAATGAGGTTGCGGACTTAGTTGATGGTGTAACTAAATTATCTGTTTTGGAAAATGAAGCTTCCTCTAATTCTAAAGCTGAAAATTTTAGAAAATTAATCTTAGCAACATCAAAAGATATAAGAGTTTTGTTAGTCAAAATTGCTGATCGACTACATAATATGAGAACTATTAAAGCAATTAGCAAAGAGGATAAAAGAAAAAGAATAGCTCAAGAGACGATGGAAATTTATGCTCCTCTTGCAGACAGAATGGGTATGCATCGGATTAGAGACGAGTTAGAGGATCTTTCTTTTGAAATCTTAAATAATCAAGCTAGGTCATTAATTCAAAAAAGACTTGATGAGATAAAATTAGATAAAAAAGATATTTTTGTATTATTATCAGCAGAACTCAAAGATTTACTTAATAAAAATAATATTGAGTCAGATATATTTGGTAGAGAAAAAACCCCTTTTTCTATTTGGAGGAAAGTCCAAAAAAAAAGAGTTTCTTTGGAGCAAATTACTGACATCATCGGGTTTAGAATCATTGTAGATAATATTGATGAGTGCTACAAAACCCTTGGTATTTTACATAAAGAGTACAACTGTATTCCAGGAAAGTTCAAAGACTATATTTCATTTGCTAAAATTAATGGCTACCAATCGATCCATACGTCGGTAATCGGTTCAAATAAAAAACCGATTGAAATTCAAATAAGGACAAAAAAAATGCATGAATTCGCCGAAAGAGGAATAGCATCCCACTGGCAGTATAAATCATCTGAAAAATTTAATTCCCTAACTTGGAAAGAATATGATTGGTTAAAAGATTTAGTTGAAATAATTGAAAAAAATGAAAATCCAGAACACTCTTATGAATATACAAAGCTGCAGATGTTTCAAGAAAATGTATTTTGTTTTACACCTAAAGGATCAGTGATTAAGCTACCAAAGAACGCTACACCAATTGATTTTGCATACGCAGTCCATACCAAGATTGGAGATACTGCGGTAGGTTGTGAAATAAATGGAAATAAGAGTGAATTACAATCTCTTTTAAGAAATGGAGATAGAGTAAACATTATAACTTCAAAAAAACAATCTCCATCCTTGCATTGGATACCAATCACTAAAACTGGAAAAGCAAGGGCAGCAATCAGAAGATATTGGCATGACAGAGGAGAAAAAAAACAAGAAACTATTAAAAAATACAATACCACCTTATGGATTTCTTTACCTGATAAGCCAGGACAACTGGGAGATGTTAGCTCTTTAATAGGTAAGCATAAATTGAACATTTCAAATTTAGAGATGGCAGGTAAAAACCCCAATTATATTAATTTTAAGTTTCAACTAATTATTAATGATTTAAAAAATTTTACTAATTTTATTGCAGAGCTTAAACAAAAGAGTATAAAATTTAAGATAATTAGACACGAAGATAAAAGAAATGCTTTCACCCAAAAAATCCTTAAATATTTTAAAAAAAACTAATGCATTAATAGAAGGTCACTTTGTTTTATCCTCTGGTTTACATTCTGAAAAGTATATCCAATGTGCCAAATTATTAAGCTATCCACATTTATCCAATAATATATGTAAGTCATTTGCTTACAAAATCAGGAAAAATTATAAAGAAATAGACCTAATTCTGGCTCCAGCAATGGGTGGAATAATTATAGGTTATGAGATCGGAAAAATTTTAAAAAAAGAGACTATTTTTTGTGAAAGAGTTAATGGAAAGTTTAAATTAAGAAGAGGATTTACAATTAATAAAGGATCGAAAGTTTTAATTATTGAAGATGTTATCACAACAGGAAAATCCAGTATGGAATGTGTTAAATTGATAAATAAAAATAAAGCTAAGTTGGTTGGGTTCGCATCGTTAATCGATAGATCTACGAAAAAAAGTTTAAAGATAAAAAAAAAAATTATTTCACATCTAAAAATTAGTGTGCCTACCTATAAAAAAAGTGAATTGCCTGATCACTTAAAAAAAATTCCTATAACAACACCTGGAAGTAGATTTATAAAGTGAAAAGACTTGGAGTAAATATTGATCATGTAGCAACTTTAAGAAACGCCAGAGGTGAATTTCATCCCGATCCTATATATGCTGCAAAATATGTTAATAAAATAGGTGCTGACTCAGTTACAATTCATTTGAGAGAAGATAGAAGGCACATAAAAGATTTAGATGCAAAAAAAATATGTTCCATAAAAAATCTTTTGGTAAATTTAGAGATTTCAACAAATGAGAAGATTGTAAAGAAGGCATTAGAAATAAAACCTGATTTTATTTGTATTGTTCCTGAAAATAGAAAAGAAATTACTACAGAGGGAGGATTAAATTTAAAAAAAAATAGAACAAATATTAAAAAGATTATCTCTAAATTTAAAAAGAAAAAAATTAGAACAAGTTTATTTATTAATCCTTCTTTATCTGATATCAAAATTTGCAAAAAGTTAGATGTTGATTGTATTGAAATCCATACAGGAAAATTAGCAAATCTAGTTAAATCAAAAAAAAAACACTCTAATGAATTTAGAAGAATATTGAATTGTTCAAAGCTTGCAAATCAACTAGGTATAGAAGTCCATGCAGGACACGGCTTAGATTATAAAACAACAAAACTTTTAGGTAAGATTAAGGAAATTAAAGAATTTAATATTGGCCATTATCTGATTGGTGAATCGATTTTTTATGGTTTGCCAAAAGTGATAAAAAATTTTAAAAAAATTATAAAAAATTCAATCTAAAAGTATGAGAATATTAGGTATTGGTGTTGATATTATTCAAAATAAAAGAATTAAATCTTTAATAAGAAATAAAAATTTTATTTCAAGAACATTTAGCCCTAATGAAATTAAAATTGCTCATAAATTTTCAAATAAAACTAATTATTTTTCTAAAAGATTTGCAGCCAAAGAATCTTTAGCCAAATCTCTTGGTAGCGGCTTTAGAGATAATTTAAATTTTAAGGATATTGAAATTTTAAATGATAAAAATGGTAAACCTTTTTTCTCAAAATCTAGAAAAATTGATAGTATTATTAATAAAAAATTTAATGTTAAAAAATACGATTTGTTTCTTTCAATTTCAGATGAAAAAGACTATTCAATAGCTTTTACCACTTTGCAGACTAAATAATGTTCAATAGAGAAAGTATTATAGACAATATTAAAACCCTTTTTTATGCTCTAATTATAGCTGTCATCATTAGATCGTTAATAATTCAACCTTTCTATATTCCTTCGTCATCAATGGAGCCGACATTGTTAGTGGGTGATAGATTATTTGTTACCAAGTATTCCTATGGATATAGTAAGCATTCTTTTCCTTTTAGTCCCCCAATTTTTAAAGACAGATTAATTTTTAGTAGTCCTGAGAGAGGAGATGTTGTGGTATTTAAAACACCTGCTGACAACAGAACCGATTACATAAAAAGATTAATTGGATTACCAGGGGATAGAATTCAATTTTTAGACTCAAATTTATTCTTAAATAATAATGAGATATTTAAATCGAGGATTTCCAAAAATGATATTATTTTCTGTGGAAATAGAAAAATTGAAGTATTTACATTTGAGGAAAAATTACCAAATAACAAAGTCCACAAAACTGTTTATTTAAAAAATTTGAGCTTTCAAAATTCGGATGTATTCGAAGTGCCTGAGAATTATTATTTTTTTCTTGGTGACAATAGAGATTGCTCAAAAGATAGTAGGTTTTTATCAAGTGTTGGCTATGTACATAAAGACAACTTAGTTGGTAAAGCACGATTTATTTTTTTTTCATCTGATAAATCAAAAGGAAGACTTCTATCCTTTTGGAAATGGAAAGACTCAATTAGGTTCGAGAGATTTTTTAAAAAGATTAATTAATGGAAAAAAATCTTCATTTACTCCAAAAAAAAATTAAAATTAAATTTAAAGATCCAAAAATTCTTTTAAAAGCTCTAACACATAAAAGTTATGATCCAATAAACAACAATGAAAAAATGGAATTTCTTGGAGATCGTGTTCTGGGTCTAGTAATAGCAAAAAAATTATTAGAAATTTATCCAAACGAAAAAGAGGGTATTTTAGATAAGAAATATGCATCTTTAGTAAATAAAAAGACATGTCTTTTAATTGCAAATAATATCGGAATTGACAAATTTATAATGATTTTAAAGTCTACAAAAAATAAATCAAAAATTGAGGATAAAGTTTTATCAGATGCCTGCGAAGCTTTGATAGGTGCAATTTATTTAGATAAAGGATTAAAGATTGCCGAAAATTTTATATTAACGTTATGGAAGAATGAAATAGACAAGAGTGTTGTCACTAAAATTGATGCCAAAACAAAATTACAAGAATATTCTTTAAAAATTTTTAAAAAGTTGCCAATATATAAATTAATTTCTAATACAGGTCCAAGACATCAACCCATTATAAAAGTAAGTGTTAAATTATTTGATGGAAAAATTTATTATGGTGAAGGTAAGTCAAAAAAAAATGCAGAACAAAATGCTGCTTCATTATGTTTAAATAATCTAAAATAAATATGAATTGGGACGATACAGGTTTTTTACTTTCAAAAAATAAGTTCAGTGAAAATTCACTGATTGTTGAAGTATTTACTAAAGATCATGGTAAAATTTCAGGTATTCTCTTTGGTGGTACATCCAAAAAAATTAAAAGTTACTTACAAATTGGAAATAAATTATATACGAACTATAATACTAAAAACGACAATAAAGTAGGGTACTTTAAATTCGAGATAATAAAAGCTGAAACACCTTTTTTCTTTGGTAACAAGAGCAAGTTATCTTGCCTAACATCAGCACTACAATTAATAAAAACATTGAACCCTGAAGCTCAACCAAATTCAAAAATTTTTGAATTAATTGAAAATTTTTTTATAATTTTGAAAAGCGAAGACTGGATTAAAAATTATATTTTGTGGGAGTTGAAATTATTTAGTTTATTAGGTTATAATTTAGAGCTAGATAAAATTGTTACAAAAAAAATTGAAAATGATAAAGTTTTTTATCAATTGAATTCTCAATCTGAGGATAGAATTATTCCCAATTTCCTTATTGAAAATGATTTTTCAGCAAATGATGAGGAGCTTATTAAAGGCTTAAAATTGGTAAGCGATTTTCTTGATAAATCTATACTGAAACCAAATAATTTAAATCATCCAATAAGTAGATTACAATTTTTAAATAATCTTAAATAATTATTCCAAGATTTTATCTAGCCTATCAGCATAATAGCTTACTATTGCATTTGCTCCAGCTCTTTTGAAACTTATTAAGCTTTCAATAATGACATTATTGTCAACAAGACCTTTACTTATAGCATTAGCTAATAAGCTATATTCTCCTGAAACTTGGTACGCCATAACAGGTATTTTAAAATTTTCTTTGATAAGTTTAATTATATCTAAATAAGGAAGACCAGGTTTTACCATAACCATGTCAGCTCCTTCTCTAATATCCAACGCTACTTCTCTTAAAGCCTCGTTGCTATTTTTGAAATCCATTTGATAGTTTTTTTTGTTTCCTATTAAAAGTCCTTTGGATCCAACTGCATCTCTAAAAGGACCATAAAAACTGGAAGCGTACTTTACAGCATAAGAAAGAATTTGAGTCATCTGGTATCCATTATTATCTAAGACTTTTCTGATTTCTCCAATTCTACCATCCATCATATCCGAGGGAGCCAGCACATCACATCCCATTTGTGCTTGTAAAAGTGATTGGTTAGTTAAAACGCTAATTGTTTCATCATTTAAGACATATCCTGATTTTAATATTCCATCGTGACCATGAGAGGTGTAAGGATCGAGCGCGACATCACACATTATACCAATTTCATTTTTATATTTTTTTTTAATTAACTGTATTGCTTTACAGACTAAATTGTCTTCATTTAAAGCTTCTGTGCCTAAAGCATTTTTTTTTCTTGTTTCGGTATACGGAAATAAAGCAATCATAGGTAATTTATTTTTTATTGCTTTATCAATAAATGGAGTAATTTTATCTAGCGTATAGCGGAAAACACCTGGCATTGATTTTATAGATTGTTTTTTATTCTTGCCCTCAATTAAAAATATAGGCAATATAAAATCACTTGGACTTAAATTGTTTTCCTCAATTAATCTTCGAGACCAATCGTTTTTTCTGCTGCGCCTTAGTCTTAAACCTGGGTATTTTCCTGTAATCATGCTCAAATATATTTTAAAAATGCGACAAATGTAATATACAAATATACCGCAAAAAGGATATTAAACAATTAAATGAGCTTAAATTTTAATGACTTCCAGAAACAAGATATCAAATTTGATATAAACGAACTTAAAAAGGCTTATCAAGAGATATTGAAAATTAAAGATTTCGATGGAGTAAAAGGTGTGTCTAATTTTGGAGCAATTTCATTAACTCAAATACCTGGGGACCCTGACTCTATTAAAGGTCATAAAGCTCGAGGTGTCTTTTGGACTAAACCCAATCAATCTGGTGAAGAAGTTGTCAGAGATGAGATGATCAATGAAGAAGCATATTCAGAGTTCATTGATGATTATAAACAAACCTATTTTAAAGAGGTCTTTGATGCTCTGTCATCTAAATATAAATTAGGAAGAGTGAGAATTTTATTAAAAGAGCCAAGATCAACCCTTAGTTGGCACAGAGATCCGGAACCAAGACTTCATATTCCTATTATTACGAACCCTGGTTCAATCATGGTTATAGACAGTGTTGCAAAACATTTACCAGCTGATGGCTCTGTTTGGATTACAAACAATACTAAATATCATAACGCTTTTAATGGTGGTGAAGAAAATAGAATCCATTTAGTAGCTTGCGTTTTAAACCATAAATTTAACTAATTTGAAAAAAATATATCTCTCATCTGATCATGCTGGCTTTAAACTCAAAGAAACTATAAAAATGTATTTGCATAAGAAGAAATATAAGTATTTTGATCTTGGACCAGAAAATGACAATAAAGTTGATTATCCAGATTATGCCCATAAAGTCGCAAAAAAAGTTAGAATAAGTAAAAATAATGTAGGAATATTGGTATGTGGATCAGGCACAGGTATGAATATTGCAGCAAATAAACACAAAAATGTACGTGCAGCACAATGTTTTAATTTAAAATCAACTAAATTATCAAGATTGCATAACGATGCAAATATCATTACATTAGGTTCAAGACTATTAAATAAAAAAAATGCTTTAAACTTTGTTAACGTATTCTTAAATACTAAATTTGAAGGTGGAAGGCATTTAAAAAGAGTAAAAAAAATATAGGTAATTATGTCAAGTGAGAAAAAATATTTAAATTCAAGTTACGAGAACTTTTTTGAAAAAAGTTTATCTGAAGCAGATCCTGATTTGTTCAAAGCAATTAATGATGAGTTAATTAGGCAACAAAACCACATAGAACTAATTGCCTCTGAAAATATTGTTTCACAGGCTGTATTAGAGGCTCAAGGTTCTGTTTTAACTAATAAATACGCCGAAGGTTATCCTGGTAAAAGATATTACAATGGATGTGAACATGTTGATGTAGCTGAGAAATTAGCTCTCGAAAGAATTAAAAAACTTTTTAATTGCAAATATGCGAATGTTCAACCTCACTCTGGAGCACAAGCTAACGGCGCAGTATTTTTAGCTTTATTAAAGCCCCACGATACATTTTTAGGAATGAGTTTAAATTCTGGTGGACATATTACTCATGGATTGAAAATTTCTATGTCAGGTAAATGGTTCAATGCTGTGAGCTATGATGTAGACAAAAAATCTGAACTTATTGATTATGACAATGTTGAAAAACTTGCTCTTGAGCATAAACCTAAATTAATAATTGCAGGTGGTA
>CABXRL010000018.1 GCA_902514605.1 uncultured Pelagibacteraceae bacterium
TTTTATTAATTAAAAAGCTTTCTAGAAGACTAAATAAATATTTAATTTCTTTTTTCGGTCTTTTCCAATTCTCCGTAGAGAAAGCATATAAAGTAAGATACCTAATTTTGTTTTTAATTGAAGTTTTAATAATTTGTTCAACTGTATTTAAGCCTTCTCTGTGGCCGGCGTTTCTAGAATTTTTATGTTTTAGTCCCCATCTCCCATTACCATCCATGATAATGGCTACATGATTTAAAGGGTTCATATTGTCATTATTTCTTTTTCTTTAATACTTACTTTTTCATCAACTAACGATATGTGTTTATCTGTAATATTTTGAACATTTTTTTCGAAATTTTTTTCCTCATCTTCACCTATTTCTTTTGATTTCAAAAGTTTTTTTAATTCTTCATTTGCATCTCTTCTGATATTTCTTATTGAAATTTTACATTTCTCTCCCATCGTTTTAATCAATTTTTTTAATTCACTCCTTCTTTCTTCGTTTAATTCTGGTATCGGTAATCTTATAAGTTGCCCATCTATTTGAGGATTAAGACCTAATTCTGATTTTTTTATAGATGCATCAATAAGAGATACATTGTTTTGATCCCAAACCTGTATATTAATCATTCTTGGTTCAGGCGTTGTAATACTACCGAGCTGATTAATTGGCATCAATTGTCCATAAACATCTACTTTTACTAAATCTAACATAGCAGAGTTAGCTCTGCCAGTTCTTAATGATGACAATTCTTTAGAGAAAACATTAATAGCTTTATCCATTTTGAGACTATGTGATTTTTCATCAAACATTTATTCACCAATTTTTATTCTGCTAAACTCTTTAATTTTCAGATCGTTTAAAGCTAATTCCTTAATTATGTCCTTAACCTTTTTTTTGGGTTCCATAACCCAAGCTTGTGTCAAAAGTGAATTCTCTTCTTTAAATTTATTCATTTTTCCTAAACTAATCTTCTTGATAATATCATCTGCTTTACCAGAATTTTTTAGTTCTTCAGTAACTAATTCTTGTTCTTTATCTATTATTTTTTTATCCAGTGAACTTGATTCTAAAGCTAGAGGATTTGATGCAGCAATGTGCATTGAAAGCTGCTTACCAAATGTCTTTACTATTTCTGAATTGTCATTAGTTTCTAAAGAGACGACTACAGCTAATTTTGCTAAGTTATCTTTTACTACTGTATGTAAATATTGATAATTATTTGAATTAGAATTTGAAATAGTTTTGGTTTTTCCTATAGTAATTTTCTCTCCAATTTTTGCTATAAGTGCTACTAAATTATTTTTTACTGTATCTCCATTTCTCATTTTAGATTTTTCAAGGTTTTCAAGAATGGAATTATTTGTATTATTTAATTCGCTTATTTCTTTAACAAAGGATATAAAATCCTCATTTTTCGCCACAAAATCAGTTTCACAATTAACTTCGATTATAGAGGTTTTTTTTTGATCACCACTAATTGCAACAACTCCTTCTTTAGCGTCTCTAGACATCTTTTTAGAGGCTTTTGATACACCTTTTATTCTTAGAATTTCTACCGCTTTATCAAGATCACCATCAGACTCTTTAATTGCTAAGTTGCAATCTTTAAAACCTGCTCCTGTAGCTTCTCTAAGTTTTTTAACTTTT
Source organism: uncultured Pelagibacteraceae bacterium (assembly GCA_902514605.1). Classification (GTDB taxonomy): domain Bacteria; phylum Pseudomonadota; class Alphaproteobacteria; order Pelagibacterales; family Pelagibacteraceae; genus Pelagibacter. Next base: position 1,634 of record CABXRL010000018.1, read on the forward strand.
TCAATATCACTCATTTAACTTAATTAAGTTTTTTTTTGGGCTTAGAAAATTTTTTATCTAACTTATCTCTATCTTTATCAGCAATAGTTTTTATATTTTTTTCAATTTCATCTTTTTTTTCAACAGCTTTATTTGAATCTTCTACTGGTGCTGTATTTTTTGCTGAAATAATTGTTTCTTTAATTAAATTACAGTAAAGATCAATTGATCTCCTTGCATCATCATTACCCGGAATTGGAAAATCAATTCCGTCAGGGTTGGAATTGCTATCTAATATTGCTACTATTGGTATACCTAATTTAACAGACTCTTGAATAGCTAAAGACTCGTAATTGGTATCAATTATAAATACAAGATCAGGAATTTTTTTCATATCAGCTATTCCTCCTAATGATCTTTGAAGTTTGTCTTTTTTAACGCTCATTTTTAATAGTTCTTTTTTTGTAAATCCTCTATTTTCTGCTACTAAGTCTATTTCAAGTTTCTTTAATTTTTTAATAGAATTCGATATTGTACCCCAATTTGTTAGCATTCCACCCAGCCATCTGTAGTTTACAAAATATTGGTTTGTTTCTTTTGCCACCTCAGCGATTGCCTCTGAAGCTTGTTTTTTAGTTGAAACAAACAATATTTTTCCGTTATTAGATATAACTGTAAAAATTTTTTCCAAAGCTGATTTTGTAAGCTCTAATGTCTGTGTAAGATCAATTATGTGAATGGAGTCCCTCTTGCCAAATATATATCTTTTCATTTTAGGATTCCATCTCAGTGTTTTATGACCTAAATGAACTCCTGCTTCTAAAAGTTGTTGTATAGTAAGGTTAGGTATTTTCATATTTATTCCCGGTTAAGCCACCACAGTAGTTTCCAAAAGGACCGGAGGTATAAAACCATTTACTGTGTGCGTATTTATTTATTTGACTGTTGTTTACTACATTTAGGTTTTTTGACAAGAGAAATTAGCTCATAATTGAGTAAATTTCATCATTTTTTAATAAATTTAAAGAATTGTAGTCGACTTTTCTCGGATTTTCTAATTCAAAAAATAATGTATTTTTGTTATTTTGAAGTTCTATTGAAATTTTAGTATTCCCTTTTTTGTTCAAAACTTTTGACAATCTTTCAATTTGATCTTTAGATTTAACTGTAAATGTTACCTCAGATATCGGTTTTTCAAACAAATTTTTTAGAGAAATAATTTTTTGAACATTTATTCTAGTAAGTCTGTTATTATCAGTAGAAATAGATTTAGATAAAGTTAATAATAATGATTGACCCTCTTTTAAAATTTCACGATTCATCTGAAGAGTATCAGAAAAAATAAATAATTCAAAAACACTATTTAGATCGGTTAATTTAAGGACTGCGTATGAATTACCTTTTGCGGTTTTCCTCTCTTGAATTTTTAAAAGTGTTCCAGCAATATTTGACACCTCTGGTTTCAAGTTTGAATTAAATTTATTGAAATCTATAATTTTAAAATCATCAAAAAAACTTTTGTATTGATTTAAAGGATGATTAGAAATAAAAAAACCAACAGCCTCAAATTCTTTAGAGAGTCTTTCTTCAAATTTCCAATCATCTACATTTAAAGTTAATTCATTTCTTTGACTCTCATTTTCTTGAAATAGTTCAATTTGATTATTTGATTTATTTTCATAAATACTTTTAGACTTGATTATAAAATTTGAAATTGAGTTGAATAATGATTGTCTGTTTGAATTTAGATCATCAAATGCACCTGCTTTTACTAATCCTTCAAGTTGTAATTTGTTAATATCCTTAGGATTAACACGATTAATAAAATCACTTATTGAATTAAATTTACCATTTTTTAGTCGTTCGTTAATTATGTTAGAAATTGCCTCATATCCAACAGCTTTAATTCCTCCAAGTGCATAAAAAAACTTATCATTTTTCGTTCTAAAATCTGCAAAACATTCATTAATATTTGGTCTAATAATATCGACACCTAATCTTTTAAGTTCCTCATAAAATTCATTCAATTTATTTTGATTTGAAATATCCATAGTCATTGACGCTGCAATAAACTCTTTTGGATAATATGTTTTCAAAAAAGCTGTTTGATATGAGATAATTGCATATGCAGCGGCATGACTTTTATTAAATCCATATTCTGCGAATGGTTCTATTTTTAAAAATATTCCTGCAGCAACATCTTTACTTATACCATTTTCAACAGCTCCATTTATGAAATTTAGTTTTTGTTTTTCTAATTCCGCTCTTTTTTTTTTACCCATTGCACGTCGCAAAATATCTGCTTGCCCTGCAGTAAAACCTGAGAGTTTTTGAGCAATTTGCATTACTTGTTCTTGATAGATAATAACGCCATAAGTTGGTCTTAAAATTTCCTCTAGTAATGGATGTAAATAGTCAGGTGTTAGTTTTCCATTTTTACAATCATTGTATGTCGGGATATTATTCATAGGACCTGGTCTATATAATGCTACTAATGCGATAATGTCTTCGATGTGATTTGGTTTCATCTGCATCAATGCTTCTCTCATTCCAGCACTCTCAATTTGAAATAAACCAACAGTTTTACCTGAAGACAGCATGTTAAAAACTTTTTGATCATCAAAGTTTATTTGTTCAATATCAAAATCTTGATTAAATTTTCTAATTTGTTTTTGTGTATTGTTGATAACTGTTAAAGTTTTAAGACCTAAAAAATCAAACTTTATTAATCCAGCATTTTCTGCAGAGTACATATCAAATTGCGTAGATGGTAATAATAAATTAGCTGAGGAATCTTTGTACAATGGCACTACTTCAGTTAACTTTTTATCAGCAATTACAACACCTGCAGCATGAGTTGCAAAATTTCGATTCAAGCCCTCTAATTTAAGTGAAAGATTTGTGAGTTTTTTAACTCTAGAGTCCTCACTAATTAGCTTTTGAAGTCTGGGTTCACCAGCTATACATTCAGATAAATTTTGTGGTCTTGAAGGGTCAAAGGGTATCATTTTTGAGATATTATCGACAAAACCATAAGCCAAACCTAAAACTCTTCCGACATCTCTAATTACCATTCTAGCTTTCAATTTTCCAAATGTTATAATGTGTGCAACACTATCTTCATATTTTTTAGTTAAGTACTCAAATACTAAATCCCTTTTCTCCTCACAAAAATCAATATCAAAATCAGGCATTGATATTCGATCGGGATTTAAAAATCTCTCAAAAATAAGATTAAATTTAATTGGGTCAACATCTGTTATTGATAAACACCAAGCAACCAATGATCCTGCTCCAGAGCCTCTGCCTGGTCCAACTGGGATATCGTTATTTTTAGCCCATTTGATATAATCTGAGACTATTAGAAAATAACTAGCATATTTCATTTCTATAATAATATTCAATTCATGATCTAATCTATCTTTATATTTTAAATAATCTTCATTAGAAGAAAGGTTATTATTTTTGATTTTAAAAATTATTTTAAATTTATTTTTTAATCCTTCTAAGGATTCTGTCCTTAATATTTCATCTGCATTACCACCTTTTTCAGAGCTAATATTTGGCAAAATTGGTTTAGAAAATAATGGTCTAAAACTACAACGATATGGAAAATTATAGTTATTTTCCAAAGCTTCAGGTAAATCTGAAAATAATTCTGACATCTCAGAATGATTTTTTAAATAATGCTGGTCACTTAATCTTAGTCTGTTTTTTTCGTTTATATATGTCTTATCTTTAATACAAATTAAAGCGTCATGCGCTTCGTGCATAGTTTTATCAATATAGTAAACTTCGTTAGTTGCAATTATAGGTATCTCTAAAGCTAAAGACTTAGATAAGTTAAATTTTTCAAATTCATTTTCATTAACATCACCGTGGCGCTGTATTTCAATATAAAAATTATCTTTATATATGGATTTTAATTCTAAGTATAATTTTTCAATTTCTTTAAACTTTCCCTTTTCAAATAATTGACCAAATAATCCATTAAATGAGCCTGAAAATAATGAAACACCATTACTTGGTTTTAATAACTCGCTGAAATTCAAATATGGTTCATTTGTTTCATTATTATCTAGATATGATAACGAAGACAGTTCAATAATTTTTTTATATCCATCTTCAGTTAAAGCGAACAATGGTATAAGACCTATCGTATCATTATGTTTAAAATTTATTTGAGTTCCTATTATAGGTTGAACACCTACTTTAGATAATTTTTCAGCAAACTCTAAAGCTCCACATAAATTCGATGTATCGCTAAGACCTAAAGCTCTTGTGTTATTATCTTTATAAAAATCCTTTAAATCATCAATTTTGACCGCTCCCTCACAAATCGAATATTGAGAATGAATTTTTAAATGGTTAAAATTTTGAATTTTAGACTCAAGCATTAAAGGTATTTATATTACCATTAACCATTTCCAATAAGCAATCTGACTTATCTGCAAAAAATCTATTATGAGTTGCAAATATAATTAATCTATTGGGGTTTATTTGATTTTTTAATATTTCAAAAACACCTTTAGCGGTTTCTAAATCTAGACTACCGGTTGGCTCATCTGCCAAAATTATTTGAGGGTTATTAATCAATGCCCTTGCTATAGAAACTCTCTGTTTTTCACCTCCTGATAATTGAGATGGATAATGATTTGATCTACTTGTAAGTCCAACCTTTCGTAATAAAATTTTTGATTTAGTTATAGAAAACTCTTTTTTATTTCCAGCAGCAAGACTTGCTAAATATATATTTTCTATTGCGGTAAAATCAGAAAGTAAATTATCCTGTTGATAAATTATTCCTATCTTTTTGGCTCTTAAAAAATCGTTTTTTTTTGAATTTGCGAAATCTATACGCTTGTTTTCTATCGTAATTGAACCTGATGTAGGTCGATCAATTAATGACATTAGATTTAAAAGGGTTGACTTTCCTGACCCAGATGGTCCGATAAGAGAATAAATTTTTCCTTTTTTAAATTTATAATTAATTTTTCTTAATACATTAATTCTTTTTTGATTATTAAAGGTTTTGTTCAAATTTGAAAGTTCAATTAAATTATTCATATTTAAGTGATTGAACAGGATCTAGTTTTGCAGCTTTCAAGGCTGGAAATATAGAAACAATTATAGTTATAAATATTGAAGATAAAGAAATCAAAAAAATTGAATATGGATTAATTTCTGAAGGCATAGTGCTTAGAAAATATATTTCTTCAGGAAACAAACTAATATCAAATACATTGCTTAAAAATTGTCTTAAATTTTCAACGTACATTGAAAAAATAACACCTATCAGAATTCCAAAAATTGTTGCTGACGTTCCAATAATTACACCAACTAAAAAAAAAATTTTAACGATAGATTTATTTAAAACTCCTATCGACTTTAAAATTGCTATATCACGTGTTTTATTTTTAACTAAGATAGTTAAACCTGAAATAATGTTGAAAGCTGCAACAATTATAATCAAAGACAATATAATGAACATTACATTTCTTTCTACCTTAAGTGCTGAAAATAGAGAACTGTTTGTGTCAGCCCAACTAAAAACAAATTCATCAGGAAAAATATTTTGAATAATTTTTTTTTGATTTTCGATATTTTGTGGGTTTTTTAAATAAATTTCTAAGTTTCTGTCATTATTACTTAAATTAAAAAAATCATCTAATGTGTCTAAATTTATAAAAGCAATATTGTTATCAAAATCGGCTAAACCACTTTCAAAAAGTGAAATGACGGTAAAAATTTTTTTCTTCGGAAGACTTCCTATAATTGTTTCGATGCCTGATGATGACATTATCGTGATATCATCTCCTATCTTAAGTCCGAGCGCGAAGCTTAATTCTTTACCTATTGATATATAGTTTTTTGTTAAATTATTTTTATTCCCTACAAAAGTTTCATCCTTAATGATCTTCAATTTTGAAAAATCATTTTGTAAATAACCTCTTAAAACTATACCTTTCGAAACATCTTTTTGAATTATTATAGCCTCGCCCGAATTACTTGATATTAAATTTTTACTTATCGAATTTAATTGGGGAATATTAAATCTAGAGGGATTTATATATATTTTTTCGTAAGGTTTTACCGTTATATGTGCGTTAAAGCCGACAATTTTATTAATCAACTCAGTTCTAAAACCATTCATTACAGACATAACAATTATCAAAACTGCAACTCCTAAACTTATACCAATAAATGAAAAAATAGAAATTATGTTCAGAAAACCATCTTTTTTTCTGGCTTTAAGAAATCTGAATGTAATTTCTTTTTCTAATGTAGAGATCAATTTTTTTCTTTTTGTTTTTTTATAATATTAATAATTTCACTCAACTTAATTTTTTGGGAATTTTCTCCCACTTTTCTAAATTCTACGAGATCGTTTTCAGATTGTTTACCAATAATGATTTGGTATGGAACTCCTATTAAATTCATTTTTTTAATTTTAGATGAAAAATTTTCATCGGTATCATCAATTAAAGCCTCAATATTATATTTTTTCAATTCTAAATTAATTTTATTAGCTTTTTCTAAAGTCGATTTGTCATTTTTAATTATCATCGGAATTATTGAAATATCATATGGAGCTACAGAAATTGGCCATTTCATGATCTCCTCTTTTTCATTATACTTTGCTTCAATTATAGCACCAACAAGTCTTGAAACTCCAACTCCGTAAGAGCCCATTTTTACAAAATCTTTTTTACCTTCTGGTAAATCAACAGATCCATTCATTGGTTTGGAGTATTTGTCACCAAAATAAAAAATATGGCCAACTTCAATACCTTTTGTGATTAAGCGATTTTCTTCGATAACTTTACTTTCAAATTCTTCTTTATTAAATTTTTCATCTGTTACTGAATAAAATTTTTCGTATTTATTTCTTAAATCTTCAAGCGCTTTTTTTTCTAATTTAGTTCCTTTACTATCAACCTCAAAAATTCTCTTATCAGTATATATTTTACTTTCACCTGTCTCTGCCAAAATTATGAATTCATGTGAAAGATTACCACCAATTGGTCCTGTATCTGCAGCCATAGGAATAGCAGTAAGATCCAGTCTCTTAAAAGTTTTCAAATAAGATAAAAAAAATTTGTTATACGAAAATAAAGCCTCTTCATCATTTACGTCAAATGAATATGCATCTTTCATAAAAAATTCTCTGCATCTCATGACTCCAAATCTAGGTCTTATTTCATCTCTAAACTTCCACTGTATATGGTACAAAAGTTGAGGTAGAGACTTATAAGATTTTACTGAACTTCGAAATATGTCTGTTACAAGTTCCTCATTTGTTGGTCCATAAAGCATTTCACGATTTTGACGGTCTTTAATTCTTAGCATTTCTTCGCCATAATCATCGTAACGTCCACTTTCTTTCCAGATTTCACTTGATTGAATAGTTGGCATTAATATCTCTTGAGCACCAATTTTATTTTGCTCTTCTCTCACTATTTGCTCAATTTTTTTCATTACCTTCAAACCTAGAGGTAGCCATGAATAAATACCTGCCGACGATTGTTTTATCATTCCAACTCTTAACATTAATTGGTGTGATTTTATTTTAGCTTCAGAGGGATTATTTTTAAGTATAGGTATAAATAATTTCGATATATACATGCTAATTCAGTATATTTCTTAAATTCAAATATTCAAATTTCATTAACAAGTAAATCACTATGAATAAAAACGTTGTTATTCCTGTGCAATAAATGAATTTTTTTAACATTTTAGGATTCTCCGGCGATCCAGGATCTTCTCCATCAACTTTAATTGATTTTTGTCTTTCAACATCAATTGGTAAAATTGCAAAAAAAACGATCCACCATATAATAATATAAATTATTGCTAATCCGGTAAGACTCATTAAATATTAACTAAATTTATGTTTGTGTATGGTTTTTTTCCTGTTTTCTCTTTAGTAAATTTTCTACAAGCTATTTTGAGAGCATCAATTAAATTATGTTCTTGTTTTCTGCTGCCAATTTTAAATGATTTTGTAATTTTTTCTATTTCATTTTCTAATCCATAGGTAAATTCATCTTCCTCATAGATTGGTAAACCTCTAAATGATAAAATTGGATTATCATGAATGTTACCTTTTGAGGTTATTAAAAGTGTTACCTCTAGATAACCGTTAGAACTCAAATTTTTTCTATCTTTTATAGACTGAGACTCCTCATGTACACTTATATTACCATCAAGATAAAGTCTTCCACTAGGTGCTTTATCGTAAACTTCAGGTTTATCTCCAGGAAAAATTTTTACAATATCTCCATTTTCAACCAAAACAGGATGTGGAACTTGCATTTCTTTTGCAAAACTTATGTGCTCCATTAAGTGTCTGTGTTCGCCATGAACAGGAATCACACATTTGGGTTTAATCCAACTATACATATCTTTCATTTCATCTCTATTAGGATGACCTGATACATGAACAAACTCATTTTCCTCTGATATTACCTCAATTCCATCCTTAACTAGTTGATTATGTAATTTATAGAGTTTCTTTTCGTTGCCCGGTATTATTTTCGATGAAAAAATGACTGTATCACCTTTTTCTAGAAATACATCAGGGTGCGTATAGCTAGAAATTCTCATCATTGCACCCATTGGCTCACCTTGACTTCCTGTACATAAATAAATAATTTTTTCTCTAGATATATTTTTTGCTTCTCTGGGATCAATTGGATCGATTATATCTTTTAGATAACCACATTGTTTGGCTGCTTTAAAAATTCTATGCATTGATCTTCCAACTAATGATATTTGCCTTCCAGTTTTTTCCGCACAGTAAAATATGGTCTCCATTCTTGCCACGTTAGATGCAAAGGATGTAATAACTATTCTTTTTTTAAGTCTTTCCATAATTTTTAAAAGGCTTCTCCTGACTGTTTCCTCCGAGCCAGACCTGCCTACTGTAAAAATATTTGTAGAGTCACAAACCATGGCGAGAACACCTTCATTACCTATTTGCTTTAATTTATCTATGTCTATATTTTTACCTACCATAGGATTTTCATCAATTTTCCAATCGCCGGTATGCAAAACTACACCAGCTGGAGTTTTAATTTTTAATCCATTTGGTTCAAGAATTGAATGAGTCATTGAAACATATTCAATTCTAAATGGATCCAGATCTATAATACCATTTAGCTGAACTATTTTTAAATGATTGTTTATATCAACATTTTTTTCTTTGAATTTTTCTTTTATCAAAACTGCAGTAAATGGTGTCGCGTAAATTTTACATTTTAATTTTGGCCAGAGATGTGCAATTGCACCGATGTGATCTTCATGAGCGTGGGTCACTATGATGCCTAATAAGTTATCTTTTTTTTCAACTATAAAACCAGGATCAGGATAAATTAGATCTATCCCTGGAAGAGTATCGTCCGCAAATGTAACACCAATATCAACCATAATCCAATTATGCTCTCCTGGATTTCCATAACCATATAAGTTCATGTTTGCGCCTATCTCACCAGCGCCGCCTAACGGACAAAATAATAATTCTTTTTTCATTTATTTAATAAGTTTCGCAATTTTTATCAGACCTTTTAAAGTGATTTTTTTATTTTGTATAAATTTAGTTTTAATTGAACTTTTAAACAAATCAGAAAATCCTCCAGTAATAACAAGTCTAAAAGATTTACCAGTTTCCTTCTTAATCAAATTAACGATATTGTCAATTAAACCTGCATATCCCCAAAAAAAACCTGAACGTACAGCAGATATTGTATTACTACCAATTACACTTGTTATTTTTTTTAAATTGATTTGAGGTATTAAGGAGGCCTTGTCTGACAAAGTATCAAGTGATATTTTAACTCCAGGGGCTATTATACCCCCTGTATAATTTTTTTTTATAACTACATCAAAAGTAGTAGCTGTTCCAAAGTCTAAGATTATAAAATTATCTCTATCATTTTGTAAACTGATTGCATTAGTCAAACGATCAGATCCCGCTTGTTTAAAATTAACCTTTATCTTAATTAATGATCTTAAATTTAAATCTTTTATCTCGTAACATTTTATTTTAGTTTTTTTTGAAAAATATCTTTTTATTAAATTAAATGATTTAGGTACAACACTGCAAAAAAGTATTTTTTCTATTATTCTTAAATCTTTTATTAAAAATTTAATCTTTTTATTTAGGTTTTGATTATT
>CABXRL010000019.1 GCA_902514605.1 uncultured Pelagibacteraceae bacterium
TAAGGAATACCCTATTGTAGTTCAGCAATATTTATCTGATAGAAGGAATAAAGATGGGATTTCAAAAATATTTGTACGTTCAGAAACAAATGCAAAACTAATTTCTATGGCTAACCTTGTTAGTTTTAAGGATGAGGGATCTGCAAAACAACTTGCTCGATATAATAGACAAAGAGCGGTAACTATCTCAGCAAATATTAATGAAGGTTACACTTTGACTGAAGCAATTAGATTTTTCGAAGATGTAATGGCTGATCTAGCACCAAAGAATCAAATTACTTGGAAAGGAAAATCAGAGGAAATCAAAGAAACCAGCAATGAGTTATTTGTAATATTTGCTTTGTCTTTGTTGACAGCTTATCTAGTGATGGCGGCAACATTTAATTCTTTCATACATCCATTTATAATAGTGTTAACAGTGCCTCTGGCTATATTTGGTGGATTAGTATTTATTTTATTTCTCAATAGCTCAATAAATATTTTTTCTCAAATTGCATTGATAATACTTATAGGTATATCAACAAAAAATAGTATTTTGATTGTTGATTATGCTAATCAAATTCGGACTACAAGCAAAAATATTGAGACAGCAGTCAAAGATGCTTGCACTGTTAGATTTAGACCTATCATAATGACTTCACTAAGTACGATGATAGCAATGATGCCCCTTGTTATCGGAAATTTCGGTCCAGGTGCTGGTGAGGGTTCAAGATTAGCCGTAGGCTCAACAATATTAGGGGGGATGATAATTTCGACATTTTTTACTTTATATGTAACTCCATCGATGTATTTGGCATTGGCAAAAAATACTAAAAGAATTGACTCTGTAGAATTGGAACTTAAAAAAGAATTATTTAAAAAATAATGTATTTATTTTTATTGAGCATATTTTTGCATTTAGATAATTGTTCTTTATAAATATTAGATTGTCTATCCACTTTTTCAGCTAGTCTAATTACTTTTTTATTTTTTTTATAATGTTTATAATTTCCCCACCCCTCATGATAAGCAAGATATTGTCTAAATGCATCTTTTTTTGAAATTTTTAAAATACTTTCAGTTTTACTTGTGTACCATCCAATAAAATCAACACTGTCCTTAAATCTTGCTCTTGTAGCAAATTTGTTTCCTGTTTCTTTCTTATACTGTTCCCATGTTCCTTTAACTGCTTGTGAATATCCAAACGAACTTGAGGGTCTTTTAAAGGGTATTACTTTAAAAATTTTTTGTCTTGCTGGCTTAGCCAACCAGTCAAAATCAGATTCCATTTTGATAATTGCTAATTGAATATAGATTGGTGTGCCCCATTCCTTCTCTACCTTTTTAGTGTGCTTATACCAAAGATATCTTTCATTAAAAATTGAACAGCTATTAGCAGTGTTATTTGGTATTGATGAGCATCCAGTTAATGTAAATATAATTAAGATTATTAATTTATTTTTTAAAATAACCATATTTATTTATAAGATTATTACAAATAATTACAATAAAGACACCTAACAAATTTCCAAATAAATCTGACCATTCAAAACTTCTCTCCGGTATGATTAAATGAAATATTTCTAAGATAATAGAAAGAAAAATTAGATAAATTGCTAATACTTTAGTATGTTTTTTTTTTACAAAACTTAAAAAACCAATTACTGAGATTACAGTAAAAACATAAAAATGATTTGTAGAGATGACAAAATCTGGAGTTAATTGTGGCTGAACATTTTTATTGTTATATATAATTATCCCCAATAAACTTCCAGGGAAAAGGTATAAAAATATCAAAATAATGTTTGAAAAATAAAAAATTATTTTAAATCTGGAAAAAAAATATATCATTTTATTATATAGTTTTATTTATAAATATATCTTAAAAATAACAATATGAGTTTTTTATTACTTGTAAGACATGGTCAAAGTGTTTGGAATCTTGAAAAGAGATTTACAGGTTGGGTAGACGTTAATCTTACAAAAGAAGGAATATTAGAAGCTGAAAAAGCAGGTTCTTTGATTAAAGGTAAAAATATTAAAATTGACAACTATTTTTCTTCTTTACAATTAAGAGCAAATAATACTTTAAAAATAATACAAAAAATTTTGAAAGACGAAAGTGATTTCCCCAGAGCTTGGCAACTGAATGAAAGGCATTATGGGGCTCTAACAGGTCTTAATAAAATAGAGATGGCTCAACGAATGGGTGAAGATAAAATATTTGAGTTTCGAAGATCCTGGGAGTTAAAACCTGAGCCACTTGATAAAAAAAGCCCTTATCATCCTCTTAATATTGATATTTACAAAAATGTACCAAGAGAAATAATTCCGGACACGGAGTCTTTAAAAGATACATATGAGAGAGTTCTTAAGTACTTTCATGAAGAGATTGAAAAAAAACTTTTAAATAAGAATGTATTAATATCAGCTCATGGTAATTCAATAAGAGCATTATGCAAGTATCTGTTAAAATTAGATAATTTTCAAATCTCTAAGTTAGAAATACCAACAGGTAATCCTCTCATTATAGAGTTCGATGATAAATTTAAAATTAAAAATTGTGAGTACTTAGATAAAGAAAGATCTAAAGACCTCCTAATTTTTTAAAGGTTTCTAAATTTGTCAAATGGTAGAATTTATGTGAACTTTCAAAACCATTTAATTCATTCTTTTTCAACAATTTATTCCAAATTTCTACGACTGAAAAATTTTTAACCTCAAATTCCTCAAATAAATTTTTATTTAGAATTTGACAACCAATGTAAATAAAGTTCATTGTGTTTCCTTTGCGTAGTAAATTATCCTTGAGTTCAAAATCTCCTGAAAGATTTTTGTCAAAACTCAATGATTTATTAGTAAGGAGAAGAATATTATTTAATTTTTTCGAAAAATAAAAATTCTGCATTCTAATAATTTCTTCATGATAGATTTTATTCCATAATGTATCAGGATTAAAAATGATAAAATCCTCATCCAGAGATTGTTTCATCATATTTAATATTCCACCACCTGTATTTAAAATTTTTTCACCATCTTCAATTACCTGAATCTCAATTTGAAAATTTGTTTTTTGGATAAAATGAGCTATTTGATTACTTAGATGAAATGTATTTATAATAATTTTTTGAATACCAAGTTTTACAATCAGATTAATACAATTTTCTAACAATGTAACACTATTAAGCTCAAGAAGTGGTTTAGGAATTTTTTGTGTTAATGGATTTAATCTTTTGCCAAAACCTGCACACAATATTAAAGCTGTATTAATTTGCATTTAATTCTTTTTTAAAATTTTGATTTAAAAGTTTTTTTAATTCTGAAAATATTTGATTATCAATTCTAATATTTATCAACTCCCAAGCTCTAGGAATTAATTTTAAATATCTTTTTTTGCCGTCTCTTACTGCGAGACGAGTAAATATTCCTATAATTTTAAGATTTCTCAAAACTGATAAAATATCAAAATCATTTTTAAATTTAGCCTTATTTAAATTGTTTTGCTTGTTTATGTAAAATTTATAAATTTTGTTCTTAAGTATAGCTGGAGTTCTTAATCTTACATCATCTACTAAAGAAGCTAAATCGTATGCTTTATTTCCAATCAAAGCGTCCTGACCATCTATTACTCCAATTCGATTATTTACTAACATTAAATTTGATACATGAAAATCCCTATGAACAAAAACATTATTATTTAATTTAAGATTAGAAATTAATTTTTCAGTTATTCTTTTGAATTTCTTATTGAATTTATCCCTATTTTTTTTTTGTAACTTTTTTTTAATATACCAATCGCAAAATAATCGAGCTTCTTTTAGAAGAATTAATTTATCATATTTTGGTATTATATATTTTTTCTTTTTAAAATCTTTAATATCTCTATTTTTTATTGATTGTATTTGTATTAAAATTTTAACTATTTTCTTGAAATATTTGAATTTATTACTTTTTTTTTTGAGTAAAATTTTAAAAATTGTTTCGTCACCAAAATCTTGGATTTCTATATAACCCTTTTTATAGTTTTCTTCGTATAAATTTGGAGCTAATATTTTATTTTTATTAAAGATTTTATTAATTGCGTCATATACAAGCAAATTTTTAAATTTCTCTTTTTTTGCAAAAACTACGATAGAATTTTTATTATTATAATTTTTTCGAAAAAATTTTCTAAAAGATGCGTCCCCCTTTATAGATTTTAAATTTTGAAACTTACTCATTACATTTATGTCTAATCAAGACCCTTGACTTGAACAGATCTTTTTTCATGATCATCCTCATATATAAATATCAATTCTATCAAATTTTTTGGCTTTTCTTTAATTATTTGAGGCCATTCAATTAAAGTTATTGATTTAAAACTATCTTCAAATAAACCTAAATTTTTTACTTCATCTGCAGATTTAAGTCTAAATAGATCATAATGATTTATTTTTATTTGCTTAATCTGATACTCATTCAATATATTAAAAGTTGGACTAGTTACTTCAGATGGCTCTAATTTATTTTTTTTTTGGATAATATTAATCAAATATTTTATAAATGTAGTTTTACCTACCCCAATCTCGCCGTATAAGTAGATAATATCTCCTATTTTAATTCTTGTTGAGAATGTATCAGCAAATTCTTTTGTTTTATTTTCTGAGGATAATTCTATTTTTGTGCTCTTAGTAGCGGTAAGCATCTGGTTTATAGGGACCTTCTACTTTGACACTAATATAGTCTGCTTGATCTTTTGATAACTTGGTTAATTTTGCACCAACTTTTTTAAGGTGCAAAGTTGCTACTTTCTCATCTAAATGTTTAGGTAAAACATAAACTTTTTTTTCATAATTTTTAGAATTATTCCATAATTCTATTTGAGCAATAACTTGATTTGTAAATGAGGCACTCATTACAAAACTTGGATGTCCTGTGGCACATCCTAAATTTACTAGTCTACCCTCTGCAAGTAATATTATTCGTTTTTTACTTGGTAAGGTAATTTCATGAACTTGAGGTTTAATTTCATCCCATTTATAATTTTTTAACGCATCAACCTGGATCTCATTATCAAAATGCCCAATATTACATAAAACAGCTCTGTCTTTCATTTCTCTCATATGATCTGCCGTAACGATATCTTTGTTTCCAGTTGCTGTAACAACAATATCTGCTTGGCCTATCATCTCATCCATAGTCACTACTTCATAACCTTCCATAGCAGCTTGTAATGCGCATATAGGGTCTGTTTCAGTTATCATCACTCTTGCACCTGATTGTCTTAAAGATGCTGCACTACCTTTGCCAACATCCCCAAAACCAGCCACAATTGCTACCTTTCCTGACATCATTAAATCTGTAGCTCTTTTAATTCCATCAACCAAACTTTCTCTACAACCATATAAATTATCAAATTTAGATTTTGTTACAGAGTCATTAACATTAATTGCGGGCACTAATAGTGTTTTTTCTTTTTCCATTTTTTTTAATGCTAAAACACCAGTGGTAGTTTCTTCAGACAAACCTTTTATATTTTTCATTAAATTTTTATAATCTTTATGCATTAAAGCTGTCAAATCTCCTCCATCGTCCAAGATCATATTTGGTTTCCAGTCTGTTTTACCTTCGATTGTTTGTTTCACACACCACCAATATTCCTCCTCTGTTTCGCCTTTCCACGCAAAAACAGGTATTCCAGCTTTTGCTATTGCTGCTGCTGCATGATCCTGAGTTGAAAAAATGTTACAAGAAGACCATCTAACTTCAGCACCCAAATTAACTAGTGTTTCAATTAGTACTGCGGTTTGTATAGTCATGTGAAGACAGCCAACAATTTTTGCTCCTTTTAAGGGATGTTTTCCCTCATACTCTTCTCTTAGAGCCATTAGTCCTGGCATTTCACTTTCAGCTATTGAAATTTCTTTACGTCCAAATTCTGCTTCAGATATATTTTTTACTTTGAAATCTTCCATGGGAGATCTTCTAACAATAAAGAATTAATTAATCAATAAAACTCTTTACACTTTAGGGAATACAATTTCCATTTTTGCCCCCTTTTGATCAGTTCTATTAGAAGCGACAATAGTGGCACTGTGCAAATCAACTAAATTTTTAACAATATTTAAACCTAGTCCAGAGTGTTGTCCAAATTTATCAGGTCTATTACTATAAAATCTATTAAATATTTTTTTAGTATCCTTTTCCTTAAAACCTTCGCCTTCATCTAAAATATTGATTATCACATTCTCACTGTTTGATTTGAATACTTTCACCAAAACTTTTTTATTATCTTCACTAAAAGATACTGCATTATCCAGAAGATTCGCAATCATCTGCTCAATCCTATTTTCAATTCCGTTGATAAAATATCTATTTTTTTTGTCATTATCATAAGAAATTTTTATCCCTCTCTTTAACTTATAAATATTGTTGAAATCATCTACAACAGATTTGATAATTGGTTCAATATCTAATTTTTTTATCTTTTCTTTGCTTAAAGCGACTTCATCCTTTAATATCTGAGAATAGTCAGTGATTAATCTTTCAATCCTTTGAACATCATGACTTAATATGTCAATCAGTTTAACTCTTTGATTAATGTCATTTGTGTCATGTAGAATTTCTGATGCACTTTTTAAAGAAGCAAGGGGATTTCTTATTTCATGGACTAAATCAGTAGAAAAATTTTCTGCATGTCTGATTCTTTTTTGTAGTTCAAGGGTCATATCATCTAAAGAACTAGATAATAAACCAAGCTCATCATTTCTTAGTTTTAAGTTATCTATATTTGTAGTTTTCTGTTTTTTATCTTTGATTGTTTTTGTATAGCTAACAAGATTTTTTATTGGTTTTAAAAAATATCTGTTTAAAACAAATGAAAAAATTAAGATAACTATCCCTACGGCAATAGCTGTTCTGATAATAAAAGTTTTTCTCTCATCGATTGCTGTTCTAATATCATTGGCATTTTCGCTTATAGCTAAATAACCGATATTTTTACCATTTTGCATTACATTTTTGATGGTAATCAATTTAAATTTATTGAATTCTTCCTGAGTGAAAGTGAATGGGATTCCAAAATTTTTTGATTGAGAGTAATTTAACAATACGTCATTTAAAGAAACTGATTTTTTTTTTCCAATATCAATATTTTTTTTTTCCGTTATTTCTTTAGACTTTTTCTCATTTAGCGTTTCTAATTCTATAATATCAAGCCTTGTTGAAAAAGATCTAGGGTCTAGGTCTAACGTATCTGTATCTCCAACTAAATTTAACTCATTATCAAAAAATATTACTCGATCAAGATTTTGAAATAAAAATCTTGTTGAAGATAAAAATCGCCTGATATCTTCTTCAACAAAGCTAATATTTAGTCTCGTCAAATTATCAATTGTATTGTTTATTACTTCAATGTGATTTGATGATTTTTTTTTTATTAAGTTTGGTTTTACATTTTTAATGTAAATAAATGTAAATAAACCAATTACAGTAAAAAAAATTAAATTTATGAATAAAAATTTTTTTAAGATAGATAAATCTTTAAGTATTTTGTTGAACATTAGCTAACATTCCACCTATAACCACTCCCATATCTTGTCTCAATCGCTGAAAACTCAGGATCAACTTTTTTAAATTTTTTTCTAATTCTTTTCACATGACTGTCAATTGTTCTGTCTTCTATGTCTGTGTCTTCTCTATAGGCTATATCCATTAATTGTGCTCTCTCTTTAATAATTCCAGGTCTTTTAGCCAATTCTTTGACTAACAAAAACTCAGTGGTTGTTAGTTTGTCTGGTAATTGTTTACCATTCCATTCACATTCGAGTTGTGATGGATCTAACTTTAATTTACCATGAGAAATAATACTTTTATTTTCTTCAATAGCATCTTTTGAATCTTTTTTTCTAAGTTGAACTCTTATTCTCTCAATGAGTACTTTTATAGAAAAACCTCCCGATTTTTTTACGAAATCATCAGCACCTAATTTTAATCCAAGCAACTCATCAATTTCATCATCTTTGGAAGTTAAAAATATAACTGGTAAAGATGTTTTTTTTCTTAGTTTTTTAAGTAATTCCTCACCATCCATTTTAGGCATCTTAATATCAATTACCGCAAGATCAGGAGGTGTTCTTATTAAGCCTATTAAAGCACTTTCACCATCAATATATGTCTGAACTTTAAATCCTTCTTTCTCTAGCGCAATGCTTAAGCTTGTCAGAATGTTACGATCATCATCTATTAAAGCAATTACTTGTTTATGCATAATTTGATATAAAAATACTAAATTGTTCTAATTTGGGCAATTAAATTTAATTTAATGAAGTTCACCCCAGTTATCCCCAAAATTTAAATCTACAGTCAACGGTATTGAAAAAGAGTGATGTTCACTATTAACTACTCCGGTCATTTCTTCAGTTATAATTTTACTGATTCTCTTAACTTCCTCTTTAGAGGTTTCAAAAATTAATTCATCATGAATTTGAAGCAACATCTTAGTTTTTTTATTTTTCTGCTCTTTCAATCTTTTGTCTAGTCTGAACATTGCTAATCTCATTATTTCAGACGCTGATCCTTGAATTGGGGCATTTATAGCTGCACGTTCTTGAAAATTTCTAACATTATAGTTTTTGTCATTTATGTTAATAAAATGTGATTTTCTTCCAAAGATATTACTTACATAGCCGCTTTTTCTGCAAAATTTTATTGTTTTGTCCATATAAGATTTTATTTCAGGAAACTTCGCAAAATATGCATTCAGAAACTCTTCAGCATCTTTATTAGACACGTTTATTTGTTTGGCCAAGCCATATTGAGAGATGCCATAAATAATACCAAAATTTATTGCTTTTGCTTTTCTCCTTTGATCCTCTTTTACTTTATCTATTCTTGTATTAAATATCTGGCTAGCTGTTAAAGAATGAATATCTTCGTTATTTCTAAAAGCTTTTTTTAATTCTTTGACATCGGCTAGATCAGCTAAAATTCTCATTTCAATTTGATTGTAATCTGCAGAGATTAAGGAAAGACCTTTTTCTGCAATAAATGCTTTTCTAATATCTTTACCATCTTCAGACTTTATTGGAATATTTTGTAAATTTGGATCACTAGATGCCAATCTTCCTGTTGTCGTAGCTGCTAGTAAAAAAGATGTATGTATTCGTTTCGTTTTTGGATTAATATGTTCAGGAAGAGAGTCTGAATAAGTATTCTTTAATTTTGATATCTGTCTCCAATCTAGAACTAATTGTGGAAATTTATGACCTTTAAAAGCTAAATCCTCTAGGACTGATGCGCTAGTTGCGAAACTTCCTTTTTTAGTTTTTTTTAGATCTGCGATCTTAAGTTCATTATACAAAATTTCACCTAGTTGTTTAGGAGATGCAATATTAAAATTTTTTTTGGATATTTTAAAAACTTCAGTTTGAATTTTTTCAATTTTTTTTCCAAATTTTGAAGACAAAATCTTAAGAAACTGATCATCAATTTTAATACCCTCTATTTCCATATCAGCTAAAATTTTAATCATTGGCTTTTCAAATACTTCATAAATATTAATCATCTTTTCCTCTTTTAAACTCTTATAAAATTTTTTATACAATCTAAAAGTAACATCTGCATCTTCAGCTGCATAATCTTTAGCTTTCTCTACATCAACGAAGCTAAAATTAATTTCTTTCTTTCCTGTTCCTACCAACTCTTTAAATGCTATCGGTTTATGATTTAAGTGAATTTCAGACAAAGTATCCATATTGTGTCTATTTTTTCCAGAGTCTAATACATATGACATAAGCATAGTATCCTCCATAGATGTAATTTTTATACCATGCTTAAATAATACAATTAAATCAAACTTTATATTTTGCCCTATTTTTTTTATACTTGGGTCTTCAAGCAAAGGTTTGAGTTTTTTTAAGACTTGATCTTTATTTATATTCTTTTTTGATACATGTCCTAAAGGAATGTAGCATGCTTTACCAATTTTAGAACTAAGTGAAACTCCAATAAGATCTGCTTGGTGTGGATCTAAAGAACTTGTCTCTGTATCTACTGCAACTTCTCCTACTTCCTCAGCTTCTTTAATCCAGTTATCAATTTCTTTAAGATCTTTAATTAAATGATATTCTTTTTTATTTATATCGTTTAATTTTTCATCAGTTTTAACAATTTTTTTTTCTGCACTTAAACTTGGCTCACCATAAGCTGAGATAGCTGAACTTAATAATCTGTTAAATTCCATTTCTCTTAAAAATTTATAAAGTTTATCTTTATCGATTTCCTTTAATTGAAACTCTGTCAAACCCTTATTAATTGGTGCATCATTTTTTAAAGTAACTAATTTCTTACTAATTAATGCTTTGTCTTTATTCTCAATAAGTGTTTCTCTTCTTTTATTCTGCTTAATTTCGTTAGCGGATTTTAAAACTGTTTCCAAATTTCCGTATTTATTTATCAATTCTGCAGCTGTTTTTACTCCAATACCTGGTACCCCAGGAACGTTGTCACTACTATCCCCAGCTAAGGCCTGAACATCAATTACTTTGGATGAATCAACTCCAAATTTTTTTTGCACGTCCTCTTCAGAAATGAATTTATTTTTCATTGGGTCATAAATTCTGACGTTCTTGCGATATAATTGCATTAAATCCTTATCTGATGATACGATTGTAACTTTTGCACCTTTTTTTAAAATTTGATCAACATATGTTGCAATAAGATCATCCGCTTCATAATTGGCAAGTTCGACGGAGGGTAGATTAAATGCTAACACAGATTTTCTAATGTATTCAAATTGTGGAGCTAAATCATCCGGTGCTTCAGATCGATTTGCTTTATAGTCACTATAAATTTCATTTCTAAAAGTTTAAAAATAAATGTAAAAATAAAATTAATGCTCAAAGTTTTTGTTTTGTACTTTTATTCTAGATAATAAACTTCTTGTATCCGCGTTAATTCTACTTGAAACAAAATCTATTTCTCCCTGAAAAGTTTTATTTTTATAACTAGATATTTTAATTTCTACTGGTAGCCCTTTTTTTATTGATGCTGAATAATTTTCAGGAATTTTTATATCTGAATATATCGTCGAATTATCATCAAGAGTTATGATAAATATATTATTAGACACAAGTATATCTTCAGTTAAACCTGTATATCCTAAAACACCATCAAATGGGGCTAAGATATTTCCACTTTTTAATTTTATTAAAATTTCTCCTTCTTTAACAAATTCTTTTAAATTTAAATCTTGATAAAGATCTTCTTTTTTTATCTTAAAATTTTGTGATCTCTTCGAAACAGCTGTACCAAACGTTTCTATTTTTTCTGAAAACTCTTGTTTTACAACTTTTGCAACTATCACTCCAGGTGGTGGCTGTTTACTAAATTTTTTTTTGAAATGATTACCAATCATCATCCTTCCAATAA
>CABXRL010000020.1 GCA_902514605.1 uncultured Pelagibacteraceae bacterium
AAATAGTAAGATATCTTTAGCTACACTTTATAACACCGTTCATGCTTTTGAAAAAAAAGGATACTTAAAACAAATTCCTATAAACTCAAATCAAACTTATTTTGATACTAACGTAACAGATCACCATCATTTTTACGATACAAAGGATGAAAAACTGATAGACTTAGAAAATTCCGACGTGGGACCCATAAATATTAGAAGAAAAATTAATGGAAAAAAAATTAAATCGGTCGAGGTTCTAGTAAAACTTGAAGATTAAGTTACCGATCAATTTAGCGTCATTATTAACCAATTGACACCTATTTAGAACCATTATAAAGTAGACTTAAACACAACAAAATCATGGGGAAACTAATGAGTACTGAAAATTTTAAAAATAAATCTTTTAAAGCTAACGAGCTAAGCAAATGTCCTTTCACCGGAGCAGGCACACCTGCAAAATTTTCTGCTGGAAGAGGCCAAACAGTAAGAGATTTTTGGCCAAACAGTTTAAACCTTAAAATTTTGAGTCAGCATTCTAATCTTTCCAACCCTATGGATAAGAAATTTAGTTACGCCAAAGAATTTAAAAAACTTAATTATAAAGGTTTAAAAAAAGATTTAAAAAAATTAATGACAGATTCGCAGGAATGGTGGCCAGCTGATTACGGTCATTATGGTCCATTATTCATTCGATTAGCCTGGCACGCGGCAGGAACTTATAGAACTGGTGATGGCAGAGGTGGGGCTGGAACAGGAAATCAAAGATTTGCGCCACTCAACTCGTGGCCAGATAACGTAAACTTAGATAAAGCTAGACTACTTCTATGGCCTATTAAAAAAAAATACGGAAGAAAAATTTCATGGGCAGATTTATTTATACTTGTTGGAAACGTTGCTCTAGATTCAATGGGTTTCAAAACTTTTGGTTTTGGAGCTGGGAGAACTGATATCTGGGAGCCAGAAGATGATATTTATTGGGGTTCTGAAAAAGAAATGTTAGGTGTAGAAAGGTATAGTGGAAAAAGAGACTTAGAGCAGCCGTTAGGAGCTTCGCATATGGGCTTGATATATGTTAATCCACAGGGTCCAGATGCAAATCCAGATCCAAAACTTGCAGCACATGATATCAGAGAAACATTTGGAAGAATGGCTATGAATGATTATGAAACAGCAGCATTAGTAGCTGGAGGACATACATTTGGTAAATCTCATGGTGCGGCATCTGAGTCTTACAAAGGGCCTGATCCAGAGGCCTCAAGACTTCAAGATCAGTCCACAGGATGGAATAGTGGTTATAAATCAGGAAAAGGTGTTGATGCAATAAGCAGTGGTATTGAGGGTGCCTGGACTCAAAATCCTATCAAATGGGATATGGGATATTTAGATTGTTTATATGGCCATGATTGGGAACTTACAAAAAGCCCAGCTGGTGCTCATCAATGGACTCCGAAAAAAAATGGTCAAAAAATTAAGATGGTACCTGATGCACATAAAAAAGATGTGCTTCATCCACCAATGATGCAAACGACAGACATATCGATGAAAGTTGATCCAAGTTATGGTCCCATTACAAAACATTTCCACCAAAATCCAGAGGAGTTTCATGATGCATTTGCCAGGGCTTGGTTTAAATTAACACATCGAGATATGGGTCCAAGAGTTTGCTATCTTGGTAGTGATGTTCCAAAAGAACAATTAATTTGGCAAGATCCAATCGATAAACCAAAATATAAACTTAAATCAAAAGATATTGATTATTTAAAAAATAAAATCTCTAAATCAAAAATATCTATATCAGATTTAGTTTCTACAGCATGGGCATCAGCATCTACTTTTAGAGGTTCAGATAAAAGAGGTGGAGCTAATGGTGCAAGAATAATGTTAGAACCTCAAAAAAATTGGAAAGTTAATAATCCAAAGAATTTATCAACTGTAATTAACGCCCTAAACAAAATTAAAAACAAATTTGATAATAAAAAGAAAAGTGTATCAATGGCTGATTTAATTGTTTTGGCAGGTGGTGTTGGTATTGAAATGGCTGCTAAAAAAGCTGGTTATAAAACAAAAGTGCCATTTTTAGCTGGCAGAGGAGATGCTAGACAAGACCAGACTGATATTAATTCATTTGGTCTTCTTGAGCCTCAAGCAGATGGTTTTAGAAACTATTTAAATGAAGGGGCTTCAAATGTTTCCGCAGAGGA
The DNA here is from genome assembly GCA_902514605.1 of uncultured Pelagibacteraceae bacterium. Lineage (GTDB taxonomy): Bacteria > Pseudomonadota > Alphaproteobacteria > Pelagibacterales > Pelagibacteraceae > Pelagibacter. The sequence goes on from CABXRL010000020.1 coordinate 2,184, forward strand.
AAAATTGGTTGATAAAGCTCAGTTGATGGGCTTAACTGCACCAGAAATGACTGCACTCGTAGGTGGAATGAGAGTTTTGAATACAAATTACGATGGCTCAAAACATGGCATTTTCACAAAAAGACCTGGCTCTCTTACTAATGATTATTTCATTAATTTATTAGATATGAATACTACTTGGAAAGAGGAGAACAAATCAGAGCAAACATTTGTAGGAAAAGATAGAAAAACACAAAAGATTAAATGGAAAGCAACTAGAGTTGATTTAATTTTTGGTTCAAATTCTCAACTTAGAGCTCTTGCAGAAGTTTATGCGTGTGAAGACTCAGGCGATAAATTTATAGGTGATTTTGTTGCTGCTTGGGTAAAAGTTATGAATTCTGATCGATTTGATCTGAAATTGAATTAAATTTAAAATAGCGGGACAAAAAGTATGACTACAACTAATTTCGAGGATTTCTATGAAGTTCCCAGTCTTAATTTTGATATTTTAAGGCTGAGAGATGATTTGGAAAAGATTCTAAAAGCCAAAAAATTTAATTCTCCTGGGGTTACACATTTTGGTGCAATATCATTAAATCAAATCCCAAATGATAAAAGTTCTATTGAAGGAAACAATATAAGGGGAAAATATTGGACCATAGCAGATGAAACTGGAAATGAAGTTTCTAGAGATGTTGATATAGATGAGTCCAAGTATACACAATTAGTTTCTGAATTCGAAAATACATATTTTAAGGAAGTTTATGAAACTTTAAGAAAAAGGTTCAAACTAGGTAGAGTAAGACTTTTGTTAAAAGAACCAAGATCAACATTAAGCTGGCACAAAGATCCCGAATGTAGATTACATGTGCCTATTATAACTAACAAAGGTTGTTCAATGGTCATTGAAAATGTAGCAAAACATTTACCGGCTGACGGCAAAGTATGGATAACAAATAATACAAAATATCATAATTTTTTTAATGGTGGAGAACAGGCTAGAGTACACCTGGTTGCTTGTGTGCTTGAGAGCCCGTTTAAGAAATAATGGAATTAACAAACGGCATATTCAAAGCTGCTGGAGAGATTTACACAAATAACAAAGGTTCAATATTAAGGACAATTATTTATACAATTGGCCATTTTGCAATCGCCATAACTGTTTTAATGTTAGTAGCTGATGTATCATTTGCTATAGCACTCACAGATGCAATAGTAGAGCCAATAGCCAATTCAGTTTGGTATTTTATTTTAGACAAATGGTGGGCTAGTAAAAGTAAAAAATAAATAAATCTTACTCTTAAAATATTTTTATTACTAAATAAAAATTGATATTAATTATCATTCTCAAAATAAATACGCTAATGATAATTATTCTCAAACTTTTTTATTGAATATTTTCTTACGATAAATAAATTACTTATATGCTCTCTGAAAATTATAATTGTAAAAAATGTGGTCTAACTATTTCATCAACATGCTCTAGATGTGAAAAAGTTGTTGATGTTGAAGTTCTTGATGATGGCTGCATAGTTCAAAAAACCAAGTGTGGAGATTGTGCTAATACACCAGTGATTAAAGATATCTGCATTCAACAAAAGTAATTAAATTTATTACTTAAGCATCAGATTATTTAACTTTTCCCCATAGATTTTTTCTCTGTATCCACCCCTTAATATTATCTGTTTTAATTTTGCACCAATTAGTTTGACAATTTTGAATAATTAAAACTCTACCTTTTTTTATTTTCGCAATCGGTTTTGAAAAAATTGTTGGTCTCTTAAATAAAATTTTATCACTTAATGTGATAATAGAATTAATTTGTTTTAATTGAGAGGAATGAATCCATCCACTATTATTTTTTACATCTAATATTCTTCTCCAGTTTTCTTTTTTATCAATTAGTTTAATAGGCAAATCTATTTTGTTGTAGATAAACTTTACAGGTGACTCAAAGCTTGGACCATATCTCACATTTACTTTGTTCTTTTTTAAAGAAAGAAAAATTTCTTCAGCTGCAGCATTAGGTATAAAAAATAATAAAAAAATTATTACTATCTTATTAAACATTCTTAAATTTAGTCAATTTAACTTTTCTAAAATTTAAATTCAACAAGTCCAGAATTAGCATGTAGCCGTTTAAATCTTTTCCAATACCTAAGATTTTTTTTAAAATTTCATTAGCTTGAAAAATACCAACAATACCAGCAACAGTCCCTAAAACTCCCTCATATTCACAATTTAATGTATTTTCAAAAATTTCATTCTCTTGAAAAAAGCTTCTTATACACGGAGTTTTTTTGCTTTTAAAATTAAATGTAAAAATATGTCCATCAAATTTACTAATTGCACCTGTAACTAAAAATTTCTTTAATCTTTTACAAAAGTCATTTATTAAAAATTTTGTTTCAAAATTATCAGAGCCATCTATAACAAAATCATATTTTTTCATAATATTTAAACAATTTTTTTTATTCAGACTTATTTTATAACAATTAATATTTGTTTTTGAGTTGATTTTTTTTAATTTTTTTTTTGCTGCTAAAACTTTTGATTTTTTCAAATCTTTGACATTAAAAAGACTCTGTCGATGAATATTTGATAGATCCACTTCATCAGGATCAACAATACCCAAAGACCCGATTCCCGCTCTTGTTAAAAATTCTGCTGCAGGACAGCCTAAGCCACCCATGCCAACAATCAACACTTTAGCTTGAATTATTTTTTTTTGACCTGGAACCCCAATATCCTTTAAGACAATCTGTCTTGAAAATCTTTCAATTTGATATTTATTTAATTTGACGTTCATTTACCTGTAGAGCCAAAACCACCTTTTCCTCTTATAGACTTGGGTAAATTATTTACCTCTTCCAATTCCATCTTCAATACAGGTGTCAATATCATTTGAGCAATTCTATCACCATTATTTATTAAGAAATTTTCACTACCATGATTATAAATAATAACTTTTATTTCTCCCCTGTAATCACTATCAATTGTTCCAGGTGTATTTAAAACACTGATATTATTTTTAGCTGCTAAGCCAGATCTTGGTCTTATTTGGATTTCAAAATCTTCAGAGAATGCAACAGATAATCCTGTAGGAATTAAAAAGGATTCTTTAGGTTTTAAATCAATGGCCTCTTCAATAAATGCTGTTAAGTCCACACCTGATGCGCCACTGGTTTCATATTTAGGTAATTTTACGGCTGGATTAAGTTTCTTGATTAAAACTTTTACCATTAATTTATTTGAGCAATTATTCTATCTACGATTTCATCAGATATCTCTGATTTATTTTTTAAAGAAAGTTTTTCTTTTTTCATTTCTTTATTTTCATAGAAGATTGTAACTTCGTTATTTTCATTACCAAAACCAGCTTCATTTTTTGAGATATCATTAGCTATAATCCAATCACAATTTTTATTCTTTAATTTTTCTATAGCATTCTTTTCTAAATTTGATGTCTCAGCAGCAAAGCCCACAACAATTCTTGGCCTCATAGAATTATGATTAGAAACATAATTCAAAATGTCGATATTTTTTTCTAGATTTAATGTCAAATTTTCAGTTTTTTTAATCTTCTCTTTCTGTGGGTGGCTCACTTTAAAATCAGCAACAGCTGCAGTAAATATAGCTATATCTGTTGGTAAGCTTTTTTGAGTTGCTTTAAACATTTCTTCAGCTGTTTCAACTTTGATTAATTTGATATTTTCATCGACTTTTAAGTTTGTTGGCCCGGATATTAAGGTTGTATCAAAACCTTTTTTATATAAAGATTTAGCTATCTCATAACCCTGCCTACCACTCGATTTATTTGTAATGAATCTTACGGGATCTATATACTCATTAGTTGGACCTGCAGTTACTAGAGCCTTGAATTTATTATTTTTAATTTTGTTAAATAGAAAATTCTGAATTTCTTTATATATGATTAAAGGTTCTGACATTTTACCCTCACCATATTCGCCACAAGCCATATCACCGATTTCAGGTCCAATAGTTTTGTAGCCATAACCTTTTAGTTTTTTAAGATTATTCTGTGTAGACATATGTTCCCACATTCTAACATTCATTGCTGGCGCTAAAAAAACTTGTTTATTAGATGCCAAAGTTACTGTAGATGCTAAATCATCTGAGTTTCCCTGGCTAAGTTTGGCAATTGTGTTGGCAGTTGCTGGAGCAATAATTATTGCATCAGCCCACCTGGAAAGAGATATATGATCCATTTCTGTTTCATTTTCTAAACTGAACAAATCATCGTAAATTTTACCTTGAGACAAAGATGCTACAGACAATGGAGTTACAAATTCTTTTGCATTTTTAGTTAAGATTGTTTTTATTTCAGCATTATGTTTTTTGAAAATTCTTATCGTTTCAAGGCTTTTGTAAGCTGAAATACCACCACATATAATAAATAGAATTTTTTTATTAGTTAAATCTTTCATCGATTGAATTAAAATATTAAAAGTCCAAAAATTACAAGAACTAATAAGCCTATTATAGATTGGTTTCTTAAAGCAATCATCTCTGATTTTTGAGTATTCAAAGCATTATATGAATTTGAGTTTTGAGGAATTTGTCCACTAGCTAAATAAGTAAGAGCCTGATTAGCTTTATCCATAATTTCTGGGAATTCTGGCAATCTTTTGATTACTTCTGATGTATTTTGAAGTGTCTCGTTCAATTTTGTCATTGGATCTTTTGTTTCTCTTAGCCAACTTTCAAGAACAGGTTTTGAAGTGGTCCAAATATTAGTGTCAGGGTTTAATTTTCTTGCAACACCTTCTACTACAACCATAGTTTTTTGAAGCATTAAAAGTTGTGGTTGTGTTTGCATATTAAATTTTTCAGTAACATCAAAAAGTTGTTTTAATAATTTACCTCCAGAAATATCCTTTACTGCTTGCCCAAAAATTGGTTCTCCAATAGATCTAAGTGCTTGTGCAAGATCATCTATTGGAACATCTTTTGGTACAAGACCAGCAATTAAGTGTACCTCTGCAACTTTACGGTAGTCCCTTTGAATAAAACCAAAGAGTATTTCAGCTAAAAACCTTTTACTCATTTTATCTAATCGTCCCATTATCCCAAAATCTATCGGAACAATTTGTCCATCCTTATCTATGAAGATATTACCCTGGTGCATGTCAGCATGGAAAAATCCATCTCTTACAGCATGTCTTAAAAAATTTTGAATAATGTCTTCTGCAATTTTTTTAGTACTAAATTTCTTATTTTTAAGCTCATCTGTTTCTCTTATAGAAACTCCATCAACCCAATCTAAGGTCATTACATTTTCACTCGTATAATTCCAATAAATTTGTGGAACTCTAAATCCAACATCATTTTTTGTGTTTTCCGCATATTCATTTGCTGCAGCAGCCTCAAATCTTAAATCCATTTCTAAATTTGTAATTTCTTTTAATAAAAAAACAACCTCAACTAATTTTAGCCTTTTTGTTTTTTTAATAAATGACTCAACCAAGAAAGCAAAAAGCATCATTGCATCTATCTCTTCGTTAAATATTTTCTTGATACTTGGTCTTAGAATTTTAATTGCAACATCTTTTAGAACTCCATTATCATTTATTTGTGCTTTATGAACTTGAGCAATTGAAGCTGCTGCAACTGGTTCACTCAGATTAATAATAGAGTTATAACTTTCATTACCTAGGTCATTCATAATAATTTCTTTTGCTTGTAATAACGAAAAAGGAGGAAGTCTATCTTGGAGATTTTCAAGTTTCACCGATAGTTCCTCACCAATTATATCTGGTCTTGTAGCTAAAAATTGACCAAGTTTTATAAATGTTGTTCCCATCGATTCTAATGAATCAGACAGTCTTTCTCCTTCATCTTTATTTTTTTCAATTCTTTTTTTCGGTGAGAAGGAAAAAGATAATATTTTAAATAAAATTTTTATGGCTAGCGGTGGTTTTTTGATCTTCGATACAATACTTAAGATATCAGATTTGGCTATCTTTCTTCCAATTTTAAAAAGGATAATTAATTTTCTTATCATTAGATTTTCCATCCACTATGAATAGAAACTATTCCACCAGACAAATTTCTATAAGAACATTTTTTAAAATTATTCTCAATCATTACATCAATCAACTCTTCTTGATTTGCAAAATTTTCAATACTTTTTACTAGATATTCATACGGTTGTTTTTCACCAACAACTAATTTTCCAATAGATGGTATAAGTTTTGAATAATTTTTGTAAATTTTCTCAAAATTAGTATTTTGAATTTTTGAAAATTCTAAGCATAAAAAACGACCTCCAGGTTTTAAAACTCTATATGCCTCGGCTATAGCCTTATGGATTTTAGCAGTATTTCTTAAACCAAAGCTTATAGTATAAAAGTCAAATAGATTGTCATATAAAGGAATTTTTTCAGCTGGAGCATTGATCCAATTTATATTTTTAAATTTAGATAATTTATTTTTTCCTACGCTAATCATTCCTTCATTAGGATCGACGCAGGTTACTTCGGATAATTTATTCACATGCTTAAGAAAAAGTTTGGCAATATCTCCCGTACCACAAGCAACATCAATTAAATTTTGATTAAGTGATGGATTCATCATATTTAGAAGATTTTTTTTCCATAGCCTATGAACACCTAATGACATAAGGTCGTTCATTAGGTCATAACGATCGTATACTTTATTAAAAACATTTTGGACTAGCCCCTTTTTATTTTGTAGATATTGTTGCATAATTTGAAAATATATATTCAATATAGTATCAAATGCCAGAATTACCAGAAGTAGAAATAGTAAGACAATCATTAGATAAAAAGATAAAACAAAAAAAGGTTAAAAAGGTATTAGTTAGGAATAGAAATTTGAGATCAAAAATTCCTTTAAATTTTGCTAAATATCTCAGGGGAAAAAAAATAATTGAAGTTAATAGGTTTTCAAAATACTTAATTATTTGTCTTTCAAATGAAAGTTATTGTCTTTTACATCTTGGCATGTCAGGAACAATCCATCTTATTAACAATAATAAAAAGAGCCTAGTAACAAATACTAGTTTTTATAATTCACCTTTATTACCAAAAAAGCACAACCATGTAGAAATATTTTTTGATAATTTTAAAATTGTTTACAATGATCCCAGAAGATTTGGCTTCTTTGAAATAGTAGATAATACTAAAAGCTTAGAAAAAAGATTTTCTAAATTAGGACCTGAACCTTTCCAAAGCAAATTTAACTTAGATTATATTTTATCTTTTTTTAAAGGAAAAAAAAAAAATATAAAAAATTTTTTATTAGATCAAAATTTTGTATCAGGAATAGGAAATATTTATGCAAGTGAAATCTTGTTTTTGAGCAATATTAATCCTGAAAAGAAAGTACATTTATTAGATAAAAAAGATTGTAAAAAAATAATATTAAACTCTAAAAAGGTATTGATTTCAGCAATTAAAAAAGGAGGATCGAGTATTAGAGATTTTAAAAATATGTCTGGCAAATCTGGGAATTTCCAAAAAAATTTTAATGTTTATGAAAGGAATGGATTGAAGTGTAAACGATCAAGTTGTGAGGGATTTGTTCAAAAAAAAAAGATTTCTAATAGATCCTCTTTTTTTTGTAATATTTGTCAAATATAATCATTATTTCATTGACCAAAATTAATTCTCAAGTTATACCCCTGCGAATATGGCCAATACAAAATCAGCAATTAAAACTATTAGAAGAATATCAAGACAAACTGCAGTAAATAAAGCTAGAAAAAGCAGATATAAAAATGCATTAAAAAAGATGAATCTTTTAATCGAAAGTAAAAAAAAAACAGATGCACTAAAATTCTTACCCAAGTTGAATTCCGAGTTGATGAAAATCGCAAAGACTGGTATTATAAAAAAGCAAAACGCCTCAAGAAACGTATCGAGAATTTCGAAAAAAATTAATTCAATTTAAACTGTATATTGCTGGTTGATTCAACTAAAGGCATACACTTCATATATGATTAAATCTCTTTTATTAACAAGATTTTGATTTAGTAAAGTTTTAATATATTAATTATAGAAATTAATTTTATAAATTTTAATACATAAAAATTTTTTTTGTCAAAGAAAATTTCTTTCAATATAAAAAAACACAATCGTAGATTTTATTTTTTTCAATTCTTTTTTAATTATTTGTTGTAATCAACTTACATATTG
>CABXRL010000021.1 GCA_902514605.1 uncultured Pelagibacteraceae bacterium
TTTATATTTTCATTTAATGACCTGAATGCGCTTAGATAATTTTCAACGAATAAGCATTTTTTTGCACCTCTTGACAATGCCTCTAAACCAAAGGAGCCAGAACCAGAGAATAAATCTAAGATAACTGAATTTTTTATATTAATATTAATTTTATTTGAATGCCTAATCACATTAAATAGAGATTCTTTAACTAAATCTCTAAGAGGCCTTGTAGTTTTATCTTTAGGAAGATTAATTTTTTTTCCTTTAAATTTTCCTGAAATAATCCTCATTGATCAATAACTTTATGACCTATATCTTTTCTATAAAAACCACTTTTCCAGTCCAAGTTTGTTAAAAGACTTAAGGCTTTATTTCTAGCAGATTTAAAATCATTGGATCTAATTACTATATTCAAAACTCTACCGCCATTAGAGTAAGTTTTTCCATTAATAGATTTTGTGCCCGCATGAAATATAAAATCATTTTTATCTAGTATTAAATTATTTAAGTTTAATTCAATATTATTATTGTATTTATCGGGATATCCTTTTGAACACATCACGACACAAAGACTTTTATCATTATGCCATTTGATATTTGTATTTTTTAAGTTTTCCTTTAAGCATGCATTAATTAATAATCCAAAATCAGTTTTAAGTTTTGGCAAAAGTGTTTGGCATTCTGGATCGCCCATTCTAACATTGTATTCAATTAAGAATGGTTCACCTTTAATAATAATTAAACCAGCATATAAAAACCCTTTAAAGTTTGAATTTTTCTCTTTTAAACCTTTCAAAGTTGGTTCTATAATTTTGTCGATTATTTTTTTATTTAAAACTTCATTCTCTAATCTTGATGGAGAGTACGCTCCCATTCCACCAGTATTTTTACCTTTATCTCCCTCTAGCACTCTTTTATGATCCTGCGCTGTGCCAAATTGTTTATAATTTTTCCCGTCCGAAATTATAAAAAAGCTCATTTCTTCCCCGTCTAAAAATTCTTCGATTAGTAATTGTTTTGCTGATCCAAATTTACCATCAAAAATTTCTTTAACGGCTTTATTGGCTTGATCATTAGTCTCAGAAATATAAACACCTTTTCCAGCCGCAAGGCCATCTGCTTTTATGACGATTGGATAATTAGAATTTCGAAGAAATTTTTCTGCATCTTCAGAATTAAAAAAAATTCCAAATTTAGCAGTCGGTATATTAAACTTTTGACATAGTTTCTTAGTAAAAATTTTTGACCCCTCTAATTGTGAAGCAAATTTATTTGGTCCAAAAACTTTTATATTGTGTTTTTCTAAATAATCGACAATGCCGTCTACTAGTGGCTTTTCTGGCCCAATAATCAGAAAATCAATTTTTTTATTTAAAGTAAAATTTTTAATATTTTCAAAATTACTTAAATCAATCTCTACATTTTCACCAACTTGACTCGTGCCCGCATTTCCTGGAAAACAGTAAATTTTTTCAATATTTTTCGATTTTTTTAAAGACTCGCAAAACGCATGTTCTCTTCCACCACTTCCTATTATTCCAACTTTCATATAAGAATGTATAAACTAAAAATGTTTAAAAAATTAGCAAAAATAAAATATTTACCCAATAATTTTGAGGTGGTTCGAGATGGTGACCATGTAATTTGTGCAATTTCAGGAAAAAAAATTCCTCTTAAAAAATTAAACTATTGGAATGTTAAAGATCAGGAGCCTTATTTTTCTTACAAAGAAGCATCGTTAAAAAGAGAAAAAAAAAATTAAATTATTTCCACCTATTATGTGTCCAAATCCATTGTCCAGGATTTTCAACAATCATTTTTTCCAGAACAGAATTAAGGGTTAAAGTTATCGCGTCTATATTCTGATTATTTGAAAAATTTAAAGGTTTAAAAATTTTTAATTTAAAATTATCATCATTTTTTCTTTTAATGTGGACTGGTACAATTTTACAATTAAATTTTTTTACAAATTGTGCTGGGATAGTAGTGGTCAAAGCCTTTTGGCCAAAAAATTTGCTATTTATTCCTTCAGAAACTCTTTGATCGATCATCAGAGCAATGGAAGTTCCAGATTTAAAATATTTTAGCAAATCTTTTGTACCTGAAATTCCTTTCTTTATTTGCTTTTTACAAATATATTTCTTTCTTATATTTTCCATTATTGGATTTAAAAAATTATTATTTAAAGGTCTGTAAATTGCAGCAAGATCTATACCTGATTTTTCAATATGCATTGCCATTAACTCAAAATTATCAAAATGTCCTGATATAAATATTACTGGTTGCTTATTTTTTTTGATTTCCTCCAACTCTGCTTGGCCTTCTACCTCAATTTTTTTTTCAAATCCTTTTTCTCTGAAGATTTTTATAAAACTATACTCCGATAAAATTTTCCCATAAGTCAGCCACATCTCATAAATAATTTTTCTCTTAAAGTTATCGTCCTTGGTGGGAAATGCTTTCTCGATATTTGAGGTAGTTATAATACTAGATCTAAAAAAACGACCAAAAAAACAAAAATTTTACTGGCAATTAATCTTGAATTATCTAATCCCACCAACTTAAATAAAAAAAATAATAATAAAATTATTATAAATTGAAAAAAATATTTTATCTTTTTAACAAAGTTTATCATTCAGAAAATTTATAAGCTTTTCTTCTTCTGTTATTTTCAAATCGATTTTTAAAAAATTTATTTTCTCTGCATCATGATCAGATAATTTAATAAAATCTTTTTCAGTTGTTAGTATTTTAGCATTTAATCTATTTGCATCCTCAAAAATATTTTTAACATCTTTTTTTTCGTACATATGATGATCAGGAAATATAATCTCTTTAATAACATTGACATTATTATCTAATAAAATTTCTTTAAAAGATGATGGGTCACCTATACCAGAAAAAATTAAATAATTTGAATTTTTATTTAATTCACCAAAGTTTCTAATTTCATAATTAGTCTCAAATATTTCAATTTGAGGGTTTAATTTATAAATTGTTTCTCTAATTTCATTAGAATTGTGATCTTTTCCGTTTAGGAACACAGCATCATAATTTTTTAAATTTTCTATTTTTTCTCTCAATGGTCCTGAAGGGATTAATTGCCCGTTACCTATCCAGTTTTTTTTTTTAAAACAAACAATTTTTAAATCATAATCTATTTTTTTTTCCTGAAGGCCATCATCAAAAATTATGACTTGATTTGAACTGTTAATTGCTTGATTAATAGCATCCTCTCTTTCTTTAGTCACTATGGTCTTAGTTTTAGTTTGTAAAAGAGTTTGTTCATCAATTTGATTTGAATAAAATTTTTTAGCTGTAATAACTTCAAGATCCATTTTTCTGATAATATTGAATAACTTTATTGTTAAAGGCGTTTTGCCTGTTCCACCTAAATAAATATTCCCGACACAAATAGTCTTAATTTTAGAAAATTTCTTTTTTTTTTGGATATTTAGAAAAAAATTATTTATTATGACTAGAATTGTAAATGGGATTAATAAATATGAAAAAAAATTGGGTTTTTTTAAATCCCAAAAAAAAGGTTTTTTAAATTTCATTTTATTTTAAGTAGTTATCAATTTCTTTTAAACTTAGTTTAAGTATCTTTTTTCCTTTAAGACTAAGTTTTTTCTTAATATTTACTTGATTATTTGTAGAGGAAAATAATTTATCTAAAATTTGATACATTTCGTTTCGTTTCGATAAACCATAAGAAATATTCTGCGAGTTCAAAAAACTATAGATCTCCTCAAAATTTGAAACATTTGGACCATGCAAAATATTACACCCATATCTTGCTGCCTCCAAGGGATTTTGACCACCATGTTCAATTAAAGAGCCACCTAAAAATACATTCTTACAAAGAAAAAAAAATGGCTTTGTTTGACCGTAAGAATTAACTAGATAGATATCAGTATTGATAGGTACTTTTTTTGTAGGTTCATGAAGGTGTGTTTTAAGGCCAAGTTGATTGAGTTGAGTCTTAATGGGATTAATTCTATTAATGTGTCTTGGAATTATGACTGTTAATAAATTTTTATATTTATACTTTAATTTTTGATGAACCAATCCAACAAAATTTTCTTCGCTATCATGTGTGCTTGATGCACACCAGACCTTTTTATTTTTAATAAATTTTTTTAGATTTGGTCTAATTTCAATTTTTTCTAATTCAGATTGCGAAAATTTCAAATTACCAAAATATTTGACGTTTTTGGCTCCCAATTTTTTCAGATAAATTTTTGATTTGAGACTTGAAGATAAACACAAATCAAATTTACTAAAAATAAAATTTGAAAAATTTTTTAATTTTATCCATTTTTTAAAAGATTTTGTAGTAATTCTACCATTTACTAAAATTATAGGTACTTTCCTCTCTTTTAAATTCAATAACATGTTAGGCCAGATTTCAGAGTCTACAAATAAAGATAAACAAGGTTTCCAATAGTTTAAAAAATTTAGAGTATTAAGATTTGTGTCTATCGGAAAAAATTGATGTATTACTTTTTGAAATTTTTGTTTAAACACAACTTTTGAAGAGCTTAATGTGTTAGATGTAATTAAGATTTGAGAAATATCCTTTCTTTTTTCGTACTTTTCAATTAATGGCACAATGCTTTGAAATTCTCCTACACTTGCACCATGTATCCAAATGAGTTTACCTTTAATTTTTTTTTTTGTAAAAAAACAGAATTTTTCTTTGAAACGTTTTGGGTCCTCTTTCTTTTTTATTAATCTTATAATAACTATTATTGGTGATAAAAGATAAATAATATTAATTAAAATTCTATAAATTATCAACATTATGATTTTTTGATTTGTTTATCATAAAAGTTTTTATAAATTTTGGAATTAATTAGTAATTCATCGTGTTTACCCTCACCAACTACCTGACCACTATCGATTACATAAATTTTATCTGAATTTAGAATTGTAGAAAGTCTGTGGGCAATCACGATAGTAGTTCTCCCCTTAGTAAGAAAATTAATGGCTTTTTGAATTTTACTTTCAGTTTCAGCATCTAAAGAAGATGTTGCTTCATCAAGAAGAATTATTGAGCTTTTTTTCAAAATGGCTCTAGCGATAGACAATCTTTGTTTTTCTCCTCCAGATAGCCTTATTCCGTTTTCACCTATTAAGGTGTCATATTTTTTTGGCAATTTATCTATAAATTCACTAGCAAAAGAGAGTTTTGCTGACTCAATGATTTCCTCCTCAGATGCTTCTAAATTAGCATAGGATATATTGTTTTTTATAGTATCGTCAAAAAGAGTTGTATCTTGACTTACTAAAGAAATATTTTCTCTTAGAGAGTTGATTGTTGATTTATAGATTGATTGATCGTCAATTTTAATATCCCCCTCATGAATATTATAAAATCTTGGGATTAAATTAAGTATTGTAGATTTACCAGCTCCACTATGGCCAACCAATGAAGTCATTTTTCTTCCAGGTATTTTTAGGTCAATTGACTTTAATATTTGAAGTTCGCCTTTTTTATATTCGAACGAAACATTATCAAATTCAACACTCCCTTTACTAAGTTCTAATTTTTCTGCATTGGGTTTATCTTTTATTTCGTTTGAATCATCTATAATTGGAAGCACTCTTCTTGATCCTGTTAAACCCTGTTGAATTGTTATATTAAGGGTAGCTAAAGACCTAACTGGCTGATAGGCAAGCATCATAGCTGCAAGAAAAGAGAAAAAATTATTAACTTCAAGTTCATTACTGACGACAAGTTTAGCAGAAATAAAAATTAAACATGCAATCATGAAGCCTGTTAAAACTTCCATGATAGGTGAGGCTCTTACAAAAACTATATTTATTTTTTTTGAAGTTTCCTTTAAGGCGTTTATGTATTTTAAAGCTCTCTCTTTTTCATAATTTTCTTTTTGAAATATTTTCATTAATTTATGATTTTTAAAAATTTCCATTAAATATGTATTAAGAATACCAGTTTTATGCATTTGTTCATTTGTGACTTTACCAATTCTTTTACCTAACGATCGAGCAGCAAATGATGCAAGAGGTATCATTATTATTGCAATTAAAGAGAGCTTCCAGTTTTGGTAAAACATAACTGATAACAAACCAATTAATGTTAAGGTATCTTTAAAAAAATTTAAAATTGCAGTGCTAAGTAAATTAGTAATCCAATTAACATCGTTTATAAGGTTTGAAATAAATTTACCTGAATGTTTTTCATCAATTAATTTAGTGTCGGCTTTTATTAATGACGCAAACATGTCAGTTTGAACTTCTTTTTTTACCTCTTCTGCAACTCCGATCATAATGACTTTTGCTAAATAAAGTGAAATACCTTTTACACTGAAAGCTACTATAATTAATAAAGGTATAATTAATATTAAAGTTGAAGATTGCTTAATAAATAATTCGTTGATGGCAGGATCAAGAAGGTAAGCTACTGCCGACGTACTACCTGCTAAAAGTAATGAAAAAAAAATTGATAAAAATATTTTAGGTAAATATTTTTTTGTATAATCTTTATATAGTCTTTTAAAAATTTGAATTGAAGTCATCCTCTAAAATTTTCCACATAAAATACCAGTTAAAATAATAATTCCCAAAAAGTTGTTTGATTTGAACTTTTGCAAACAGTCTTTTGCATCTTCAATATTTAGCTTTTTAATTTGGTATAGAAATAAATGAAAAAAAATAATCAATAAAAAGAAATAAAAAAAATTATTTAGTTTCATTAATAAACCGATAATTATCAAAGATAAGAAAAATATTGAGTAGCATAGTGTTAAAAATAAGTAGGGGATTTTTTTGAATTTAATTGAAGTTGATTTTAATCCTATAATTTCATCATCTTTTACATCCTGAAACCCATAAATAGTGTCATAACCAAGTGTCCAAAATATGGCTCCAATATAGAAAACAATTGGAATTAAACTTATTTCGCTAAATATAGAAGACCATCCTAAAATTAAACCATAATTAAAAGTAACACCTAAAAAAAGTTGAGGCCAGTATGTAAATCTTTTCATTAAAGGATAAGTGAAAGCTAAAGGCATAGAACCTAAAGCAATAAAAATTGTGAAATAATTAAAGTTTATCAAAACTAGAAATGCTAATAAACAAAGTATTATAGCATAAGATAATCCGAGGATAATTGAAATTTTTCCGGACGCTATTGGTCTATTTTTAGTTCTTAAAACTTTTTTATCAAATTTTCTGTCTAATATGTCATTTATAATACAACCTGCAGATCTCATAAAGAGTGAACCTAGAAAGAAAAGAATTAAATAATAGAAATAAATATTTAAATTATCAGAAAAATCATATGCTATTGTTAAACCCCATGCGCAAGGCCAAAAAAGCAACATATAGCCGATTGGTTTTTTTAATCTTGTGAGTTCTATAAAAAGGTTAAATTGGTTCATAAATTTTACTTGTAAATAACAAAGGCAAGATTGATAATCAAATTGATTCGTATGAATATAGATTACACTGTTACAGCTTTAATGTTTCCTGCAATTCCATTAATAATGGGGGTTTATAGTAACAGGTTTCATTCTTTAAGTGCTCTAATCAGAGAACTGCACGATGAACATGTTTATGAAAAACATGTCCCTCCCGAATGGAAAAAACAGTTTATTAATTTAAGTGGAAGAATTACTTTATTAAGATGGTCAATATTGTTTGGAGCATTTGGTTTCTTATTTAACATGCTCACAGTGCTAGGGCTTTATTTAAATGAAGTTTTTATAGCCAGACTAATTTTTGGATCTTGTTGTTTATCAATGATGATTTCAATACTTTTTTTTATTAGAGAAATTCATATCTCTACTAATGCTCTAAGATTACACATGTCAGATATGGATGTTAAAGTAGATTAGGGTATAATAACCGCTGGACCAGTCAACAATCGAGCTTCCAAATCTTTATGGGCTTGAGCAGCATCTTTAAGAAAATATTTTTTTGAAATCTTAACTCTAAATTTTTTTGTTAAAATAGCATCAAAAACTTTTTTTGCTGACTCAACTAACTCTTCTCTCTTTATTGTGTAATGTGCGATTGATGGACGAGTAAAAAATAAACCTTTGGCATTAATATCCTTTTTAATATCTAATGTATCTACATAACCAGAGGCATTTCCAAATGCTACCATCATCCCTCTTATTTTTAATGTCTCGATAGAACCTTTGAATGTTTTAATGCCAACGCCATCATAAACAACATCAATACCATTTTTTCCAACTATTTTTTCGACCTCTTCAACAAAATTATTTTCAGAATAATTAATTACATGAT
>CABXRL010000022.1 GCA_902514605.1 uncultured Pelagibacteraceae bacterium
GATGACCTAAACAAAAATAAGTTTGAAATTGTCTTTTTACTTGGTCAAGATAATTTAGATTTTAAAAAAAAAGATGAGTTCATTATATATCAGGGTAGTCACGGTGATAGAGGTGCGGAAATTGCAGATCTAATTTTACCAGGCGCAGCTTTTACAGAACAATCAGGTCATTATACCAATTTAGAGGGTAAAATTCAAAAAGCTTACAAAGCTTCATATCCACCAGGTGATGCAAAAGAAGATTGGCAAATTATCAATGATCTTGCTGAGATTATGAATAAAAGAAAACTATTTAATGATAAAGATGAACTTGAAAGTAGCATGTTTAATTATCTTAAGATAAAAAAAGCCCAACAAATTTCAAACCATAGTTATAAAAAAAAAGCAGATGATTTTGATGATGAAATTTTAAAAATTGAATTTAAAGACTATTATTTTTCTAACGTTGTTGCAAGATCATCTAAAACAATGCTTGAGTGTAATAATTCAAAACTAGACTTTAAAAAGACTGGTACTGAGGGCTAATAAATGGAATATTTAAATATTATTTTTCAAGAAACTTATAAAATTTTATTTTTGTTGATACCTGTATTAGTTTCAGTTGCTATGATCGTATGGCTAGATCGAAGAGTGTGGGCTTTTGTTCAAAAAAGACAAGGCCCAAACGTAGTTGGTCCCTTTGGGTTACTTCAATCATTAGCAGATGCTCTTAAGTATATATTTAAAGAAATAATCATTCCCGCAAGTTCTGATAAAGTTATATTTATACTTGCACCAATCATAACAATGACTTTGGCTTTAATGGCTTGGGCTGTTATTCCATTTAGTGAAAGTAAAGTTTTGGCAAATATTAATGTTGGTATTCTATATATTTTTGCTGTTTCATCTTTAGGCGTTTATGGAATCATAATGGGTGGTTGGGCATCTAATTCTAAATATCCTTTTTTGGGAGCAATAAGATCTGCTGCACAAATGGTTTCTTATGAAGTATCTATAGGAATAATTATAATTAATGTTTTACTATGTGTTGGATCATTGAATTTAAATGATATTGTGATCGCACAAGAAAATATGTGGTTTATTATTCCACTATTTCCAATGTTTGTAATTTTTTTTATTTCCGCGTTAGCAGAAACAAATCGACCTCCTTTTGATTTACCCGAGGCAGAGGCTGAATTAGTGGCTGGTTACCAAACAGAATATTCTGGCATGATGTATGCAATGTTTTGGTTAGGAGAATATGCAAATATTTTGTTGATGTGTGCCTTAGGATCAATTTTATTCTTAGGTGGATGGTTATCCCCAATTGATATATATCCATTTAACTTAATACCTGGTGCTATTTGGCTGATTTTTAAAATATTGTTTTTATTTATACTTTTCGCACTAGTAAAAGCTGTAGTACCAAGATATAGATATGATCAACTTATGAGATTGGGTTGGAAAATATTTTTACCACTATCTCTAACCTATGTTGTGCTAACAGCAAGTTTTCTTTTTTATTTCAACCTTTTACCAACAATTTAAATGAAGATAACTAGATTTTTTAAAACAATTTTAATGACCGATTTTATCAGTGGATTATTGATTGCAATAAAAGAACTTTTTAAATCCAAAAAAACTATAAATTATCCCTTTGAAAAAGGGAAAATTAGCCCAAGATTTAGAGGTGAGCACGCCTTGAGAAGGTATCCTAATGGTGAAGAGAGATGTATCGCTTGTAAATTGTGTGAAGCTGTTTGTCCTGCTCAAGCAATTACGATTGAGTCGGCTCAAAGGTCTGATGGTAGTAGAAAAACAACTCGTTATGATATTGATATGATGAAGTGTATTTATTGTGGTTTATGTGAAGAGTCGTGTCCCGTAGATGCGATAGTCCAAGGACCAAATTTTGAATTTTCAACGGAAACTCGCGAAGAACTTTATTATACAAAAGATAAACTCCTAGATAACGGAGACAGATGGGAAAACATTTTAGCTGCAAATATTAAGTCAGACAACCCATATAGATAATTTATGATTGCGCATGCAATATTTTTTTATATTTTTTCTATAATTGCAATAATTTCAGCCATAATGGTGACGGTTTCTAAAAATACTGTTCATTCAGTTTTTTTTTTAATTCTTGATTTTATAAGCATCTCTTGTCTTTTTATAATGATTGGAGCAGAATTTTTAGGAATGATAATGTTGATAGTTTATGTTGGCGCCGTGGCAGTACTATTTTTATTTGTTGTAATGATGCTTAATGTTGCCCAACAAACAAATCAGTGGTTTATATCAAAAGAGAGCTCTCGTCATATACCAGTAGGGCTATTAATAAGTGTAATTATTTTTTTTGAATTAATTATTGTGATTGGTGGATGGAAATATAAACCTGATTTATTTAATTCTGAAAATTTATTTATAAAACAAGAAATAAGTAACACTCACTCATTAGGACAGGTATTATATACTGACTACATACATATATTTCAAATAAGTGGGATGATTCTTTTAGTAGCGATGATCGGAGCAATAGTTCTTACCTTCAGACAAAGGAAAGGTGTAAAAAAACAGAGTTATTTAAAACAAATATCGAGAGAAAGAATTGAAGGAGTTGAGGTTCTTGAAGTTGCCTCCAATAAAGGAGTTAAAATTGATGATTGAAATAGGCTTAGGACATTATTTAACCTTAGGAGCTATTATTTTTAGTATTGGAATAATTGGAATTTTTTTGAATAGAAAAAATATTATTGTAATTTTAATGAGTATAGAGCTCATATTATTAGCAGTTAACATAAACCTGGTATCTTTCTCTATATACTTGGGAGATTTAACTGGCCAAGTATTTACACTGTTTATATTAACTGTTGCAGCAGCAGAAGCTGCGATCGGTCTTGCTATCATTGTTGTTTATTTTAGAAATTCTGGAACTATCCGTGTAGAGGAAATAGATAAGTTAAAAGGATAAAATGGAGATATCAATAATAGCTTTACCGTTAATAGCTTCAATTATATCTGGATTTTTTGGCAAATTTATTGGAGATAGAAATTCAGAAATTATCACAAGCTTATTAGTATCAATATCGGCTATTTTTTCTATTTTAGTTTTATATGAGGTAATAGCTAATCAATATGAGGAGAACTTACTTATAGCTAAATGGATAAGTTCAGGATCGTTAGAAGTAAATTGGTCAATGAAGATCGACTCTTTGTCAGCTGTTATGTTAGTTGTAGTCACATCAGTTTCTGCATTAGTTCATATTTATTCTATTGGTTATATGTCTCACGATCCACACAAACCTAGATTTATGGCTTACTTATCTTTGTTTACTTTTGCGATGCTTATGTTGGTAACCTCTGATAATTTTATTCAATTATTTTTTGGCTGGGAGGGTGTTGGTCTTTGCTCGTATTTTTTAATAGGTTTTTGGTTTAAAAAAGACTCGGCTAATAAAGCTGCAATTAAAGCCTTTGTTGTAAATAGAGTAGGAGATTTTGGTTTTGCTCTTGGTATATTTTTAATTTTTTATTTATTTGGAACTGTTAATTACTCTGAGGTTTTTCAACAAATTTCAACCATCACAGATAAAAACCTTACTTTTTTAGGTATTGAAATAAATGCAATTGATTTAATTTGCCTACTTTTATTTGTTGGTGCAATGGGTAAATCAGCTCAAATTTTACTTCATACATGGTTACCTGATGCAATGGAGGGCCCGACCCCGGTATCTGCTTTAATACATGCAGCGACAATGGTGACTGCAGGTGTTTTTCTAGTGGTAAGGTGTTCACCAATTTATGAGTACTCTGAATTTGCTCTTAACATCATAACTACTGTTGGTATGAGCACAGCTTTTTTCGCTGCAACAGTCGCTTTAGTACAAAACGATATAAAAAAAATAATTGCTTATTCTACCTGTAGCCAACTAGGTTATATGTTTTTTGCTGCTGGAGTTGGTGCATATAATGTTGCGATGTTTCATTTATTTACGCATGCTTTTTTTAAAGCTCTATTATTTTTAGGATCTGGTTCGGTGATCCATGCTTTTAAAGATGAACAAAATATAAATAATATGGGAGGAGTATGGAAAAAACTGCCATACACTTATGCCATGATGATCATCGGAACTTTAGCTTTAACCGGATTTCCATTTTTGTCTGGATTTTATTCTAAAGATGCAATTATAGAATTTGCTTATTTAAGAGGAAATACTACTGGTTATTATGCAGCTGGAATAGGTATTTTTACTGCATTTCTTACCTCGATTTATTCTTGGAGATTAATCTTCAAAACCTTTCATGGAAGTTACAATAATAAAATTGTTAAAATAGATGAAACTCATGAGTCTCCCATCGTGATGTTGGTGCCGTTAGCCTTACTTTCCATCGGAGCAATATTTGCTGGATTATTTTTTAAGGAATTGTTTATTGGTTCCGTTGGGTCAGCCAATTTTTGGGGTGATTCAATATTCTTTTTAAAACCACTGAGCGCCGATCATCCACCATTATGGTTCCTGTTGCTTACACCAATATTGGTAATTTTATCTATCCCGTTAGCTTATTACTTATTTGTAAAAAATCGAAATTTACCTGAACAAATAGCCGATATTAATAAACCATTATATCAATTTTTGATCAATAAGTGGTATTTTGATGAACTTTATGATGTGTTATTTGTAAAATCATCAAAAAAATTCGGTTTATTTCTGTGGAAATTTTTTGATCTAAAAATAATAGATGGTTTTGGTCCAGATGGTATTTCTTCACTAATTAAAAAATTCTCAGTAAAAGCAAATAAATTCCAAAGTGGATATATATATCAATATGCTTTTGTAATGTTAATTGGTTTTTCAGCGTTATTAACTTTTCTAATTGTTAAATAATGAATTTTCCAATTCTTTCCTCACTTATTTTATTGCCTTCAATTGGTGCATTATTTTTATTTTTTACAAAAAGCACTAAAAATAACAATGTTACTATTAAATATGTCGCTTTGTTTACTTCAATAGTAAACTTCTTATTGTCCATTTATTTGTGGATATTATTTGATAAATCAACTTCTGAATTTCAATTTGTTGAGCAAAGAATATGGATTCAAGATTTTATTAATTACAAAGTAGGTGTTGATGGTATTTCTATTCTATTCATTTTACTAACAACATTTATTACCCCGCTCTGTATCATATCTGTGAATAATTCAATAAAAAAAAGACTGAGTGAATTTTTAATAGCTGTGCTGATTATGGAGTCTTTTATGATTGGTGTATTTTGTTCTTTAGATCTAGTAGTTTTTTACTTATTTTTTGAAGCTGGTTTAATTCCAATGTTTTTAATTATTGGGATTTGGGGAGGTGCTAGAAGAGTTTATTCTGCATTCAAATTCTTCTTATATACTTTACTCGGCTCTGTGCTAATGCTGGTTGCAATTATTACGATATATTTTCTTAATGGAACCACAGATGTAGTTGAACTTTATAAGTCTGGAATTGATATCAAATATCAAAATCTTTTATGGTTAGCTTTCTTCAGTTCTTTTGCGGTAAAAACTCCTATGTGGCCAGTTCATACTTGGTTACCAGATGCCCACGTAGAGGCCCCAACTGCTGGATCTGTCTTATTAGCAGCTATATTGTTAAAAATGGCGGGCTATGGTTTTATCAGATTTTCCCTTGGACTATTCCCAGCTGCATCAGAAATTTTTACTCCGTTAATTTATACATTAAGTGTTATCGCGATTATTTTTACCTCGTTTATAGCTTTGATGCAGGAGGATATGAAAAAATTAATCGCTTACTCATCTGTTGCTCATATGGGTTACGTCACTTTGGGAATTTTCACAATTCAACAACAAGGAATTGAGGGTA
Source organism: uncultured Pelagibacteraceae bacterium (assembly GCA_902514605.1). Classification (GTDB taxonomy): domain Bacteria; phylum Pseudomonadota; class Alphaproteobacteria; order Pelagibacterales; family Pelagibacteraceae; genus Pelagibacter. The sequence goes on from CABXRL010000022.1 coordinate 5,850, forward strand.
GCATTATTCAAATGATTAGTCATGGACTAGTTGCAGCAGCACTTTTTTTATGTGTTGGTGTGGTTTATGATAGAATGCATTCTAGATTAATAAATACTTATGGTGGAATTGTTAGCATAATTCCTAAGTATTCTGTTTTATTTATGTTATTTACTTTAGCTGCTTTAGGTTTGCCAGGAACTAGTGGTTTTGTTGGAGAATTTTTAATTTTAATGGGAGTATTTAAAGATAATTTTTTAGTAGCTGTAATTGCTAGCTTAGGAGTAATTATTGGTGCTGCATATATGCTTTGGTTATATAAAAGAGTTGTCTTTGGAAAATTAATAAATACAGATTTAAAACAAATGATTGATTTAAATAGATCTGAATTATTTATCTTATCTTGCTTGGCTATACCGACACTATTCTTTGGATTTTATCCAGATCCTTTAATAAATACAATTGAAGTATCAATCTCCGATTTAATTGATCAATACAATTTTAAATTAGCAGGTAAAATATAATGGAAAATTTACAATTAGTGTTACCTGAAATATTTCTTTCATTATCTATTATGTTTTTATTAATATTAGGAGCTTTTAAAAAAGATAGTTCTAAATTAATACATAATCTCTCTTTATCTTTACTAATTGTCACTGCAACTATCTCTTTTAATGAGACGATTGGTATTAGTGAAACAAAATTATTTAATAATAGTGTTATTATTGATTATTTTTCATCATTAATGAAAATAATTACTTTATTGGCTGCCTTTTTGGTTTTAACAATATCTTCAAATTATCTCAAAACTTTTCAAATTTTTAAAATTGAGTATCCAATTTTGATTTTAAGTTCAGTTTTGGGGATGATGGTAATGATAAGTTCTAACGATTTAATTGTATTTTATATGGGATTAGAACTTCAATCTTTAGCACTATATGTTTTGGCAACCTTTAATAGAGATCAACTAAATTCTTCTGAAGCAGGACTTAAATATTTTGTTTTAAGTGCACTTTCTTCTGGTTTATTATTATATGGCTGCTCTCTAATTTATGGGTTTACTGGCTCTACTAATTTTAATTTAATAGCTAATCAATTAAATTCAAATGAGTATGCTTTGACATTTGGCATTGTATTTATTTTAGTTGGACTAGCTTTCAAAATTTCTGCTGTTCCTTTTCATATGTGGGCGCCGGATGTTTATGAAGGTTCTCCTACTTCAGTAACACTATTCTTTACAATGGTTCCAAAAATAGCTGCTTTGACTGTTTTTATAAGATTTCTGTATGTACCATTTTTAAACTTGATTGATCAGTGGCAAATGATTTTGATTTTTTTATCTATTGCATCAATGCTGTTTGGTGCTGTTGCTGCAATAGGACAAACAAATTTAAAGAGACTTGTTGCTTATAGCTCAATAGGGCATGTTGGTTATGCTTTAGCTGGTGTAGCTGCAGGGACTAATGATGGAATTCAAAGTTCAATTATGTACATAACTATATATGTATTAATGAATTTAGGATTATTTTCATGTCTCTTAATGCTCAAAAGAGATAATCAATATTATGAAAAAATTGACGATTTGTCTGGTTTATCAAAAAATCATCCAATGTTATCACTGTCATTACTTATAATTTTATTTTCATTAGCTGGAATACCACCACTCGCAGGTTTTTTTGCTAAATTTTATGTTTTTAAAGCTGTCATTGAGCAATCAATGTACTTTCTAGCAATTGTAGGTTTATTATCAACAGTTGTTGCAGCTTTTTATTATTTAAGATTAATTAAAATTATGTATTTTGATGAGCACAAAGAAAAATATGATACTGAGCATGGTTTTTGGCTTAAATTTTCCTTAACAGCTTCTACAGTGTTAATTTTGATATACTTTATTTTTCCAAGTCAATTGGTTGAAGTAGTCTCTAGAATTAACATTATTTAATGAAATTTAAAATTTTAAGATTTAAAAAATTAATAAGTACCAACGATACAGCTATAAGGATGATAAGAAGTTCTAATTTAATGTATGGAATGATAATTGCAGAAAGACAAATTAATGGTCGAGGACAATATGGAAGAAAATGGATTTCATTAAAAGGAAATTTGTTTGTAAGTTTTTTTTACAACCTAGAAAATATTAATTTAAATATGACACAAATTACTAAAGTAAATTGTGTTTTAGTAAAAAAATTAATTTCAAAATATTATAAAAAGAGAATTATATACAAAAAACCAAATGATTTATTAATTAAGGGAAAAAAAATTTGCGGAATTTTACAAGA
>CABXRL010000023.1 GCA_902514605.1 uncultured Pelagibacteraceae bacterium
ATGACTAATTGTGCGACAGGAATTTTAGACCTTTTAGAATTGCCGTACAGAAAAATTATTTTATGTACAGGCGATATGGGTTTTAGTGCAGAAAAAACTTATGATATTGAGATCTGGCTACCTTCTGAAGATAAATATAGAGAAATTTCATCTTGTTCATCATGTTCAACATTCCAATCTGTCAGAATGAAAGCTAGGTACAAAGATGAAAAAAAGGAAACCCTTCATGCTGGTACTTTAAACGGAAGTGGTTTGGCTGTTGGAAGAACTTTAATCGCTATTATGGAAAATTATCAGCTAAAAGATGGTTCAATATCAATACCAAAAGCCCTTAGACCTTATATGAACAATTTAGAAAAAATTTCACTCAATTAAAGTTGTTTTAACCCATTAGATAGTATAAAAATTCACTTTTAATTAAGGAGTTTTATGGACAGTGCTGGAATAGGTCAATTTATACCACTAATATTAATTTTCGTTATTTTTTATTTTTTCTTGATAAGACCTCAACAAAAAAAAGTTAAAGAGCATAGGGCAATGGTTGAGAACTTAAAAAAAGGCGATAAAGTTGTAACCTCAGGTGGTATTACTGGAGTTATAACTAGAGTTATAGACAATGATAAAGTTGAAGTAGAAATTGCTGAAAATATAACTGTAGAAGTAATCAGGGGAACTGGCATTCAAAGTTTGATGAATTCTCAAGAAGTGAAGAAATAAATTTCGTTAAAAAGAAGTGTTATACTTTTCAAAAATAAGAATAATTTTTATTTCTTTAATATCTTTATTTTTTATTTTTTTTGCATCTTCCAATCTTTTTAAATTTAGTAATGAATTATTAGATAAGAAAATTAATCTTGGTTTAGATCTCCAAGGTGGATCCTATTTATTATTAGAAATTGATAATAATCCTGTGATCGAACAGAAATTACAAAATTTATCGATAACTTTTAGAAATTATTTTAAAGAAAAAAACATTAGGATTAATAATATTAAACTTATTAATCAAAAATTATCTTTTACTGTAGATGAAAAATTTAAACAAACGATTTTAGATGAGTTTACTGATGAAGAGAGTGAGATAAACCCTTATTATCAAAGATTTAAATCACACCAACTTGACATCACAGAAGAAGAAAATATTTTTATAGTAAATTATTCAAAACAAGGGATAGTTGAAATTAAAACGTCATCTCAAGATCAAGCTTTAGAAATAGTAAGAAGAAGAATAGATGAGATAGGAACGAATGAGCCAAATATTCTAAAACGTGGAAATGATAGAATTCTAGTAGAGTTGCCGGGACTTGATGATCCAATGAGGATTAAATCTTTGCTTGGAAAAACTGCTAACTTAACATTTAGATTTGTTACTAATAATAACGAAGATTCTTTTGGCGCAGAAAAACTTGAATATGAAGATGGTTCAGAGGAGTCAATGGTCAGTAAAAGAATAATTTTAAGTGGTGATAATCTTCTAGATGCACAACCAAGAATGGATAGTGAAAATAATGAAACAGTCGTTTCTTTTACGCTTGATAGAGTAGGAGCCAAAAGATTTGGTAAAGCTACATCTACTGGTATAGGAAAACAATTAGCAATAGTTTTGGATGGAAAAATAATTAGTGCTCCAGTAGTTAGAGATATAATTGCTAGTGGATCTGGTCAAATAAGTGGTGGTTTTACATTTCAATCTGCTACTGATCTTGCTTTATTATTAAGATCTGGTGCATTACCAGCCCCTCTAAATATTATTGAAGAAAGAACAGTAGGACCCGATTTAGGTCAAGACTCTATTAACGCTGGTATGATTGCTTTAATTATAGGATTTGTTCTTGTTATCTTATTTATTTTTATAAAATATAAAATATTTGGACTTATAACAAATGCAGCTTTAATTATTAATTTGTTTCTTTTAGTTGGTATTTTGACAATATTTGAAGCAACGTTGACTTTACCAGGCATAGCAGGAATAATTTTAACTGTTGGTATGGCAGTTGATGCCAATGTTTTAATATTTGAGAGGATTAAAGAAGAATTAAAAAATGAAAAAAATAATTTAATTGCTTTTGATAGTGGCTATACAAAGTCAAGAACCGCTATACTTGATGCAAATATTACAACACTATTAGCAGCTATAATTTTGTTTTTTATGGGATCAGGTCCAATTAAAGGATTTTCTTTAACATTAGGTATTGGAATTTTTACTACACTTTTTTCAGTATATTTTATCGCAAGGTTACTGACTGTGTTATATGTCTCAAAGAATAAAGAGAGGACTGGTTTAATTTAGATGATTGCCTTTAATAAATACTATAATCAGTTCAATATATTATCTGTATCTCTAGTTGTTATTTCCTTATGTTTTTTAATCTTTAAGGGTTTAAATTTTGGAATTGATTTTAAGGGAGGAACTCTTATTGAGCTTAGATCAAATGACTCTAAAATAAATGTATCCTCATTAAGGGACAATCTCAGCCAAATGAATTTAGGTGATATTTCAGTAAAAAATTTTGGAAACGAAATAGATTTTCTAATCAAATTTGAAAATAGTGATAATAAAAATGTAATTGAGGAAATTAGGACAAATTTAGACAAATCTTTTGGAAATGATTTTAGTTTTAGAAGGGTAGAAAATGTTGGACCAAAAGTAAGTGCTGAATTATTAAGATCCGGAGTAATAGCAATATCGGTAGCTTTAGCGTTAATGCTTATTTATATTTGGATTAGATTTGAGTGGCAATTTAGTTTGGGAGCTATTTTAGCATTGTTCCATGATGTTATTGTGACGCTAGGTTTATTTTCATTACTTGGACTAGAAATTAATCTATCGATTATTGCTGCTGTCTTAACAATTGTTGGTTATTCTATGAATGATACAGTTGTTATTTTTGATAGAGTAAGAGAAAATTTGAGGAAATATGCTGATATTAAGATTTTTGAATTAACAAACATTTCTATTAATGAAACACTTTCAAGAACATTAATTACATCTATTACAACCCTATTAGCTCTTTTATCAATATTCTTCTTTGGAGGCGAAATTTTAAAAGGTTTTTCTTTAGCCATGATTTTTGGAGTAATTTTTGGAACATACTCGTCAATATATATAGCGAATACTGTATTAGTGAGACTTAAGGTGTCACAAAAAACCATCTTAAAAGAAGATAATACAAATTAGCATCAGTTTTGTATAAACCATTTCCGTAGAGTTGGTAAAGATACCACAGTGTTTTTTTCAGATTTAGCTTTTAATTTTGAACATCATTATATATTATTAATTTATTATACATTTACACAATGACACATTCATTACCAAAATTAGATTATGCCAATGAAGCTTTAGCACCAATCATGTCTGCTGAAACTTTAGATTTACATCATGGCAAACATCATCAAACTTATATAACAAATTTAAATAATTTTATTAAAGATACCAATATGGCTAACATGTCTTTAGAGGAAATTATTTCAGAAAGCTCAAAAGACAAATCAAAGGTGGGAATTTTTAATAATGCAAGCCAACATTGGAACCATAATCTTTTCTGGAAATGTATGAAACCAAATGGGGGAGGTCAATTACCTCCTAGACTTGAGAAGAGGATTGTCTCAGATTTTGGAAGTGTTGATCAATTTAAACAAGATTTTAAGCAAGCAGGTATAACACAATTTGGATCAGGCTGGTGTTGGTTGTCTATAAATGACGGTAAACTTGTAGTTACAAAAACCGCTAATGCTGCAAATCCTTTAATTGAAAATATGAAACCAATTTTAGGTTGTGATGTTTGGGAACATTCATACTATATTGATTATAGAAATAGAAGACCTGAGTATTTAGATAAGTTTATAGAAAATCTGATTAATTGGGAATTTGTTGAGTCACTTCTTGATTAATTATTCAATTCTTTAATTTTTCTCGTATGTATGAATGATCTTACACATTGAATTGTAAAAAATAATCCAGTTAACATCATCATTAATTTAGAAGCATCAGCCCAATAGTTTACAAAAGCATTTTTTGTTAGAATTGATCTTATTAAGTCTAAACCTCCTAAAAAAATAATTAATCCAATAAGAACCACTATATGCATGAACATTTTTTTTTTAGAAACAAATTTAATCGATAGATAAGAAAATATAAAGATCGGCAAACCCAGAATTGAAGGTATGTAAGATGTGAATGAATTACTGCCACTAATTAAACTGATTATAATGCCCCATATAATTAAGAATAAACCATAAAAAATAGATAAATTTTCGATATTCATTCCAAAGATTTTGAATTCGTTATCAGATTGATTTATATCGTTTTCCATATAATGATTATATTTAATTAATTGAAGCTTATCAAATTAAATCCTGCATACATGAATATAATTAACCAAATTAGACCTTTGATTAAAAAGAAAAAAAAGCTTCCAGTTAAAATAGTTTTAAAAACTTTTTTTTTGAAAATTTTCTTATTCAATCTATTGTCAAACATTTAATAAAGGTTTTAAAAAGTTTCCAGTATAACTTCCATTTATCTTACAAATTTCCTCGGGTTTACCTTCTGCAATGATTTTACCACCTTTTACGCCTCCTTCAGGGCCCATATCCACAATATAATCAGCAGTTTTAATCACATCAAGGTTATGCTCTATTACGACAACTGTATTACCTAAAGAAACAAATGTATGGAGAATCTCTAGTAATTTTTTGATATCGTGTTGATGTAATCCAGTTGTTGGCTCGTCTAAAATATACATTGTTCTTCCAGTTGATCTCTTCGATAATTCTTTTGCTAATTTTATTCTTTGGGCCTCACCTCCTGATAGGGTTGTAGCTTGTTGACCAATTTTGATATATCCAAGACCAACTTTTTTTAAAGTTAATAACTTCGTTTTTATGTTTGATATATTTTCAAAATATTCACATCCCTCATCTACAGTCATATTTAGAACATCAGCAATACTTTTATCTTTGAATTTTATCTCTAAAGTTTCACGATTATAGCGTGTTCCCTTACATTCATCACATTGAATATATACATCAGGCAGAAAATGCATCTCGTAAGTAATTACACCATCACCCTCACAAGCTTCACATCTACCTCCCTTAACATTGAATGAGAATCTACCGGGTTTATAACCTCTGGTTTTTGACTCTGGTAATCCTGTAAACCAATCTCTAATTGGCCCAAAAGCACCAGTGTAAGTTGCTGGATTAGATCTAGGTGTCCTTCCGATAGGTGATTGATCAATATCAATTATCTTATCAATTAATTCAGTTCCCTTGAATCCTTTGAAAGGTTTTGGAATTTTTCTCGACTTATTATTGTTTAACGTCAAGTTAAGCGCATTATATAAAGTTTGAAGCACAAGAGTAGATTTACCGCTACCAGATACACCAGTGACACAAGTTAAACTACCTAAAGGTATTTTTAAGTTTACGTTATCTAGATTGTTTCCTGTAGCTCCAGTAATTTCTAAAAATCTTCCATTTTTTGCTAGTCTTCTTTTTAAAGGAACATTTATTTTTAGTTTATTTGAAAGATACTTGCCTGTGATGCTATTTTTATTTTGACTAATTTCTTTAAATGACCCTTGAGCAACAATTTCACCTCCATTATTTCCTGCTTCCGGACCTAGATCAATTATATGATCTGCGTTTTCCATTGTTTCAGTATCATGCTCTACTACAATTACTGTATTACCTAAATCTCTTAATCTTTTTAATGCATTAATAAGTTTTACATTATCTTTTTGATGCAGACCAATAGATGGTTCATCTAAAACATATAGAACACCCGTTAATCCTGATCCTATCTGTGAAGCTAATCTTATTCTCTGTGCTTCACCTCCAGAAAGTGTTCCAGATTCTCTTGATAGCGTTAGATAATCTAACCCAACATTTAACAAGAAGTTTAATCTCTCATTGATTTCCTTTAAAATATGTTCTGCTATTTTAAATTGTCTTTTATCAAGCTTATTTTTAAGATCTTCGAACCATTTAGCAGCATCTAAAATTGATTTTTTTGTAACCTCGCTTATATGTAAACCATCAATTTTTACACAAAGCGCTTCATCTTTTAATCTATGACCGTTGCATCTTTCACATTTTGTATCAGACTGATATTGAGCAATTTCTTCTCTTTTCCAATCACTATCAGTTTCAAGATATCTTCGTTCTAAATTATTTATAACGCCCTCGAATGTTTTTTTATGAGAATATTTTTCATAACCGTCGTCATATGTAAATTTTATTTCCTCCTCATCTGATCCATAAAGAATTATATCCTTAATCTTTTTTGAAAGTTTTAACCATTTATCATCCATTGAAAAACCATAGTGCTTAGATAAAGATGTTAAAGTTTGGGCGTAATATAGTGTAGTAGTTTTAGCCCAAGGTTCTATTGCTCCATCAGCAATACTTTTTTTTTCATTAGGAATTACTAGGTTTGGATCAACATTGAGTTTTATTCCTATTCCCTCACATTCTTCACATGCACCAAAAGGACTATTAAAAGAAAAAAGCCTAGGTTCAATTTCCTCAATTGTGAAACCACTTTCAGGACAGGCAAATTTCGTTGAGAATATTAATTTTTCCAATTTTCTAAACTTTTTTGGTAAGGTTTCGTCTTCATGCTCAACAAAAAGCAAACCATTTGCTAGATTTATAGACGTTTCAATACCTTCAGCTAATCTATTTCCCAAAGACGAGTTTAACACAATTCTATCAACTAGAATTGAAATATCATGTTTAATCTTTTTATTTAATTCTGGAATTTTATCTATGTCATAAAGAATTTCGTCAATTTTAATTTTTCTAAAGCCTCTTTTTTTAAAACTTAAAATTTCTTTTCTATACTCACCTTTTCGTCCTCTAACTATTGGGGCATAAAGGTAAATAGTTGATTTTTTTGGTAAAGTTTTGATCTTATCAACTATTTGCGTTACTGTTTGGGATTTTATTGGTTTGCCAGTAAATGGTGAATAAGGTATTCCTGCTCGAGCATATAAGACACGCATATAATCATAAATTTCTGTCACAGTAGCAACCGTAGATCTAGGATTTTTAGATGTATTTTTTTGCTCTATAGATATAGCTGGACTCAATCCTTCAATTAAGTCTACATTAGGCTTTTTCATTTTGTCCAAGAACTGCCTAGCGTAAGCGGACAAACTCTCTACATACCTTCTTTGACCTTCTGCGTAAACTGTATCAAAAGCAAGTGAGGATTTTCCCGACCCTGATAAGCCAGTTATTACTACAAATTTATCTTTAGGAATTTCTAAAGAAATATTCTTTAAATTATGTTCTTTAGCTCCCTTAATAACTATCTTTTTAATCATAATTCTTGTTGCTTTGACTTAATAAAATTAATATTCAGAGTAAAGTGTGGTATAATTCTAATTAATTAAAATAACAAATATTAAAATATTATGGCTGGAAGTTTAAATAAAGTACTTTTAATTGGTCGTTTGGGCGCAGATCCAGAGATTAAACAAATGGTAAACGGAAAAAATGTTGCCAGGTTAAGCTTAGCTACAAGTCAATCTTGGAAAGATAAAAATACAGGTGAAAAAAAAGAAAAAACTGAATGGCACCGTATAGTTGTATTTAACGAAGGGTTGGTAAACGTAGTTCAACAGTATTTAAAAAAAGGTGCTCAAATTTATGTTGAGGGTCAGATTACTACGCGTAAATGGAAAGACGAACAATCCGGCCAGGATAAATTTTCTACAGAAGTAGTTATCCAAGGTTACAATTCATCTTTAACAATGCTCGGGGGTGGTAATTCTGGAGGTGGAATTGCTAACGACACTACACAGTCTTCAAATAATAATGAAGAGATGTCTCAAATATCAAATGATATGGATGACGATATTCCCTTTTAAAGTTTATGGAAAAATCAGAGAGCTCTAAAGATCAAAATATAAAATTAATATCTGTACATGATGAGATGAGCTCATCTTATCTTTCTTATGCTATGAGCGTCATAGTAAGTAGAGCCTTACCGGATATA
>CABXRL010000024.1 GCA_902514605.1 uncultured Pelagibacteraceae bacterium
ATAATTTGTCCCTCTTTTACTAGCACCTCTATAACTTCTACATTTTCAAATTCTCCAATATCAGGAACTAATAATTTTTCGTTCATTTGTCTTTGTTTTTATACCCCTTATAGATATAGTAAATTACAAATTTTAACACATTCTGTTCAATTTTTTGACATTCTTTAAGTACATAACGATAAAATGATTAGAAAATTATTAAATGTGTTTATCCTGCCAAAAGTTGGTGCAAATATTGATGCTAAATCTTGGATACAAAAAATTTTGTTAGAGGAGAGATATAGAAAAATTAATTCTTAGTTTCTTTCAACACACAACGCTATACCCATTCCTCCCCCAATACAAAGCGTAGCACATCCCTTTTTTTTATTTAATCTTTTCATCGTATGGATAAGAGTTACTAATATTCTTGCGCCTGACGCTCCTATTGGATGTCCTAATGCTATTGCTCCACCATTAACATTTACCAAACTTTCATCTATATTTAATTCTTTTATAACTGCAATGCTTTGAGAAGCAAAAGCCTCATTAATCTCAAATAACTCAATATCATTGATTTTCCAATTTGCTTTTTTAATTGCTTCTCTTACTGCTCCAATGGGTCCTAATCCCATAACTGATGGATCAACACCGACTGATGCCCAGGATACAATTTTTACAAGTGGTTCTATAGATTTTTTTTTTGCCTTATCTAAAGAAGTTAATAACAATACTGCTGCTCCATCATTAATACCAGACGAATTACCAGCGGTAACTGTCCCATTTTCTTTAAAAACAGTTTTTAATTTTTGTAAATCAACTATTGTTAAATTTTCTCTAGGATGTTCATCTTTATCAAGAGTAGTTCCTTTAAATTTTATTTTAATTAGTTCTTTCTTAAATTCATCATTTTCAATCGCTTTTTGAGTTTTTTTTTGGGAGTTTAAAGCATACTCATCTTGTTCTTGTCTTGATATGTTAAATTTTTTTGCAACATTTTCTGCCGTCACACCCATATGATACTTGTTAAATGCATCAATCAAACCATCTTGGATCATTGTATCTACTAAATTATTATCTAAAATTTTTTTCTGATCCCTATAAAATATTGAATGTGGTGCCAATGACATGCTTTCTTGTCCACCAGATATAACAAACTCGGCTTCATTCAATTTTATTGATTGGCATCCTGATATTACTGCTCTAAGTCCTGATCCACATACTTGATTGATAATATGAGCGGGCTTAGAAAAAGGAATCCCAGCATCAACTGCTGCCTGTCTTGCAGGATTTTGTCCTGTTCCAGCAGTTAAAACCTGTCCCATAATAACTTCATCTATTTGTCCTTTATCAATTTGACTTCTAATTAATGCTTCTTTTATGACTAAAGATCCAAGATGATGTGCTTTAATGTTTTTTAACGCTCCTTTGTAGGTACCGATAGGTGTTCTTATGGCCTCTACAATCACAACTTCTTTTAATCTATTATTCATTTAATTTTAAATTTGTCTTATATTTAAAATACACTAAAAATTGTTGTATTATAATTAAATAAAATTTAAAAAGCGCCTGTAGCTCAACTGGATAGAGCGCTTGGCTACGGACCAGGAGGTTCTGGGTTCGACTCCTAGCAGGCGCACCATTAAAAAAAATATGTTTGATTGGTTACTAAAATGCTCTCTTCAAAGATCGGTTATATATTTCTTTGTAATAATTTTTATAATTTTATTAATTCTTACTTTTGTATTATAAAAAGATATGTCTAAAGATTTTCAACAAATCAGCCTCAAACAAGGGTTTATGAAACATAATGGTGGGGTTTTATTTAGAAATATTTCAGATACTGAATTTGAATTTAAATCTACTATAAATGACAATCATTTAAATGCAGCAGGAATAACACATGGTGGATATTTATCAGCGTTAGTGGATGCAGGAGCAGGAACAGCAGCACATAGGTCTGCAGAGAGCGCACCTTGCGTAACAATTTCCTTAGATTTAAAATTTATTGGATCATCAAAAGTTGGGGATGAAATAATAGGAAATGTAAAAATTTTAAAAAAAACTAAAACACTTGTTTTTCTATTTTGCGAATTAAAATGTGATAATAAAATTATTACCTCTGCTACAGGGATTTGGAAAATTCTTAAGAGAACTTAAATTAACTTTTTAATAATCGTTAAATATTAAGTATGCTAGAATTAAAAAAGTTAGAAGTTAAAATGAGAACTTTTTATACTCTGATTCGGTCATGTTTTAGTCTATTTTTGTTCTTTAACAGCAACTATATCTGGTAGGTAAAAATTTTAACATACTAAAAACAGGAATGAACAAAAATAAAATTACAGCTGTCCTTGGTCCAACAAACACCGGTAAAACTCATTTAGCTATTGAAACAATGCTCTCTTTCGAAAGCGGTATGATTGGATTTCCTCTGAGATTATTAGCTCGCGAAGTGTATGATAAAGTAATTCAAAAAATTTCTTTAGATAAAGTTGCTTTAATTACTGGTGAAGAAAAAATTATTCCTAATAACGCAAAATATTTTTTATGTACTGTTGAGTCAATGCCTATCGATAAACACTTAGACTTCGTTGGAGTAGATGAAATTCAAATGTGTGCTGATCATGAGCGGGGGCATATCTTTACTGATAGGTTGTTAAACTTAAGAGGGAATAAACTTACTATGTTAATGGGATCAAACATTATCAAGAATATTATTTCAAAATTAGATGATGATATAGAATTTATTAATAAAAACAGACTTTCTAAACTTACATATGCTGGATATAAAAAAATTTCTAGAATAAGTAGAAAGACAGCAATTATAGCTTTTTCAGCTGAAGAGGTTTATGCTATTGCAGAACTAATAAGGAGACAAAAAGGTGGAGCAGCCATTGTAATGGGCTCTTTAAGTCCAAAGACAAGAAATGCTCAGGTTGAACTTTATCAATCAAATGATGTGGATTTTTTAGTTGCAACTGATGCTATTGGTATGGGAATAAATATGGATCTCGATAATATTTACTTTTCTAATTTAAAAAAATTTGATGGAAAAAAATTAAGAAGATTAAGTTTATCAGAAATCGGACAAATAGCTGGAAGAGCAGGGAGATATTTAAATGATGGTAGCTTCGGTATTACAGGCGATTGCAAAGAAATTAACGCTGAGGAGGTTGAATTATTAGAAAATCATAAATTCGAGGAAATTCAATATCTATTTTGGCGAAATTCATATTTAAATTTTAATAATCCTTCTACACTTTTAAAATCACTAGATGAAAAACCAAATAGAGAATGGTTGAGAAAAATCCATGAATGTGAGGATGAAAAAGCTTTAAAATTTTTTTTGAGAGATAAAAGTCTTGAAAAAATTGAATTTAGTGAAAAAAAATTAAAACTTTTATGGGAATGTTGTCAAATACCAGATTTTGTAAAAAAAACTTATGGTAATCATTATGAAGTAATCTCAAATGTTTTTAAATATTTAAATAGTAACGAAGGTAAAATCACCAACGAATATATGCGTCTTCAACTGATAAAACTGGATAAATTAGAGGGAAATGTAGATTCTATTTCAAATAGAATTGCAAATGTAAGAACTTGGTCTTATGTTTCAAATAAAAATAATTGGGTAGAAAATCAAAACTATTGGATAGAAAAAACAAAATTGCTAGAAGATAAACTTTCTGACAAACTTCATGAGGAACTTACAAAAACATTTATAGACAAACGCGCAAGTGTTTTAGCTAGAGGATTAAAACAAGATATGGAATTTGATACTAAAATTTTAAAAAATAATGATGTTATGATTGATAATCAGTTCATTGGCAAAATTAATGGTCTTAAATTAGAGTTAGATTTTAAAAAAGGTGCTCTAGAAACTGACATTAAATCTCTCAAAAAAGCTGCTCGTCAAACAGTGGGTCCGGAACTAGAGAGAAGAATCCAATCTATAATTGAAACCGGGTTAATTGAATTGAAGAATGATTTTAAAATTTATTGGGACAACTTTACTATTGGAAGGCTAGTTTCGGGTAAAGATTATTTGAACCCAAAAATTGAGTTGATGGTAGATGACATTTTAGATCAAAACCAAAGACAGAAACTAATTAAATATTTAACAAAATGGATTGAAAATAAAATAGATACAACATTAAAAAGTCTTGTTGATTTAAAGTATTTAGAAGAAAAAAATTCCTCAGTAAAAGCACTTGCTTACCAATTATACGAAAATAATGGTGTGCTCAAAAGAGATCAGGTTGCCGAATTCTTAAAAAACTTGGGGCAAAATGAAAGAAAAACTTTGAGAAATTTAGGAGTTAAATTTGGAAGATATCATATTTTTTTACATAAACTAATTAAACCTGATCCTGTCTCACTTAGAACCTTACTGTGGAAAAATTATCATCAAAAATACTTTGATCTTAGTCCACCAATATTTGGACTGAACTTTATAAATGATGATAAAATAAAAAACAAAAACTTCATGTTGCTGTGTGGTTTTGAAAAGTTTGATAATGTTTATGTAAGAATTGACATCCTAGAAAGACTATTTATGCAAATAATTAATTCTAATTCTGAAAAAAATAAAGAAATTAAGATGATTCCAGAAATGTTAAATTTATTGGGCTGTAGCAAAGACAATTTTAAAAAACTTCTTAAAAGTATGAATTATAAGATAATAAGTAGAGAAAGTGAGATTTTTTTTAAGTATATACCTAAAAAGAGTTTCAAAAAACAAAATAGGAAAGTTTTAAAGGAAAACCCTTTTGGAGTTTTAAAAGACTTAAATTTTAATTAAAAAAAATATGTTTTTCAAAAATAAAAAAAATCAAGATGAGGATTTAATTAAAATAGCCGCTCTACTAATTCATGCGGCAAAAATTGATGAAAATTTTTCAATCGAGGAAGAAAAAATTATAGAAGAAGCACTTTTAAATTTAGGCGCAAGCAAGCAAAACGTAAAAGAAATAATTATTGAAAGTAAAATAATTGAGGAAAACGCCAATCAAATCTTAGAATTTACTAAAGAGGTAAAAAGTATGGAAGAGAATAAAAAAATTCAAATTATAGAGAGAAGAATAAGATCATTAATAAGATGGAATGCTGCAGCTATGGTAGTGAGAGCAAATAAAAGATTTCCTGAATTAGGAGGGCACATAGGTACATTTGCATCTGCTGCAACACTTTATGATGTTGGAATGAATCATTTTTGGAGAGCGAAAAAATAATAAATTTGGAGGAGATTTAATTTACTTTCAGGGTCATAGTGCACCTGGCATGTATGCAAGGGCATTTTTAGAGGGTAGGCTAAACGAAAAACAATTAGATAGTTTTAGACAAGAAGTTAAACCTGGGGGTCTGTCATCTTATCCTCATCCGTGGTTGATGCCGAACTTTTGGCAGTTTCCAACTGTGTCGATGGGCTTAGGCCCAATGTTAGCAATTTATCAAGCGAGATACATGAAATATTTAATTAATAGAGGGTTAATAAAAGACGAGGGTAGAAAGGTTTGGGCATTTTTGGGAGATGGCGAAATGGATGAGCCAGAATCTTTAGGTGCAATTGGTTTGGCCTCTAGAGAAAAAACTAGATAATTTAATTTTTGTAGTAAATTGTAATTTACAGAGGCTTGATGGACCAGTGAGAGGCAATGGTAAAATAATTCAAGAATTAGAGGGAATTTTCAGAGGAGCTGGCTGGAATGTGATTAAAGTAATTTGGGGATCTTATTGGGACTCGTTGCTAGCAAATGATAAAACAGGGCATCTCATCAAAGTCATGAATGAGACTGTCGATGGAGAATATCAAGCAATAAAAGCGAGAGACGGTGCATATGTTAGAGAAAGATTTTTTGGTAAATATCTAGAAACTAAAGAATTAGTATCAAGTCTTTCAGATAAAGATATTTGGAGATTAAATAGAGGGGGACACGACCCTCATAAAGTTTTTGCTGCTTATGATAAAGCAACAAAAAACACTGGTAGTCCTACGGTAGTGATTGCAAAAACTATCAAAGGGTACGGAATGGGCAAAAGTGGAGAAAGCGTTAATACAACTCATCAAACAAAAAAATTAGATATAGATGATTTGATGTATTATAGAGATAGATTTGATGTTCCGTTGACTGATGAGCAGGTAAGAAATATAGAATATTATAAACCTGGTCAAAATTCTGAAGAAATCAAATACATTAAAGAAAGACGATCACAATTAGGTGGCTTTATTCCAGAAAGAACAACTTTTGCCAAATCTATTAAAGCTCCAGCAAAAAATATATTTGATAATATGACGGAGTCTACTGGTAAAAAAGAAATGTCTACAACAATGGCCTTAGTCAGAATGTTGACAAGTCTTTTAAGAGATAAAAATGTGGCTCCAAGGCTTGTTCCTATTATTCCAGACGAGGCAAGGACATTTGGCATGGAGGGTTTTTTTCAAAAAATTGGAATATATGCTCATGAGGGACAAAAATATGAGCCGGAAGATTCAGCGCAATTAAGTTCCTATAGAGAGGAAAAAAGTGGTCAAGTTTTAGAAGAAGGAATTACAGAAGCTGGTGCTATGTCTTCATGGATAGCGGCAGGAACATCTTATACAAATCATGATATTGAAATGATACCAATATATTTGTTTTATTCTATGTTTGGTTTTCAAAGAATAGGAGATTTAGCATGGGCTGGAGCAGACAGTCAATCTAGAGGGTTTTTAATTGGTGCGACAGCAGGAAGAACCACTTTAGCTGGAGAAGGTTTGCAGCATCAAGATGGACATAGTCATTTGATGGCATCAACTATTCCTAATTGTAAATCTTATGATCCAACATTCCATTATGAATTAGCAGTAATTTTTAGAGAAGGCTTAAAAAGAATGCATGAAAAAAACGAGAATATTTTTTATTACATAACCACAATGAATGAAAATTATTCCCACCCTGAGATGCCAAAAGATAAAAATTGTGAGGAAGGAATACTTAAGGGCATGTATAAAATAAAAGAATTTAATAAATATAAAAAAACGAAAATACAATTTTTAGGATCAGGTGCGATTTTACGAGAAATGATAGCAGGAGCAGAAATATTACAGAATGAATATCAAATAGATAGTGAGGTTTGGAGTGTCACAAGCTTTAATGAGTTGAGAAGAGACGGTTTAGAAATAGAAAGATACAATTTATTAAATCCAGATAAGGAACAAAAAAAAATCATATGTTGAAAAATGCCTAGGTAAAACCGAAGGCCCGATACTAGCAGCTTCAGATTACATGAGAATGAATTCTGATCAAATTAGGCCTTATACAGATAAAAATTTTTATTCATTGGGCACAGATGGATTTGGGCGAAGTGATACGAGAAAAAATTTAAGAAGATTTTTTGAGGTTGATAAGGAGCATGTTGTTGTTTATGGTTTGAGTATATTGGCGAAAGAGCAGTTAATAGCGTCCAAATTTGTTAATGGCGCGATTAAAAAATACAATATTGATACCAATAAATCTATGCCAACAAAATTATGATATGTCAAAAAAGGATATAAAAGTTCCAAATATTGGAGAGTTTAAAAACGTTGAAATCATAGAGATTTTAATAAAAAAAGACCAAGAAATTAGAAAAAATGATCCCTT
>CABXRL010000025.1 GCA_902514605.1 uncultured Pelagibacteraceae bacterium
CAAACCCTTTTGAAAATAAGGTGCTAAATTTTTCGCTCTTTCAAATATATCTTCTTTCTCAAAAATATCTTGTACAGCTAATGCTGCTGCCACAGCTACTGGAATTCCTGAGTAAGTATATCCATGAAATAACTCAACTGATCCCATTGGTGAAGCATCCATTACTGAGTCATAAATTTCATCTTTACATGCAACAACACCCATTGGTACAACTCCGTTAGTAGTTGCTTTTGCCATAGTCATAATGTCAGGTGTTACCCCATATTCAATACTCGCAAAAGAAGATCCTGTTCTACCCCATCCAGTGATTACTTCGTCAAAAATTAAAAGTATCCCGTGCTTGTCACATGTCTCTCTTAATTTTTGCAAATATCCTTTAGGTGGAACTAATGTTCCTGTCGATCCAGCTATTGGTTCAACTATACAAGCTGCTATGTTTTCAGGACCAAAATTCATTGCAATTCTCTCTAAATCATCTGCCCTATCCGCACCTGTCTCTGGCTGTCCACTAACAAATTTATGTTCTGGTAAATGAGTATGTCTCATGTGTTGAACTCCTGGCATAAGAACACTTGCGAAAGTTTTAACATTATTAATCATTCCGCCTACAGAAATACAACCAATGTTCATTCCATGGTAACCACGTTCTCTACCAACAAATCTAAATCTTTCTGCTTTGCCTTTAGATCTATGGTAAGCAATTGCAATTTTTAAAGCTGTTTCAACAGCAGTTGATCCACAAATAGTGTAAAAAATTTTATTCAAATCACCAGGTGTGTGTTTTGAAATTTTTGTTGCTAATTCGAAAGAGCCACCAAAACCTTGTTGGAAAGGTTGGGCATAGTCTAGGGTTTCAAGTTGCTTTGTAACTGCTTCTGTGATCTCTTTTCTGCCATGACCAAGAGGATTACAAAATAAGCCCGAGCTTGCATCAATTTGTGTTTTGCCATGATGGGTTTTTAAGTAAACACCTTTTGCCTCTGTAATTAATCTAGGGTTTTTTTTAAAATCTTTATTGGATGTAAATGGCATCCAATGTTCGTTTAGAGAATTTGGTATATTTATTCTATTTTCTGAGCTCATAATTTTAATTAAATTTAAGTATTATTGAATTCATAGACTAAATTTGACTGTTTGCTATAAATTTTTAAAACTCAAATTGAACAAACCTTACTATACAACTTTTAATTGTACAATTGAAATTTTTGCAAAGCAGCCCCTAGGGATATTTTGTTTTACTTCTATCCAAAATTGAATTTAAATATCTGCATTTAAATAATTAAAGATAGGGGAATAAATGAAAAAAATAATAAGTTTTCTTTTAGGATGTTTTGTTGCTCTTAACTTAAGTATTTCAGCTGCTAATTCTGCGGCAAATGAAGTTAGGGTGGC
This sequence comes from uncultured Pelagibacteraceae bacterium, assembly GCA_902514605.1. Taxonomy (GTDB): domain Bacteria; phylum Pseudomonadota; class Alphaproteobacteria; order Pelagibacterales; family Pelagibacteraceae; genus Pelagibacter. The sequence goes on from CABXRL010000025.1 coordinate 1,393, forward strand.
TTACTTTCTAGAATGGCCAAGTCCAAACTTGGAGGACATGCAAAAAAAAGCATTCGCTAAAGCACTAGGTGTTCCAGTTAAATGGACAAACTTCACTAATGGTGGAGCAATGACTGATGCTATGTTAGCAGGAGATATTGATATTTCTTACTCTCAGGGATTAGTTCCATTTATAAATGCTGTAAAATCTAAAGCACCAATTAAATTAGTTGATATTGCAATGGAATACGGAATGGGAGGAACAACTTGTGTTACTTCTAATGCATCTGGTATTACCAAAGCAAATGCAACTGAATTGGAAGGTAAAAAAGTTGCTGTTCCGCTAGGTACAATGGCTGAATACGTTTTTGATGAAAGTATGAAAGTTGTTGGAGCTGACAGAGGTAAAATGGACATTATTCAAATGGATCCTGAAGAAGGAGCTGCTGCATTAGTTAGCGGTGATGTTGCTATGGCATGTTTATTCGGTGGTAACTCAATTAAAGCTGCAACTGCGGTTGGATCTAGATTGCTTACAGTACAAGAAGCAAGAGATGCTGGTATCTTAGGTATAGATATTACTTCAGTAACTACAAAGTTTATGAAGGAAAATCCTGGAATGCTAAGAACTTTTATTGAAGTAACTCATGAAGCTAATGCTAGATATAAGGCTGGTAAAGCTGATATGAATTCAATGTCAAAAGCTTCTGAAATGAAAGTTGCTGATATGAAAGAAACTTTAAGTGGCTTTAAATTTCTTTCACCAGAAGAAACTAAACAGTCCATGGAAAGTGGAAATCTTAAGGCGTTCCTAGATGGTATGGGAACACCAAGAGGAAATGTAGACACTAGTTTTTTACCTCTATAATTAAAAGGTAGAAAAAAAATTTAAATAGGCGCCAATTTTTATAAAATTGGTGCCTATTTTTTTATCGTAAATTTTAATATAAAGATTTTTATGAGTGATTTAATTTCTCAAAATCTAAATATGATTTTTAAAACTCCTAAGGGAGATACAGTTCATGCTTTAAAAGATTTAAATTTTACACTTAAAAAAGGAGAGCTATTAACTGTACTGGGTCCATCAGGTTGTGGAAAAACAACTTTGTTAAATATTACTGCAGGATTTATAAGACCGAGTTCAGGAAACATTAAATTAAACAATAAAGAGATAGATGGCCCAGGAGTTGAAAGAGGAATGGTTTTTCAGCAAGGAGCTTTATTTGAGTGGTTGACTGTATCTGAAAATGTAAATTTTGGGTTAAGAATGAAAAATGAAGATCCAATTAAAACTCAAAAAAAAGTTGATGAATGGTTAGAAATAGTTGGATTAAAGGGTTTTGGAAATACTCCAACTTACCAATTATCTGGAGGAATGCAGCAAAGAGTTGCTCTTGCAAGATGTCTGATTAATGACCCTGATTTAATTTTAATGGATGAACCATTAGGAGCGCTTGATGCTTTAACTAGAGAAAAAATGCAGTCGTTAGTTTTAAAAATTTGGAAAGAGACAGGAAAAACAATTATTCTAATTACCCACTCAGTTGAAGAAGCCTTATTGCTTGGTGAAAGATTATACGTAATGGCTCCTAGACCTGGAAGAATTCATAAAGAATATAATTTACCTTTTGCCTCAATGGGGCTCAAAGAAGATTTAAGAGAAATTAAAAAAAACAAAGATTTTTCCGAAAAAAGAGAAGAAATCTTAGAGATGATTTGGAATATGGAAGAAGAAATTATGGGGAAAGATATTTAAATGCTAACTCAAGTGATAACTTTTTTAATTTTCTTTGCTGTTATCGGTTGTATACTTTATGGAAGAAGATTAATAAAAACTGAAAAAATTGATGCAGTATTTGGAAATCCTGAGAGAGCTTTAGGTGGTACTCATTGGATTATTGTAGGTAGTAGCTTTCTTCTTTTAATTTGGCTTTATTATTCGTGGGATATAGCAAAAGGGTTTTATCCAAAATCTGCAAACGAACTATGTCAAGTTGCAAAAGTAAACGACTCTTTGTTAGGACTTAAATATCAATTTCCTATTGAAGAAAGAGAATTAAAAAGCACCTCACAAATTAGAAAAGAAAATAATAATCTGAGGAAGATACTTGAGGAGATTAAAAATTCTGAAGAATTAAACAATCAACAAAAAGTTATCCTTGCTGAATTTATAAACAAAACAAATCAATTAATTCCATTATTAACTAATGATGACTTGCTTGAAAATGAAACTAAAGAAAAAATAAACAGTATTACAGGTAAAATTAATTTATTAACTGAAAACTTTCAAAAACCAGATTATCCATTTGAAACTGAGCAGCAACTTAATGAAAGACGTAAAGCAGTACAGGAGCAAGGTGGATGGGGTATTGTTAAGGTAAGTTCAGGAACTGGATCAATAGAAAATACTTTGGAAGTTCCCCTAGTACCAGAAACAGATAGAGGGTTGAAATTTGATGCTGCAGCAAAAGAATTAAATTTGATCAGCGATGAATTTTTTAAATTAAGAAATCATAATCCTCAATTCAAAACTCAAATTCAAAATATCAAATCTGAAATTAAGGCTTACCGAAAAGGTTTAGGTGAAACACAAGAGGTGGCATCAACTTATGCCAAAAATATTGTAAAAATTGCAAGGAGAATTGAATTTGCAAGTATCTATCCACCTAACGCTCTAGATAAAATGGAAGACGCTATTGTCAAATTTGATGATGCAAAAGTACAAACTCAAGGTGGTTTAAGATTAATTGATATTTTTTTATTTCCTGCAGGGACTATTGTAGCTAGTGGTCCAAGTTGTTCTGAACAAGGTTCAGGTAGATGGCTACCAAAGCCATCAGATACTTTTAATAAATTTATCCTAATGTCAAAACCAAGTGTAGGATATAAAGATATTCCTCTTCTTTGGATAGATATGGTAGATGTTAGCAAAATAATTGGTTTTATTTTGCCTGATTGGATAGCTGATATTTTACCAGGTGAATATCCTGTACACACCAAAGATGGAATAGTTAAACAAAACTTTAAAGGCCAAGTTCTTAAATTCGTTACTGGTGACTTTAAACTTTTTAAAATACCAGTGCCCTACGGGCATATTTGGGATTCTTTTTTAAGAGTGTTTTTAGGATTAGTTTTTGGAATTCTTATTGGTGTTCCGCTTGGACTATTCATGGGATTAAATAGATTTGCTAAAGGTTTCTTTGATCCTTTAATAGAGCTTTATAGGCCTGTTCCTCCGTTAGCTTGGGCGCCATTGATCATTTCAGTTTTAGGTATAGATAATACTGGAAAAGTATTTTTATTATTTATGGTCTCTTTATCTATAATGATCATTTCAGCAAGAGCGGGAGCATCTGGCACACAGCTTTCAAAAATTCATGCTGCTCACTCACTTGGTGCATCAAAGAAACAGATTTTAAGATATGTAATCTTTCCAAATTCACTACCAGAAATTCTAACTGGTATAAGAGTTGCGGTAGGAATGTGTTGGGGAACATTGGTTGCTGCAGAGTTTTTAGCAGGTACAACAGGTATTGGGTTTGTGGAAAATGTTGCTAAAAAATACTTTCAATATGAAGTAATTTGGATAACTATTTTTATAATGGGAATGCTTGGTTTATTGTTTGATGTGACTTTAAGAAAAATAATAGATAAAACAATCCCTTGGCGTGGAAAAGGTTAATTAATTTTTCAAAATAATCGTTAATTTGTAGAAACAGATCTAATAATTTTTTGAAAAATGACATTATTTATTTTTTCTACCCCTGCATTTGATAAATGATGATTATCCGAATAAAAAATATCTTTACCTTCGTGGGTAAAGCATTTTTTTGCTACATTTATATCACAAAAAATTTTATCAGGGTATATTTTCAATAAATTTTTATGGTTTATATTATTAAAAAATTCTATTACTTTTTTATTTTCATCAATGTAATCACTATAATTCGTTGTGAATGGGTTTTGAATTAAATACTCTGTTGCTTTAAACGTATTCTTGGGTATCTCATTCATAATTCTTTTGGTGATATCAAAATTAACAGATGGTATTGGGTAAACTAAAATTACTTTATTTTCACTTAAAATATTAATTAATGATGCTTTAAAATTTTCTTTAATAGTTTTGTTATTTATAGTTTCGTATCTCCATTCTTCTCCTTTTTTATTTAAATGTTTATGAAATCTTCCACCAATTATAATAATAGAATTATTTTTAGAATTTATATACTCGTCAATTTTATTTTTGCTGGATAAAGTGCAGTTATCAAACTCTTTAGAATTATTTAGGTATAACTTTTTAACATTTGGCAAATAAATACAGTCAGTTCTATTAATTGAAATAAAGTTGTAATTTGGAAGTTTCTTTAGCAGGTTATGACCAAGCACTTCGAGATGAGAGTCTCCTATTAAGAAAACAGTTTTTTTATTTTTGGAATTAAAATTACAAAAATTGTCTAATCTGTCGAAACAAATACCCTTATCATCATTTAATTTTTCCCATAAATTAACTCTAGATAAATTTTTTAAAATTACGTGAACTCTATCCTCAAAACCATTGTTTATTTTTGAAAAAAAACTAAATGAACATAAAATTATTATAAAAAAAAACAAAAATGTGAATAGTATATTAATTTTTTCAATTTTTATTTTTCTAAATGGTTTTTCTACAAGATAGTAAGAAAGAATAGAAAGAAAAAAAGTTAACAAAAGTAACTCTAATTTATCAAAATCACTTAATATTTTTCCTCTATTTCTTGCAAATGCAAAAATAGGATAATGCCAAAGATAAAGTGAATAAGACCATATACCAATTTTTGATAAAAGTTTATTAGTTAAGATCTTATAAATCTTTTGATCTTCTTTTATATAGTGAATAATTAAAAATACCCCTAAAATTGGGGTCAAAGTTAAATAAGAAGGATGTAGTGTAAATTTGTTAAATAAAAAGTATGACGCTAAAATTAAAAAAATTCCTAAATAAGGTAATAAACTTCCATGTTTTAAATTTAATTTTTTATTCTCTATTTCAAAAACTGCTAATAAAGACCCGAATAAAATTTCCCAAAAACGAGAAAAATTTGAATAAAAACCTAATATGCTATTACTATAAGTTATTAACATAGATAAAATAAAGAAAAGAAATAAAAGGATTAAGAAAAATTTAATAAAATTTTTTTTAATAAAATTAAAAAATAAGATTATTGCTAAAGGAAATATTATATAAAATTGTTCCTCTACTGCTAAAGACCAAGTGTGCAAAAGGGGTTTTAGTAGACTATCCTCAGAGCTATAAAGAAGACCTTGAAAATAAAAAAAATAATTAGAGTAAAAAAAAATCGCAGAAGTTATTGAGTTGGAATATTCTAAAAAATTT
>CABXRL010000026.1 GCA_902514605.1 uncultured Pelagibacteraceae bacterium
ATTATAACTCCCTGTAACCTATAAACTTCTTGAACTTGATTAACAAAATATTCTGTTAAATCTTTAATACCCATAATTCTTAATATATCGTGAGGTAACGGCTGACCATCTAATAAATATTCACCTTTTTTAATTTTTTCACCTTGATTAAAATTAATATGTTTTCCCTTAGGAATTAAATAGTTTGAAGGTTCAGCTCCGTCTTCTGGTACTATTGAAACTCTTTGTTTGCCTCTAACCTCTTTTCCAAAAACTACTTGACCATCATTTTCTGCAATTATTGCACTATCTTTAGCTTTTCTTGCTTCAAATAATTCTGCTACTCTTGGTAACCCTCCAGTAATATCTTTTGTTTTAGTAGTTTCCTTAGGTAATCTTGCTATTACATCTCCTGCTGAAACTTTTTGCCCATCTTTTACTGACAAGATTGAATCTGGAACTAAATAATATCTTGCTTCATTGTCATCTGCTTTTTTAATCACGTTACCCTTTTCATCTCTTAGAGTTATTCTAGGTTTTAGATCAGAGCTTTTTGATTGTGATCTCCAATCAACAACTGATTTAGATGAGATACCAGTTGCATCATCAGTTGTCTCTTGAATTGATATACCATCAATTAAATCTACATAACTTGCTGTTCCACTTTTTTCAGCAATTACAGGTGTTGTATATGGATCCCATTCACATATTTTTGTGTTAGCTTTTACTTTATCACCATTTTTAAAAAATACCTTAGAGCCATATGCAACTTTATAGATTGCAACCTGTACACCATTATCATCTTCAATAGAAAGTTGAGTATTCCTTCCCATAACAATCAAATTCTTTTTAGAGTCTTCCAAAATGTTTGAATTAATAATTTTTAATATTCCATCATTTTTTGTTACGATTTGAGAATCTTGTTTTACAGATGCGGTTCCTCCAACGTGGAAAGTTCTCATCGTTAATTGAGTTCCAGGTTCACCAATTGACTGTGCAGAAATCATTCCAATAGCTTCACCCACATGTACCATTTTACCTCTTGATAAATCTCTTCCATAACAGGTAGCGCAAACACCTTCTTTAGAACTACATGTCATTACCGAGAAAACTTTAAGTGATTTGATACCTGCTGAATCAATTTTATCACATCCGGCTTCATCTATCATTGTTGATTTTTTAATTATTATTTCTCCAGTCAAAGGATGTTTTACATCTGATGCTGTAACTCTTCCTAAAGATCTTTCAGATAAACTAACTACAACATTTCCACCCTCTAAAATTTCTGTGAGCTCTATAAAGCCTGGATTATCACAATTTTTCTTTGTTATTGTTAAATCTTGTGCAACATCACACAATCTTCTTGTTAGATATCCGGAACTAGCTGTTTTAAGTGCAGTATCTGCTAAACCTTTTCTAGCTCCATGAGTAGAATTAAAATATTCAAGAGCAGTTAAGCCTTCTTTAAAATTTGAAGTAATTGGACTTTCAATAATTTCTCCAGATGGTTTTGCGATTAAACCTCTCATGCCAGCTAATTGTTTCATTTGAGCTGCTGAGCCTCTTGCTCCACTATCGGCCATCATAAATACAGAGTTGATTTTTAAGCCCTCTGAAGTTTTTTCAGTAGCAGATATGCCCTTCATCATTTCTCCAGCAACTTTATCTGTACACTTCGACCAAGCATCTACTACTTTATTATATTTTTCACCTCTTGTAATCAATCCTTCAGCATATTGAGTTTCATAATCTGCAATTAGCTTTTTAGTATCATCTATTAATTGAGTTTTATTCTCTGGGATAACTAAATCATCTTTTCCAAAAGAAATTCCTGCTTTAAAAGCATGCTTAAAACCTAAGTCTTTTAGTTTATCGCAAAATATTACAGTTGTTTTTTGTCCACAGAATCTAAAGACAATGTCAATAATCTCTGAAACAGTCTTTTTAGGAAGTAATCTGTCTATTAAAGAAAATTTAATATTGAAATTTTTTGGTAATAAGTTTGCTAATAAGAATCTTCCAGCAGTAGTAGTATATTTTTCAAATTTCTTTTTACCTTCTGCATCAACCGTTTCAAATCTAGATATAATCGTACTATGAACTTTGATTTGACCTGAAGATAAAGCAAATTCAATTTGATCTGCATCAACAAAATATCCTGCTGATTTATCAGTAACTGGTTCTTGGGATAAATAATAAATACCTAAAATCATATCCTGACTTGGTACAATTATAGGCTTACCATTAGATGGAGATAAAATGTTATTTGTTGAAAGCATTAAGATTCTAGCCTCTAATTGTGCCTCTAAACTTAAAGGAACATGCACTGCCATTTGATCACCATCAAAATCTGCGTTAAAGGCTGCACAAGTTAACGGATGTAATTCAATTGCATCACCTTCGATTAATTTAGGTTCAAATGCTTGAACCCCTAGTCTATGAAGTGTTGGAGCTCTATTTAATAATACCGGATGTTCTCGAACTATCAACTCCAATGCATCCCAAACTGCATTCGTTTCTTTTTCAACAAGTTTTTTAGCTTGTTTAATTGTTGAAGCTAATCCTAATTTATTAAGTCTGGCGTATAGAAATGGTTTGAATAGCTCTAGTGCCATCTTCTTTGGTAAACCACATTCATGTAATTTTAAATCTGGCCCTACAACAATTACAGATCGACCAGAGTAATCAACTCTTTTTCCTAATAAATTTTGTCTAAACCTTCCTTGTTTACCTTTTAACATTTCAGCTAAAGATTTTAATGGTCTTTTTCCAGTTCCAGTTATTACTCTTCCACGTCTTCCATTATCAAACAATGCATCAACAGACTCTTGGAGCATACGCTTTTCATTTCTCACAATTATATCTGGAGCTTTAAGATCCATTAATCTTTTTAGACGATTATTTCTATTTATTACTCTTCTATATAAATCGTTAAGATCTGAAGTAGCAAACCTTCCGCCATCGAGTGGAACAAGAGGTCTTAATTCAGGAGGAATTACTGGGACAACAGTCATAATCATCCATTCAGGTTTTTGCCCGGTCTCGATAAAGGACTCGATTAATTTTAATCTTTTTATCGCTCTTTCCTCATTAACTTTAGATTTTGTTTCTTTAATATAATTACTTAAATTTTTTCTCTCTAATTCAAGATCTAAAGATTTTAACATCTCCAAGACTGCTTCTGCACCTATACCCGCAGAAAATGCCTCCTCCCCAAATTCATCTTGATATTTAGCTAGTTCTTCTTCATTTAAAAGTTGATTTTTCTTTAAACCAGTTAGCCCAGGTTCAATAACTATGAAATTTTCAAAATATAAAACTCTTTCAACCTCTTTTAACTTCATATCAACGGCTAAAGCAATTCTACTTGGCAAAGATTTGAGAAACCAAATATGGGCAACGGGTGTTGCTAAATTAATATGGCCCATCCTTTCTCTTCTTACATTTGATTTTGTAACTTCAACTCCACATTTTTCACAAATAATCCCTCTAAACTTCATTCTCTTATATTTTCCACATAAGCACTCATAATCCTTTATTGGTCCAAAAATTCTTGAACAAAATAATCCATCTTTTTCGGGTCTAAAAGTTCTATAGTTTATAGTTTCTGGTTTTTTAATTTCTCCATAGGTCCATGATTTTATTTTTTCAGGACTAGCTAATGATATTTTTATACTATTAAAGTTTTGAGACTCTAAAATTTCAGAATTTTTGAACAGATCTGTTAATTCTTTTTTCATTTAGTTGAGCTCCACATTTAATGCTAGTGATTTTATTTCCTTTACTAAAACGTTAAATGACTCTGGTATACCAGACTCAAAATTTTCCTCACCTTTTACAATTGTTTCATAAACCTTAACTCTTCCAGCCACATCATCAGATTTTACCGTTAATATCTCTTGTAAAGTGTAAGAGGCACCATAGGCTTCAAGTGCCCATACTTCCATCTCTCCGAATCTTTGTCCTCCTAATTGTGCTTTTCCTCCAAGAGGTTGTTGTGTTACCAAACTATATGGACCAGTTGACCTAGCATGAATCTTATCCTCTACTAGATGATGTAATTTTAACATATAGATAATACCAACCGTAACTGGTCTATCAAATTTTTCTCCTGTTCTTCCGTCCCAAAGATAAGTTTGTCCTGAACCTGGAAGTTTTGCTAATTGTAACATTTCCGTTACATTTTTTTCTTTAGCACCATCAAAAACTGGTGTTGATATTGCAACACCGTTTTGAAGATTTTCACATAAGTCTGTAAATTCTGTCTTACTCAACTTATCAACTTTATCATTGTATATTTCATCGCCATAAACAGATTTTAAAAAATTTGAAATTTTTTCAGTTTTTTCTATTTTTTTTTGATTTTCATTGACTAATCTTTTTATTTCTTCACCAAATTCTTTACAAGCCCATCCTAAATGAGTTTCTAAAATTTGGCCAACATTCATTCTACTTGGAACACCTAGAGGATTAAGAACTATATCTACTGCTCTTCCATCTTCTCTGTAAGGCATATCTTCAACTGGAACAATTTTACTGACCACACCTTTATTACCATGTCTTCCTGACATTTTATCACCAGGTCTTAATCTTCTTTTTATAGCAACAAAAACCTTCACCATTTTCATAACACTAGGAAGTAGATCATCTCCACTTCTAATTTTTAAAACTTTATCCTCAAATCTTTCAGTTATATCTTGCTTGGCTTGATTATATTGCTCTTTTAATTGTGCTAATGTTGACTCATGATTTGTATCTCCATCTGTAATCTTGAAGATATCATTTATTCCTAAATTGTTAATTATATCTAAATTTAGTTCAGTTCCTTGATCTAAATCTTTTAACTTTTTATTTAATTTAGAACCAGTCAAAATTTGGGATGCCCTTTGTTTTATACTTCTTTCTAAAATTTCTTCCTCTACAATTTTATCCTGTTGTACTTGTTCTATCTCGGCCCTTTCTATTGTGATTGATCTCTCATCTTTCTCAATTCCGTGTCTATTAAAAACTCTAACATCTACTACCGTTCCACTGCTCCCTCTTGACATTCTTAGGGAAGTATCAGTCACGTCTATGGCTTTTTCTCCAAAAATTGATCTTAAAAGTTTTTCCTCTGGTCCAGAGGCAGAATCTCCTTTTGGTGTCACTTTTCCAACTAAAATATCTCCCGCATTAACCTCGGCTCCGATGTAAACAACACCTGACTCATCAAGGTTCTTTAGTGCTTCTTCGTTTACATTTGGTATGTCTCTTGTGATTTCTTCTTCACCTAATTTTGTGTCTCTGGCCATAATTTCATATTCAACAATATGGACAGACGTGAAAACATCATCCGTTACACATCTTTCAGATATTAAAATTGAGTCTTCAAAATTATATCCTTGCCATGGCATAAATGCCACGGTAACATTTTTACCAAGAGCTAACTCGCCTAGTTTGGTTGATGGTCCATCAGCTATTATATCACCTACTTTGACTTTATCACCTACTCTGACCAAAGGTCTTTGGTTAATACATGTGTTTTGATTTGATCTTTTAAATTTTTGTAGATTATAGATATCAACACCTGATTTACTAAAGTCCGTCTCCTCAGTTGCTTTAATTACAATTCTTTTACCATCAATCTTATCTACAACACCTTCTCTTTTTGCAACAATCGTTACACCAGAGTCTAAAGCAACATCGCTTTCTATTCCTGTACCAACCAAAGGAGACTCGGGTTTTAATAAAGGCACTGCTTGTCTCATCATATTTGAGCCCATTAGAGCTCTGTTAGCATCATCATTCTCTAAAAATGGAATAAGTGAAGCTGCTACTGAGACTAGTTGTTTTGGTGATACATCTATGTAGTCAATAGTTTCGGGTTTTGATAATAAAAAATTAAGATTTTGCCGGCATGAGACAAGCTCCTCTACTATTTTTCCATTTTTATCTAGTTTTGTGTTAGCTTGTGCTATGGTGTATTTTGTTTCCTCCATTGCTGATAAATACTCAACATTATTTTGGACTACGCCATCTTTTAC
>CABXRL010000027.1 GCA_902514605.1 uncultured Pelagibacteraceae bacterium
AAGATAATGTTTACGAAGGTGCATTTAGCGAACATACTTTGGAGCATTTGTATTTCAATGATGCAAAATTTTTAATGTCAGAAATATGTAGAGTTTTAAAAGAGTCGTCAATCTTCAGATGTACTGTACCAGGTCTTGACTTGTTTATCGAGAATTATAATGAGAAAAAAAAAGATAAATACTTTTCAAGTTTCCAAAATGCGTGTGATGCGATGAGAGATTTAACTAGTAATTACGGTCATCTTAATATTTGGGATAAAGAAACTTTAAAAAGAGAATTATTAAATGCAGGTTTTTCATCAGCTAAAGTGTGTCAATTTGGAGAAGGTGAAAATTTAGATTTAGTAAAAGATTTGAAAGATAGAGCTTTTCAAACTATTTATCTTGAAGCATATAAAAAATTAACGTTTAAATTATAAAAGCTTATGTCAAATAAATATTCATTTTTTTCTCTTTTAAAAAATGCTTTTACTTATCATGAAAATTGGCAGAGAGCGTGGAGAGATCCAGAACCAAAAAAAGAGTACGATACAGTAATAATTGGTGGTGGAGGTCATGGACTAGCAACTGCTTTCTATCTAGCAAAAAAACATAACATGAGAAATATTGCTGTTGTTGAAAAGGGATGGATAGGAGGTGGTAACACAGGAAGAAATACTACAATTATTAGATCAAATTATTTATGGGATGCGAGTGCTGGGCTTTATGATCATGCTCTCAAGATATGGGAAGGATTATCTCAAGAACTAAATTATAATGTTATGTTTAGTCAAAGAGGTGTCATGAATCTCGCTCATAATTTACAAGATGTAAGAGATTTAAAAAGAAGAACCCATGCAAATCGATTAAATGGGATTGATGCAGTTTATTTGAACACTGAACAAGTTAAAAAATTTTGTCCAATTATAAATACTTCACAGGATATTCGTTATCCAGTTTTAGGTGGCACTCTTCAACGAAGAGCGGGTACAGCTAGACATGACGCCGTTGCCTGGGGGTATGCGAGAGGTGCTGACGAAATGGGTGTGGATATTATTCAAAATTGTGAAGTAAAAGGAATAAAAAGAAATGGTGATGCAGTTGAAGGAATAGAAACAACTAAAGGATTTATTAAAGCCAAAAAAATTGGTGTGGTAGCTGCTGGTCACTCTAGTGTTATAGCAAATATGGCAGGATTAAAATTACCTCTAGAAAGCAAACCACTTCAAGCTTTAGTATCTGAACCAGTTAAACCAATTATTGATACTGTTGTAATGTCAAATGCAGTTCATGCTTATGTAAGTCAATCTGATAAAGGAGAACTAGTTATTGGTGCTGGAACAGATGATTATATATCTTATTCCCAAAAAGGAAGTCATGATATTGTGGAAGGAACTTTAAATGCAATACTAGAATTGTATCCAATTTTTAGTAGAATGAGAATGCTGCGTCAGTGGGGTGGAATTGTTGATATATGTCCAGATGCGAGTCCAATAATAAGTAAAACATCAGTAAAAGGTTTATATTTTAATTGTGGTTGGGGAACAGGAGGATTTAAAGCCACTCCAGGTTCGGGAGATTTATTTGCTCACACAATTGCTAACGACGAACCTCATAAACTCAATGCTGCATTTAACTTGAATAGATTTATAAGTGGTGATTTAGTCGACGAACATGGGGCAGCTGCAGTTGCACACTAATGTTTTTAATTAATTGTCCTTTTTGCGGTGAAAGAGAACAAAGCGAATTTAAAGCTGGGGGTGAAGCTCATATAGAAAGACCTAAACAACCAACAGAGCTGAGTGATGATGAATGGGCTGAATTTTTATTTATGAGAAAAAATATAAAAGGTGTTCAATTCGAAAGATGGAATCATGCTCACGGTTGTAGAAAGTGGTTCAATATTGCTCGAGATACTTCAAATGACCAAATCAAAGCAGTTTATAAGATGGGTGAAAAGCCACCTGTAAAATGACCAATGTCTAAAAATTTAAGATTTAAATCAAGTAAACTGGTAGATGAAACTTATCGAATTTCATTCAAATTTAATAATAAAACATATTATGGTTATAAAGGTGATACTTTAGCATCCGCCCTATTAGCTAACGATGTTCATCTTGTAGGAAGAAGTTTTAAATATCATAGGCCTCGTGGAATTATGACGGCTGGTTCAGAGGAGCCTAACGCAATTATTCAGTTGCATGATAACACTTCCAGAACCGAGCCAAACGTTAGGGCTACAGAAATTGAGATTTACGAAGGTTTAGTTGCATCCAGTCAAAATTGTTGGCCAAGTGTAGATTTTGATATTGGCGGAATTAATAATATTCTGTCCCCTCTTCTGCCAGCTGGTTTTTATTATAAAACTTTTATGTGGCCTAAAAGTTTTTGGGAAAAATATGAATACTTTATAAGAAAATCGGCAGGTTTAGGGAAGTCACCTAAAGAAGCTGATCCTGATATTTATGAACATAGATATATTCACTGCGATGTTTTAATAATTGGGGCTGGTATATCAGGAATAATGGCAGCTAAAATGGCAGCTAAAAATGGTTTAAAAACTCTCTTAGTAGACGAAAAATCATTTTTAGGTGGATCAACAATTTATGATAACTCAGAATTTTTAAAAATTAATAATCAAATAACTAGTTCATGGTTAGAAAAAGAAATTAATGAAATATCTAAATTAAAAAATTTAGAAATTAAAACAAGAACTAGTGTAGCAGCTTTTCATGGATACAATTTTTTATTAGCTCGTGAAAATCTCACTGATCATTTACCAATTAGTCAAAGAAAGAACAAAGTAAGACATAGACTGTTAAAGATTAGAGCAAAAAAAGTTATTAGTGCTACTGGCGCAATAGAAAGGCCTCTAATATTTGATAACAATGATCGCCCAGGAATTTTATTATCTTCTGCAGTGAAGAAGTATATCGATTTATACGGTGTTGCATGTGGTGAAAATAATATTTTATTTACAAATAATGATACTGCATACGAAACAGCTATGAGTATGGTACAAAGAGGGATTAAGGTTAATGCAATCATCGATAATAGAGAGGAAATAGTTTCTAAACTGTCTTATGAAGTAGAGAAGAATAATATCAAAATTTTCAAAGGTTACACGGTTGTTGATACATATGGTTATAAAAGAATTAATGGATTATCAATTATGCAGCTCTCTAAAGATGGGCAAAAGGTAATTGGTAAAAAAATAAAACTAAGTTGTGATTCTTTGGGTGTGTCAGGCGGATGGACTCCAGCGGTTCATTTATTTACACAATCAGGAGGTAAATTAAAATTTAGAGAAAATGATCAAGTTTTTATTCCAAATAAATATCCTTCAGATCAGTTGAGTATTGGATCCTGTAATGGAGATTTTAGCTTAGAGGAAATCACAACAAACACAATATTATCTGTCAAAAAATTTCTTAATATTAATGATATAGATTATAATACTTTTGAGATCATCACAGGAATAAATAAATCAAAAAGAAATATCTGGTTGTTGCCATCAGATAAAATATTAGGAAAAACTAAATCTTTTGTTGATTATCAAAACGATGCAACTGCCAAAGACATTAAATTAGCGCTTAGAGAGGGATTTAGATCAATAGAACATGTAAAAAGATATACTACAACCGGCATGGGCACTGATCAGGGTAAACTTGGTAATATGCATGCTTTAGGGATTATTTCTGAAACTGCAGGGACCAAAATGGGTGAACACGGGACCACAACTTTTAGACCACCTTATACACCGCTTACCTTTGGAACTATAGTTGGAAGAAATGTGGGAGAGTTTTTTGATATAATTAGGCGTACGCCTATTCATGATTGGCATGTTACGAATAATGCCAAGTTTGAAAATGTGGGTCAGTGGAAAAGGGCTTGGTACTATCCTAAAGCAAATGAAAATATGCACCAGGCTGTACAAAGAGAAAGTAAAGCAGCTAGAGAGTGTGCGGGTATATTAGATGCATCCACTTTGGGGAAAATTGACATTCAAGGAACGGATGCTTCGGAATTTTTAAACCGTGTATATACCAATGCTTGGTCAAAACTTGCTATTGGTAAATGTCGTTATGGATTAATGCTAAACGAAGATGGCATGGTATATGATGATGGTGTGACAAGCAGGTTAGATGAAAACCATTATATAATGACTACTACCACTGGTGGGGCTGCAAACGTATTAGGAAAACTTGAAGATTATCTTCAAACAGAGTGGCCTGAACTGGATGTTTACTTATCATCTGTAACTGATCATTATGCAACTATAAGTGTTTGCGGTCCGCATAGTAAAAAAATTGTATCTAAAGTTATTCCTGATTTAGATTTTTCTGATGAAAAATTTCCACATATGTCATTTAAAAACGCAAAAATTGATCAGATAAAATGTAGAGTGATGAGAATTAGTTTCACTGGAGAACAAAGTTATGAGATCAATATTCAATCAAATTATGGAAAATCTGTCTGGGAAAAATGTATAGAGGCTGGCAAAGATTTTAATATCACTCCCTATGGAACAGAAACAATGCATTTATTAAGAGCTGAAAAAGGTTTTATAATAGTTGGGCAAGATACAGATGCAACCATGACTCCGATTGATTTACAAATGGACTGGATAGTGAGTAAGAAAAAATATGACTTCATTGGAAAAAGATCACTGTATAGATCAGACACAATAAAAGATGACAGAAAACAATTAGTTGGTTTACTCACTGAAAATCCTGAGGAAGTTTTAGAGGAAGGTGCACAGATAGTTGCTGATATTAAAAAATCACCTATTGAAATGTTAGGCCATGTTACTTCAAGCTACTATAGTCCAAACTTAAATAAATCTATTGCTCTAGGAGTAGTTAAAGGTGGAAAAAAAATGCTTGGACAGAAGTTAATTATCCCGATGGAAAATAAAAATATAAATGTGACTGTAGCTGATCCTGTTTTTTTAGATAAAGAAGGAGAAAGATTAAATGCTAACTTATAATCAAGTAATAAAAGAAGAAAAATCATATCAAGGGTTGCAAATGAGTGAAATAAATCCAGTTATGAAATTAATAATAAGAGGAAAAAAAAGAAACTTTTTATCAGCTGTTGGTAAATCTTTAAATATGGTCTTACCCGCAAAAGCTAACACCTCGACTCAAAGTGAAAAATTGACAGCTTTATGGTTAAGTCCTGATGAATGGATGATTTTTTCAAACAGTGTTGTTAAAGAAAACACAAATACATACGATACAGAAACACTTTTAAATAAGAATATATGCAAATTAAATTTAGGAGCTGTGATAGATGTTACAGACCAATATGCTAGAATCACTCTAAAAGGAGATAAAATCTACGATTTATTTCAGACTGGATCACCTTTTAATTTTAATGAATTTAGATACAAAATTGGATCTGTAACTCAAACAATTATCGCAAAAGTCGATGTTATTATTCACAATCAAAATCAAAATGAGGTCAATTTGTTCGTAAGGCGCTCTTTTTCTGAACATTTATTCTCTTGGATGAATGATAGTGCGTCAAGATTATAGTCTCATTTAGATCTTAAATAAGTTAAATAAAAATTATGAAAAAATTATTATTAATTGTATTATTTGCTTTTTTACCCTTTTCATTAAACGCAGAGTCTAATTTAGATAAAATTTTATCATCTGGAGTATTAAAAGTTGGGACTACAGGTGACTGGGATCCAATGACAGTTAAAGATCCTGCAACCAACAAGTATAAAGGTTTTGATATAGATGTAATGAATGAACTTGCCAAAGACATGGGTGTTAAGGTTGAGTTTGTGCCAGCAGAGTGGAAGACGATTGTATCTGGAATAACATCTGCAAGATATGACATCTCAACTAGTGTTACAAGAACACCAAAAAGAGCAGAGGTGGCAGGTTTCACGGATACATATTACAAATATGCTACTGTACCACTTGTTTTAAAAAAAAA
>CABXRL010000028.1 GCA_902514605.1 uncultured Pelagibacteraceae bacterium
AAAAGAAAACATTAAATTTTCAGATTTAGAGCTAATATTCAAAGACCTTAAATCACTTTTTGAAAAAAGAGGATTTATAATAAACTGGAAAGCCTTAGAAAAACAAAGTTTGGATGAAACGATTAATGCTCTTGCAATGGCTTCCCCTTTTACTCTTGAAGAAAAGCAAGTATTATTGGAAGCAAAAAATCTTGATATAAGAAAAAATAAAATTTCTGAAATTTTAACAACTTACACTTTCGATCAATACAACAACACAACTGTTCAATAACTCTAAATTACTAATCCTTCATCGGCTAATCTGGTAAAGAATTTATTTGATATTTTATTATTTGCAAAAAATTTTATAAACTTACTTAATATATCGTTATTTATATTGTTTTCGAGATTAAAAAATTCATGGACAAGATCAACCCCATTGGAAAAAATATAATTTTTATGTTTGTTTTGACTCTCAAATTCTTCACATATTGATTCATCTAAGTCTAAACCAAGACTAATTTTATATTCTATAATTTTAATTAAAGATTTGATGTCTCTAATTGACATATTAAATCCTTGACCTGCTAAAGGATGTATTTTATGAAGCAAGTCTCCAAACGCTAAAATATTTTTGTAATAATAAGACCGCAAATTACTTGATTTCAATTTAAAACAATTAATCTTATTTATTTTATTAATTTTATATTTGACATTAAACTTTCTTATTAAATCAGCCACTTCAATTTTTTTTTCACCTTTTATTGAATAAACAATTGATGTTTCTTTATTAGAAATTGGCAAAAAGGCTATAGGACCTTTTTTGGTAAATGTTTGAGTAGCAATATTATTTTTAGGGATTTTATTATGTTCAATAATAGTAGTATATGCATAGCTATTGTAGTCCTTTTTCAGTTTCTTATAAAAAAAATTTTTTGTTATTTTATTATTTGCCTCACAATTAATAATTAATTGATATTTTTTTTTAATAACTTCGTAATTACCTGGGTTTTTTTTTAATTTAAAAAATTTATTTTTTTTTAATTGACTAATCAAATATGTGTTTAATTCGTGATTTTTAATGACAGAAAACAATCTTTCTTTTTGATTATTAAAATCTATTATTTTTTTATTATTTAGATTTTCACTATAAATTTCAATTTTTTCTATATCCCAAAGGAATTTTTCAATATTCAATATATTTTTGTTAAAAAATTGTATGTTACTTTTTGATATTCCTAATGTTCGGGATTTATCATTTTTCTTATCATTTTTACTTAAAAAAACATCGGTTGATACACCTATGTTAACTAAAGCTTTTGCTAAAGTTAAACTCGTTAAACCGTTTCCTAAAATGCAAACTTTCATAATTATTTTAATTTTAACAATAAAAATTAGATGATACAAAGTGGTAAATTTGATTCATCAAATATGGATATAAAAAAAATAGCTAATTCATTATTAATTTTTATTACCAATAGAATAATCGAAATTATAGGTATAGTAATTTCGGTATTTGGAGTTTTACTATTAATAGCTTTACTATCATATTCACCTTCAGATCCAAATTTTATATTTAGTGATAATACTGAAATTAAAAACCTTTTAGGATTTCAAGGAAGCTATATATCAGATTTTTTCTTTCAATCTTTAGGTCTAATTTCTTTTTTAATCCCTCTAACTTACTTTCTATCGGGAATAAGAGTTGTTAAGGAAAAAAAAATATTTTTTTTAATTGAAAATACATTTTACATCATTATTTACTCAATATTAGGTGCTTTATTCTTCTCTTACTTTTATCAAGATGCTTTTAATTTGTATATAAATGGTAACGGTGGCTTTGTAGGAGTTTACTTGAGTCAAATATTTATTAAATCAGGCACAATCCCTTACGAAAACATCTTTTATTATATTTTTACTTTATTTATAATTGTTTTTTTTTTATTAAGTTTCAACTTTAGTCTGAAAAAAACTTTTTTATCTATTAATAATATTTTAAAATTAATTTTTAAAAAAAATAAAAAAAACTATACAAACGAAAACGAAATTATAAACGAATACATACCACAAGATGAAATAAAGAATTTAATACAAGACGATTTACCATTTATAAAAGCTGAAATAAATCAATCAAAAAAAACTAAATTCAAAATTCCGTCACTTGATTTATTAAATGTACCAACAAAAAACGAAATAAAAAAAGCAAATAATAATGAAAATAATGATCCAAATTTTCTTGAGAAAATTCTTTTGGATTTTGGAGTAAGTGGAAGCATTAAAAAAGTTAGCCATGGTCCTGTTGTAACTTTAAATGAATTTGAACCAGCAGCGGGTGTAAAAGTATCAAAAATTATAAATCTTTCAGATGACATAGCGAGAAATACTAGTTCAGAATCCGCACGTATTTCTACTATTCCAGGAAGTAATACGGTTGGTATTGAATTACCTAAAACTTCAAGGGAAAATGTTTATTTAAGTGAAATACTAAATACTTCTGATTTCAAAAAGAAAGATACTAAACTTCCAATAGCATTAGGTAAAAATATATCAGGAGTGCCCATAATAGGTGACTTAAGTTCAATGCCACATTTATTGATAGCTGGAACAACGGGCTCAGGTAAATCAGTTTGTATTAATACAATTATACTTTCTCTACTTTTCAAACATACTCCTGATAAATGTAAGTTTATTCTAATTGATCCTAAAATGTTGGAACTCTCAACATATGAAGGTGTTCCACATTTGCTATGTCCGGTAATTACTGAAGCAAAAAAAGCAGCTTCTGTTTTAGGGTGGGTCGTAAAAGAAATGGAAAGTAGATATCGATTAATGACAAAAGAAGGAGTTAGAAATATAGATGGTTATAATACAAAACATCAACTTCCTATGCCTTATATTGTTGTGGTCGTTGATGAAATGTCTGATCTGATGTTAGTAGCGGGCAAAGAAATTGAAAATTATATTCAAAAATTATCTCAGATGGCTAGGGCTGCTGGTATTCATATAATCATGGCCACTCAAAGGCCCAGTGTAGATGTTATAACTGGAACAATAAAAGCTAATTTTCCAACTCGAATATCATTTCAAGTTTCATCAAAAATTGACAGTAGGACGATTTTAGGTGAGCAGGGGGCTGAACAATTACTGGGTAAAGGCGACATGCTTTACATGTCTTCAGCAAATAAAATAATTAGAATTCACGCACCTTTTGTATCTGATATTGAAATAGAGAGTATTAACAATTTTTTAAGATCCCAAGCTGAACCAGATTACGTTGATGAAATTCTTAATTTTGCTGATGAGAAAGAAATTGGCGAAAACGTTAAAAACCAAGGAGAAAAAGATGATCTTTATCAAACAGCTGTTGAATTAATCAAAACAGAAGGTAAGGCCTCAACTTCTTTTTTGCAAAGGAAACTGCAAATTGGATATAATCGTGCTGCAAGAATAATAGATATGATGGAAGCAGAAGGAGTCGTAAGCAAGGCAAATCATGTCGGTAAACGTGATGTTCTTTAATGAAGAAACATATTTTTATACTATTAATAATTTTTATTGCTCCTAAAGCGCCAGCCGCACTTAAAGAAAATATAATTACAAACCTGAAGAATATTGAAAACGTTAATTTTAATTTTGAGCAAAATATTAACGGTAAAGTTGAGAATGGAAATTGCACAATTCAATATCCTAAAAAAATATTCTGTAAGTATAATTTAGGAAATCAAAAAATTTTGGTTTCTGACGGAAAATCTTTGATAATTAAAACAACTGCTAGCTACTATAAATACCCATTAGATAAAACACCTTTGAACTACCTTTTAGATAAAGAATTTTTAATAAAAAAAATAAATGAATCAAATACTAGAAATATTCAAGAAAAATTAATCAATTTTAGATTTACAGAAAATGAAAATGAAATAAATGTTTTTTTTGATATTAATAATCATAACTTAATTGGCTGGCAAACTTTAGATATGTACCAAAACTTAAGTATTACTTTTCTTAGTTCAATTTCGAAGAATAAAAAATTAAAAAGAAATTTATTCCAGCTACCAAATCGAAATTAAATTAAGTTGATATTGTTTCTTTTTTAAAAATTTTCATTCCCCTAGAAAGATAATTTTTGAGTGCATTTTTATGATCCAAAGAACATGTATGAACCCAAACTCTATCTGTTTTTTCCTTAAATGAATTTCTTATTGCAGAAGACAAGAGAAACGAACCTAACTTTTGGTTATGATATTCTTCCAATAATCCCAAATAAGCTATTTCAACCTCTTTTTTTTCTTTATGGATAATTAGTTCAAAGTATCCAGCCAGGTCATTCTTTTTCTTTAAAACAAAGGTTTTGATACTGTTATCAGATGTATAATTCATCCATTTTGTATCAGTCCAAACTAAACGATCAACCCAATGATGACTTTTGCCAATTTTTTTATAAAAAAATTTGTTTAATTGAAAATTATCCGGTTGAACTAGTTCGATTGCAAAATCTGATGCTAAATTAGTGGGCTCATTCAATTCTTCGATGGAATTTATCTCTAAATAATTTCTTTCAATTATTTTACTCACTCAACCATCTTACCAACTCTTTCACCTCCAAATAAATGAAAATGTAAATGGGGTACTTCTTGGCCTCCATGTTCACTAATATTAACTAAAGCTCTATATCCTTTTCCTGTATCTACAGAAATACCTAGTTTTTTTGCTACAATATTTATACCTTTTAACAAACCAGCCATTTCATCAACTGAAGCATTTAAGCTAAAATCGTCAAGATCTGTATATTTTCCTTTCGGAATCAGAAGAGCATGAACTTTTTTTTGAGGATTTATATCGTGAAATGATAGCACAAAATTATCTTCATAAATTTTTTTACAAGGAATTTCACCTCTTAATATTTTTGCAAATATATTTTCATCATCGTATTTCATTTTAGATTTTCTCTAATACTGATTTAACCGTATCACCCATTACAGATGGATTTTTAGATATAACAACTCCACACTCTCTCAAAATTTCTACTTTTTCTATTGCGCTCTCTCCATATGCAGAAACAATGGCTCCAGCATGACCCATAACTCTGCCTTTTGGAGCGGTTAATCCAGCTATATAGCCAATCACAGGTTTTTTCATATTTGCTTTGACAAATTCTGCAGCAGCAACTTCTTGCGGCCCTCCAATTTCACCTATCATTAAAATTGCGTCTGTCTCATTGTCAATTTCAAACTTTTCAATTATATCTCTAAAAGAACTGCCATTTATTGGATCGCCTCCAATACCAACACTTGTTGAAATGCCGATGTTTAAATTTTTCATTTGCTGTGCTGCTTCATAACCCAAGGTTCCTGATCTACTAATAATCCCTACTCTGCCTTCTTTGTAAATATGACC
>CABXRL010000029.1 GCA_902514605.1 uncultured Pelagibacteraceae bacterium
AAAAATCTCACATTTTTTAAAATTTATTTAAATTGATTAAAAATTTTAGATTATTGAGTAAAAATTATATTTTTAAAGTTTTCTACCTAGGATTTAAAACTAATACCAATGTTAATTATACAATTTAAAATATTTTAAAAACTAATTAACAATCTTAACATAATTTTAATTATTCAATAAGTGAACGGCCCCTTATATCTGTTGTAAATTGTTGATACACCATTACAGATAATGTCTCAACATTACTTACAACTCTATTATAATCAAAAGACCAATTAACTTTAGTACAATCTAGTTCTTTGTAATAATAAACTCTTGCTTTTTGTATCGATGGATCAATTTCTTCCGTAAGTATATTTAATAATTTTGTTTTTTTATCGATTGCAAAATTATATCTACAAACATTTGAAGTTGTCCAATAAAATATTACAGAAATTAAAATTGCAACGACCGACATAATTTTTGTTAAGCTCATTGAACACTGTCGACCGTTACGATTGTTAAATCATCTTTTTGAATCATTCCTGCCTTAACAATATCTTCGATCATTAACTTTAATCTTTTATTATTTGGAGTGTGTTGATATTTTTTAATATATTTTTGAAAACCTTCGACCTCAAGCATATCACCTGACGGATCTCTTATCTCGGTGATGCCATCTGTAAAAATGTACATTGAGCTATTAGAAAAATTTGTAGTAGTTTCTTTATATTTAATTTTTGAAGTTATACCTAATGGTGGGCCAGCTTCAGAAAAATTAGAAAAGTTTTGTTCTTTATCAATTACAAGTGGTGGCTCGTGACCTGCATTCGATAATAGTAATTCTTTTTTATTGCTATCATAAATTCCAATTAACATTGTTACAAACATTCCTCTTGCAGCAGTTTCACATATTTCTTTGTTAAGTAAATTTAAAAGATCTGAAGTTGAAAAAATAGTTTTACTTAAACATCTGTACAAACTTGACGCCTTTGACATTAGCAAGGAGGACTTGATACCTTTACCTGAAACATCGGCAACACCAAAACCATAAATTCCTTTTTCAATTTCAGAAAAATTATAAAAATCACCAGAAACAACTTTCGCTGGAATATTTATTCCAGCAATTGGGAAATTTTCATCTTTGTTTGTAGACAATAAAGTTTTTTGTATTTCTCCAACTATTTCTATTTCTTTTTGCATTCTATTTTTATCAATTAATTCTTTTGCCATTTTTGCATTACGAATTGCTAAAGCAGCCGGAGCAGATAATGTCTCTAATAGTTTTCTATCATTCTCCTCAAACAATTTAGCTGATGTTTTTTTATTTAGACAATGGATTACTCCAATACATTCATTTGCAGCAATTAGTGGTGAACAAAGAACTGAATAAGTTGTAAAATTTGTTTTGTTATCTAAATCAAAATAGAACTCAGCTATTTCTCTTACATCTTTTCTTACATCTCCAACTCTAATACATTTTTTTTGAAGTACCGCTTTACCCATTACTCCTTGAGTTAATGGTATTTCATATTCATCAAGGTATGATTGATATTTGGATGCAATACATTGAAAAACTTGTTTTTTTTCATCGATCAAAAATATGTTTGCAGCTTGAGCATTTATTCTTTTTATGATTACTTCTAATGCAGTTTGCAAAGTTTCATTTAAATCTAAAGAAGTAGCAAACTCCTGATTCATCTGCGTAATTATTGCCAAATCTTGATTTAAATTGTCATCTTTTTTAATTGGCACGACTTTTTTTGACTTAAAAAACATTTTAATACTAATTTTTCATCCTTTTCTAATTGGCATTTTAACCCTTTTTTGGTAATTTTGATACCTATGGAAATTGTAATTTATTCACCAGGTTTTTATTTGCATATTCAGGATGCAATGGTTTTTATTCAGTACTGCATTGATGGAGTCATAAATATTGCTTCACAATTCAAAATCTAATTAGTGATTTTTGCTTTTTTTTTTATTTTAGGAAGTATTTGGGGTAGCTTTTCTAATGTTTGTATATTCAGATTACCCCAAGACAAAGGTGTTGTTTTAGATCGTTCATTTTGTCCAAAATGTAAAAAAATTATAAAGTGGTACGACAACATTCCTTTAATTTCATTTTTGTTTTTGAAAAGAAAATGTAGAAACTGTGATTATAAAATAAATTTACAATACTTTATTGTTGAGTTATTAACTGCAATAAATTTTTGTTTGATCTATTACATCTATGGATTGAGTGTCACTACATTATTATTTATAGTTTTAAGTATAATCTTTGTAATAATTTTTTTTATTGATCTCAAACATTTTATCATACCAAATGAATTAACTTTTACTCTAATGTTTATTGGTTTTGTTAAATCATTTTATCCTAAATTAGATACAGAAATTTTTCCAAATGTTATTAATTCATTAATTGGTGGTGTTCTCGGTTATACAGTTATATGGACCATCATTTTTCTTTACAAAAAAATAAAAAATAAAGAGGGTATGGGTTTGGGTGATGCTAAACTTTTATCAGCAATCGGTTTCTGGTTTGGATGGGTAAGTGTTCCACTTATAATTTTCTTTTCATCACTAATAGCTTTAGTATATGTTTCTCCAACATTAATTAACAAAACAAAAAATTTATCTACTCAAATTCCTTTTGGTCCGTATCTAGTTATAGGAACAATAGTTTATATAATTTTTGGAAATCAAATAAAATTTTTATTATTTAATTATTAGTAGTTCTCTCTCCAAGAATCTCTAAACGATCTAAATTGTTTATCGCTAGCCAAAATTTGGACAAGAGTATCTTCTGTTGAGTCTGGTCCTGCAAGGTTTGCAAACATTTTTCCTCCAAAGACAACTAGTTTTGATAAAATACCACCTCCTACTTCATAGCAAGTCCCTAGTGCTACAGAACTATCAATGTGAAGTGTATCTAATGAACCACATTCATCATCGTAGCTACAAACATATGCGGTTCCTAGATCACATGCATTTCTATTTGGTTCATAGATTGGGAAATAAACTTTTCCCCTATAAACAGTAGGACCCGCTGAAGTTTTTCTAAATTTATTAGAAGTTGTTGATAAAGGATTTGTATCAGGAGTTCCTAAATGAACTCTCCATGCCTGTGTATTATTAGTTACTTCACAAATTGGATAATTATTATCTGTTGTATTTTTGCATAAAGTGCTGTTGTCTATTCTAGGAGTTAAGGTGCTTTCTCCTATAATGGTTGCAGCATCTAAAACAAATGTTGGGTTTCCACTAAGTAATGGTGGTGAAGATTTTGAAACAAAGTTTGGAAAGTCAAAGTCTCTGATACCATAAACAATGTTATCCATTTCACTTTTACCATCTTCACCTACTGTTTCTGATATTCTATTAAAATTACCAGTTCCACCAAATAACCAAAGATTTTTCGAGTCTCCTCCAATTCCAGCGTCCAACTCAAAGTAGCTGTATCTTTTGTTTTTAAAATCAGCTCCAAGAGTCATTATGGTTTGTTGTTCATATAAAGTGCCTTCAGAAGTTAAATTTATTTTTGTAATTTTACCCTCTAAGTCATTGATATAAACTAGAGCACCACGCCAGTCAGCAGATGGTGCATTGTTTGCTGTAATTACAACTGGAGTTGCAGGCACTGAATTTGTAATGGGGCTTGCATTAGTAAATGTGCCAGAGATACCCATTTTATATCCTTGTTCATCAGTGTCTAATATCTTCATAAAACCATTATTTTCATCTTCTGACGAGCCATATAAACTTCCTGCTTTATGTTCCAATTCAACATTATCCGTATCTACTTCTGCACCTCCCTCTAAATCAACAATAAAAACACCTGAACCTACACATTTAGTTCCAGAGCCCATTCCTCCACCCATAACTGCAACGTATCGATCGGTTAAAATATTATAGTCTGAAGTTTTATTTGGGATTCTAAAAATTCTTGGAGTAGACCACGTTTCACCTAATCCACTGTAATCGTACGATTTAGTGTTCATGGCTTGACCATCACAAGTTGTTTCTATTTTTATTTTGTTTGACGCAGTATCAGTTATTCCTTGATTAGAAGTAATAGTTTTACCAAAATCAACTGTCAAAGTTGTTCCTGAATATGTTGCTGTCACTCCAGTCATTGGAGTCCAATCATCGCTTATTAATTCTGAAATTGATAAAATTCCATCTTTGACATTACCACTACTATCTACAGCACTAGCTGGTAATTCTATATCAAATGTAAATTCTTCACCGTCAAAACAGGTAGTTGCTCCATCATCATAGCTTACATTTACAAAATTATTAGGAGTAAAATCACTATTAGACTTACACTCATTTTTTGAATCTCTTTCATCAAAATAGTCACTTTTCACATCATCATTGGGATCATCTGTGCCCATGTCATCGACTACAAATTCACCTTTGGCTTTATCGATTGCCTCTGCCTGACTATAGATATCAGCTGCATGTTTGGCCTCGTTTGACTCTGCCAATGTAGCTGTGGCTCTCTCATATGGTAATCTTATCATTTTACCAGTATGATCTATTCGAATAACTTCTTTGTTGTAAGAGTCGTTATATATAGAGAACATGTGTAATGGCCCTTTTCCAGGGTCAGTATCAGTTCCAGCAGTAAGTGTTGGTGTAGTTACATCTAAGACAGAAAATCCTGCTCCTCCACGCCCGTAAGGTACAAACAATAATGTTCGCCATGATTTTATTGTCTGATATGCCGATCCATCTTTTTCAAGTCCATAA
>CABXRL010000030.1 GCA_902514605.1 uncultured Pelagibacteraceae bacterium
CATGACGCCACTTCGTCTGAAATACCATCTGGAACTGAAACTAATTTTTCTTCTGGCATAATTTGTTTTTCAGAATAGGCACCTATTGGCATTGATGCATGTGTAACTCTATCTCCAACTTTAAATAAACTTACTTCTGAGCCAACTTCTTCAATTACTCCACAAGCTTCAAGACCAATACCACTAGGAAGTGGGATAGGGTAAAGACCTGTTCTATGATAAATATCAATAAAATTTAAACCTATAGATAAATTTTTAATTAAAACCTCTTTTGGTCCTGGCTTATCAATTTCTATATCTTGAATTTTAAGAACCTCTGGTCCACCAAACTTTTCTATTTTTATTGATTTCATTAATTATTTTACAAATTTACCATTATGATAATCTTGAACAGCTTGCAAGATTTCAGCCTTAGTATTCATTACAAATGGGCCACCTCTAGCAATTTCTTCATTAATAGGTTTTCCTGAAATTACTAAGAATTTTGCGTTAGTCTGTGCTATCACTTTTAAAGACTCACCTTTTGAGAGTAAAATTAATGTGCTATCTTTAACTTTGTCATGTTTTTTTTTACCAATCTTTATTTCACCTCTAATTAAGTAGACAAAAGTGTTGTGAGTAGTGGGCAAGGTGTAATTAAATTCTTTTTCTTTTTTCAACTCAACATCAAAATAAGTAGGTTCGATATTATGTTCCTTAACAGGACCTTCAGCTTTTTCAAATTTCCCAGCGATAACTTTTACCTGTTTATCATCATCTTTGTGAACACTCATTTTATCTGCATCAATATAAATGTATTCTGGTTTACTCATTTTTAATTTAGCTGGCATATTTATCCATAATTGAAATCCATGAAGTTTACCCTCTTTCATCGAAGGCATCTCAGAGTGAATTATTCCACTTCCAGTTTTCATCCATTGCACATCACCAGCAGTCATTCTTCCCTCACCACCAGCACTGTCTTTATGTTCAAAGTCGCCCGATAGCATGTATGTAACTGTTTCAATACCTCTATGTGGATGAGCGGGAAAGCCGGCAATATATTCTTCACTATTTTCAGAACCAAATTCGTCTAACATTAAAAAAGGATCAAAATAATTGGGTTCAACACCAATACTTCTTTTTAACTTAACTCCAGCTCCGTCAGATGCTGGAATTGGGTCTATAATTTTATCTACTTCAATTGTCATTTTATACCAGAGTAATTGTTTAATCTAAATTTTCAATGTCACTTTTTGTTATGTGAGCCGTCACAGAAAGGTTGATAGTTGGTCTGTTTGCAAGCACAAAAAAACATTTTTTTTGTTAACTCAGCTTTATAAACCACTGGATTAAATTCAGTTCCTTTATGTGAGCCATCACAGAATGGTTGTTTAGAGCTCTTACCACAGCTGCACCAATAATAAGATTTACCTTGCTCAATTTCTACTGCAATTGCTCCTTCTCCAGCTCTTTGTCCTTTATTCATGTTTTTCCCTAAATTAATTTTATTAATTCATTTAAATTTTTTATTTCGTTTAGAGGCTTATAATCCAAATTGTCAAAAATACTATTATTTCTATTTACCCAAATTGAGTTAAAGCCATAGTTTCCTCCACCAGATACATCCCATGTATTTGCGCTCAAGAATGCAACTTCATTTTTTTCAATTTTATATTTTTTAATTGGCAGGTCGTAGACTTTTGAGTCTGGTTTATAAATTCCCACCTCCTCAACAGAAAATAAATCATCAAATAAATCATTTAAGTTATTACTTCTAACCAATTCATTTAAGAGAGAAGGAGTTCCATTTGAAAGTATAGCTAATTTAAATTTTTTTGCTTTTAATGTTTTAAGGGTCTCTGGAACTTCTTTAAATGGTGAGAGAACTTTGTATAAATTTAATAATTCATTTTTCATCGACGGATCTATTTTAAAAGCTTTCATAGATTTGTCTAAACTACCTTCTGTAACTTGCAAAAAATCTTCATGCCTTTTCATTAAACTTCTAAGCCAAGTATATTCCAGCTGTGTAGTTCTCCAAAAGTTTGCAAAATCTTCCCATTTATCTCCAATTTTATCTTTACATTTTTCGGCAGCCGAATTGACATCAAACAATGTTCCATATGCATCAAAAATTATTGCTTTAATATTTTTCATAAATTAACTTAACATAAATGAGTAATATTAGATTATTTTTTTCAGCGTCATTATCGACTGGCATGACCGATAAATTAGATAAGTCCCAATCATATTATTTAAACAAAGTAATGAGAGTAAAAGAAAATGAAGTTTTTTCTTTATTTAACTGTAATGGAGAATGGGAAGCAAAAGTTTTAAGTATTTCAAAAAGTATTATTGAATTTAAAATAATTAAGCAATTAAGGCAAAAAGAAAATATTAAAAAAGAATTATGGTTAGCTTTTTCTCCTATTAAATCAAACTATCAAAACTTTATGATTCAAAAGGCAACAGAGTTAGGTGTTACAAAATTTTTACCAATTATTTTTGATCGAACAGTAGTTAGAAAAATCAATAAAGAGCGATTAGAAAAAATTATTATTGAAGCAAGTGAACAATCAAATCGTATCAATTTGCCAAAAGTTGAAGAACCTCAAAGTTTAAATAATTTTTTGGAGACTAATTCAATAGATCTAATTTTAACAGATCTTAATTCGAATAATAATAAAATTGATAAATCAAAACTTACAGACAAGCCAGTTTGTATTATCATAGGTCCTGAGGGTGATTTTTCAGAAGATGAAAGACAAGAGATTCTTGGTTTTAAAGGTGTTCAGCCAATAAAAATTAATGAGAATATTTTAAGATCGGAAACTGCTGTGATATCGGCGATTTCAATCATAAATTATGTGCTTAATTGATAAATTGTCGCGAAAACTAAAGTGTAATTTTTTTAAAAGAGCTTTATATAGCTAAGTAAATGAAAAAAATTTTATTAACAATTTCGAGTTTTCTTATTGCATCAGAGGTTTTTGCTAACCAACCAAAAGAATGGCAATTAGGGTTTCAAAATCCTGCATCAGACTCCATGAGAGATATTGTGAGCTTTCATAATAATCTTTTGCTTCCAATTATAATCGCAATAAGTGTTTTTGTTTTATTTTTAATGCTTTATGCATGCGTAAGATTTAGAGCCTCTGCAAATCCGAATCCTTCAAAAAGAACTCACAACGTAACGGTAGAAATTTTATGGACTTTAATTCCATGTTTGATTTTAATCGTAATGGCAGTTCCATCTTTTAAAATTCTATATAAACAAGATACTATTCCAAAGGCAGATCTTACGATCAAAGCCGTTGGGTATCAGTGGTATTGGGGCTATGAATATCCTGATGAAAATATAATTTTTGACTCTTACATGATTGAAGAAAAAGATTTAAGAGCAGATCAACCAAGACTTCTTGCTGTGGATAATGAGGTTGTTGTACCAGTAAATAAGGTTGTTAAAGTTTTGATTACAGCTAATGATGTGTTACACGCTTGGGCCCTACCAGCTTTTGGTGTTAAAAGAGATGCTGTTCCTGGAAGAATTAATGAAACATGGTTTAAAGCTGAAAAAAAGGGAACTTATTACGGTCAATGTTCTGAACTTTGTGGAATAAAACATGCATTTATGCCAATTACTGTTAAAGTCGTAAGTGAAGAGGATTACCGGGAATGGCTATCTGAGGCGCGAGTAAAATTTGCTAAAGAAGAAATTGAAAATGATAAATTAAAGATAGTAAGTAAATAAATATGTATACACAAACATCATCACACGACGATCATCACACACCGATAGGTTGGAAACGTTGGGCATATTCAACTAATCATAAAGACATAGGTACAATGTATTTAATTTTTGCAATTGTAGCAGGAGTGATCGGGACAGCATTTTCAGTTTTGATGAGAATGGAATTGATGCATCCTGGTGATGGCATATTAGGTGGAAATTATCATTTATATAACGTGTTAGTAACTGGTCATGGTTTAATCATGATTTTCTTTATGGTTATGCCAGCAATGATAGGTGGCTTTGGCAATTGGTTTGTTCCGATAATGATTGGTGCACCTGATATGGCATTTCCAAGAATGAATAATATTTCTTTTTGGTTGTTACCAGTTTCGTTAACACTATTAATTTTATCAATTTTTGTTGATGGCCCTCCAGGTCAAACAGGTGTTGGTGGTGGATGGACTATTTATCCTCCATTGTCATCTAAAGCAGGTCAGCCTGGTCCAGCTATGGATTTAGCGATTTTGAGTTTACACTTAGCAGGAGCTTCATCAATTTTAGGTGCAGTAAACTTTATTACGACAATTTTAAATATGAGAACACCAGGAATGACATTACATAAAATGCCCTTATTTGCTTGGTCTATTTTAGTAACAGCTTTTCTATTGTTGTTATCTTTACCAGTTCTTGCAGGTGCAATAACAATGTTATTGACTGATAGAAATTTTGGAACAGCTTTCTTTGAGGCCCAAACTGGAGGAGATCCAGTTTTATTCCAACATTTATTTTGGTTTTTTGGTCATCCAGAGGTTTATATTTTAATTCTACCAGGTTTTGGAATGATTAGTCATATTGTTTCAACATTTTCAAAAAAACCAGTTTTTGGTTATTTAGGAATGGCATATGCGATGGTTGCAATAGGGATTGTAGGTTTTGTTGTGTGGGCTCACCATATGTATACAGTTGGT
>CABXRL010000031.1 GCA_902514605.1 uncultured Pelagibacteraceae bacterium
ATCTTGTTTTGCAGCTGAACAAAATTATGGTGTACTTTTAGTTCATAAATTTCCAGAAGGAATATTTAAACATCTTCCAATTGGTATATATATAGATAAAGATATTGCTGCACATAGATTTAAAACATTAAAAAATATTCATAAATATAAAATGAAAATTGTATGCTTTGATGAAGAGGGTCTTTTACAAGAACGTAATGATCCCCTTAGATCAAAAAGATTTTCAACATTCCGTCTATCAAAAGAAACTCTTGAACTTACGGACCTAATATTAGCGTGGGGTGAAAACCACAAAGGAATCATTTGTGATTTTTATCCAGATTCAGATAAAAAAATTAAGATTACAGGCAGCTCAAGAATGGATCTGTTGAGACCAGAATTTGCAAAATTTAATAAAGCAAAATCCTCACTCTTAAAAGAAGAATGGGGGCCATATATTTTAATACCATCAGCTTTTTCTGGTGCAATTAATATAAATGGTTCAGATTTTTTATTTAATCACTTTAAATTATCAAATTCATTAGTTGGAAAAAAAACTACTGATTCAGAGATAAATTTTTTTAAAAAAAGAGAAGAGCATTCAAGAAGAAATTTAGATCAATTTTCAAAAGCTATAGTTAAAATGGCTAATATATTCAAGAAATATAATATAATAATCAGACCTCATCCAAGCGATGATCACGAATACTGGAACAAACTATCAAAAGAATTGAATAACGTTCACGTGATATACACTCATACAGTAAGAGATTGGATTACAGGTTGCGAGGTTATGGTGCATAATAATTGTACTAGTGGGTTAGAGGGCTACATTCTTCAAAAACCTATTATTCAGTACTCACCATATGTAGATGAGGAAATGGAACGTAATATTAAAAATGCAGAAAACTTTAAAGTAGAAACAGAGGATGATTTGTTTTCAGCATTAAATGAAATTTTAAATAATAAAATAAAAATAAGTCATGATACAAGTTTATTGAATGAACACATTTCTTCTCTTGAGGGTAAAATGGCAAGCGAAAAGATTGTAGACTCATTAAATTCACTAGATGTAAACGAAGTAGATTTAAACTTAAACTCTTTATCTTTTTATTATTTTAAAATTAAATTAAAAAACTATTTAAAATCAAAGGTTAAAAAATTATTTAAAAAAAAGGATAATACTAGTTTAGGCATTTCAAAACAGGCGCAGCAAAATAAGTTTCCGGGTATTTCTCTAGAAGAAGTTAATTATTTTATAAAATCTTATAGTAAACAACTAGATCGTTTTCATAATGTTGAGGCTAAACAAATAACAAAAAATAGCTTTTATATAGAAAAAAAAGAAAAATAATTTTCAAAACAGAGTAAAAAATTATAACCAGAACAGTTAAGCTTCAATTATATCATATATTTCAGATGTAGGAAATTTAAAAAAGTTGCTAGTATTTCTGCGTCTATTTAAAAATATAACTCCTGCATCTTGTGAAATATGTTTACTAAATTTTTGAAACCTATCTAATCTTCTTACCTTAGACATTCCAACTAAAATATAATCCTTTTTAACTAAAAGACCTCTTGCATAACCATTAAACGGAATTTTTTTTTGTAAATTCAATAAAACTTCAAATTTCATTGAATTACATACATGTAATATTTTACTTACTATTTGGATTGAATGAGGTTGAAATAAATTCTTTTTGATAATTTCTTTTTTACCATTTTTCAAATTGTATTTAATTATACCACCATCATTCCAGATGTCATTTCTGAAAATACCTTTTAAAGAAAACATCGTTAAATATAAATGTTCATCATGATATTTAATACTGTTTATATGATGTGCATCATAGAATTTTTTTTTAAAAATATGTATTTTTTTTAAAATTTTTAAAGATGGATATGAAATTTTATAAATACAATCAAGCGCTGTAATATTAATATAAATAATCCTGTTATTTTGATCAAAATCAATACAATGTGGATTAGACATGTAGTCTAATTTTTGTTTTTTGATTACCTTAAAATCTCTATTTAATATTATAATACCTTCATTTTCATCTGCACAAACATAATTATCTTTGACTTTTGCTATCCCTCTTACAGATCCTGTAAAAACTCTTTTTATTCTATTTTGAGAAATATTTAATTTATAAATACCTCCATTTATACCGTTAGCAGTAACTAAAAAATTTTTTTTTGGGAATTCATTTAAGTTTTCAATTAGTTCTGGGCTGATCAAGATTTTTTTTCTATCTATTTTCATCAAATTTAATTGGGATTTAACGTTTTCAATAGCAGGAGTTGCAATTATTATTTTATTAATTTTTTTTGTATTTAAACCTGTTGGACTAATACATTTGATTGAATTAAATTTTTTACCCCATAAATTTCTATCATTATCTACAAAATAATTAATCTTAAGTTTTGTTGAATTAAGAAAACTTAAACCATTAGAACCAGCTCCAAATATAAAATTCATAGTATAATTTATCTAATCTAAAAAAAATATTGATAGCATTAATAATACTATTTTAAAGAAAAACCACCATCCAAAACTATGTTTTGTCCAGTAATCCAATTATTGTTATCTGAAATCAAATACTCTATGCATAAATTTATATCTAAATTTCTACCCAATCCAAGAGGATATTTATTTTTTAATTCATTTACTTTTGAAGAGTTAACTTTTTTACTAAATTTTTTAAACATAACATTGTTAATGGTGCCGGGGCTAATACAATTAATTCTTTTTTTTTCTTTAGATAATTCTATTGCTGCTGATCTTACAAGACCTAGGCATGCTGCCTTTGAGGATGAATACAAAGACATTCCTGAGTCTCCAAGTTCACTCATTATAGATGAAATTATTACGGCACCTGCTTTTTTGTTGAATAGTTTCTTATTTTTCATCAACTTTATTATTAAAAAGGCTGAAAAAATATTTATGTCAAAAGAATTATAAATATCTTTTTTATCAACAATATTAATTGGCTTTAAATTCAATACACCAGCCGAATGAATAAAATAGTCTATTTTACCATGTTCTTTAACTAGTTCAGTAATTTTTTTTTCATATAAGTCAAAATTATGTAGATCAAACTTATAATGAAAATAATTTTTTAATTTTAATTGATTGTTTCTAGATATTCCTAATATTTTAAAATTTAATTTAGAAAAATATTTTACTATACTAGAGCCAATTGATCCAGAGGGACCTGTTAGTAATATTATTTTTTTTCTCATATTTTAGTTATATTTGTAAACTTAATATCTCCTAAATCTATAATTCCATTTCCCCAAGATAACCCTACTCCAAAGCCTGAGATAAGCACTTTAGAATTTTTTACTTTATTTTTTGAATTTAATAAAGTCAATGGAATAGATGCAGAGTTAGTATTTCCAAAATATTTAAGTGACAATAAAACTTTTTTTTTATCAATTTTCAATTTTTCTGAAATTTTATTAATTAAAAATTTACTAGCTTGATGTGGAACAAAAAAATTTATATTATCTAACTTTAACTTACTTTTTTTTAGTAGGTCTTGAATTTCCAGAGGTATTTTTTTTGACATATATTGAAAAACATTTCCACCTTTCATGATAAATTTTTTTTTAAAATTATTATTAAATTGATCTGAGTCGTATTTTATATAATCGCTACCACTGCCATCTGTTCCAAATGAAAAATAAGATTTCGTTATTTTGTTAGAATAATCAATTCCAACCGCAACACCACCATCGCCAAAAAGAATCCTGTTTTGTCTATCGTTTTTATCAACAAATTTATTACTCATATCACCTAGTAAAAGTAAGCCCTTTCCTTTGATTTTATCTGTAAATAAAAATGAACTAAAAATTCCATAAGCGAAGCCTGAACATCCGAGTGGAATATCGTATGCTATAACATTCTTACTAAGATTTAATTTATCTTGTAAAATACAAGCAGTTGAAGGAAATATAAAATCGCGTGTTTGGCTTATAAATAAAATATATTTGATTTCTTCATTTCTCCATTTTAATTTTTTTAAGAGATTTTTTGCTGCTTCAAAGCATAAATCTGAAGTTTTAATTGTTCCATTTTCATCATAATGTGTACTTAAAACGCCAACATAACTTTTTTCTTTATTAGATAAGTTGTTTTTAATTTTATTATTTGGCACACATCCGGAGATACCTGAAATTTTTGAATGACTAAGTGTATACAATATTTTACCTATCTACGTTAAATAATTTAATTAAATCTTTTACTTTTTTACATTCATATAATTTATTTGCATCCAAGTTTAGTTCTGGAAAATATTTATCTGCAAATGCCAAAATTTCTAAAATTTTTAAAGAATCATAGTCTAATTCTGAGAGCAAAGTTTCTCCACTCAATTTTTTTTTTTCAAACAGTT
>CABXRL010000032.1 GCA_902514605.1 uncultured Pelagibacteraceae bacterium
GAATTTTTTCATTTGATTATGTATAATATCATTTTTTTTACCCTGGTAAAACCACTAAGCTTTCAATTGGTATTACTACTTTATCTTCATCATAAATACCGCATGCATAAATTCTGTAAGCGGTACCAGCACTAATTACATCTAGAGATCCTTGGGCAATGCTTGATCCTGCTTCCTGAAATTCAGCTTTTCCTACGTTAACCATAAAGTATTCATAGGTATAGTTGTTTAATAATCGCTCCTCTTGATCTTTAAACTTTTCTTCTTTACCACTAGCAGATGCATAAACTTCATCAACAATAGGCTTTACAATTTTATAAAAGCTGCCTCCCGTGTGATGCGCAACTACATTTTCTAAGCTTATAATATTTTTAAAACTTCTATAACAAACAGATGATGTATCTACGCTTACAGTATTTGAAGGAGGTATATTTTTCGAACTCGTATCAGTTATTGAACTTTCTGAACCGTTGTTAATTGCTCTTCTAGGTAAACCTAAAAAAGTATTAACCAAAAACTTTTCAGCTTCCAACAGTCCAGTTTCTGCAACATAGAATGTTTGTTGACTCAAATCATCATTATTGTTGTCTCTATGATCGCTAGATGAAAGAACAATTAAAGTCCCACCCATTAATGACATTGCTATCAATAACACTAAAGATAAGATCAATGTAAATCCTTGAATATTTTTATTTTTATTTATCATCCTCCAATATTCCTAGTATTAACACTGACAACAACATTATCTCTTAGATATTTATCATCAAATCCATCGCCACCATATCTATCATTGTTTAATGTCTTTAAAAATTTTGGTTTTTTAGGTTTGGTTTTAAAAAATTCCTTATTTGATCTAAACATTAACGACATATCAACTTGTCTAATTTTATATAGACCTGCCCTATTGTCATTGTTGGGTAAAGGATAGTCACCATCTTTATATAAATCATGGCCGTTTTCATCAAATAATAAAAATTCCATATCAATTAAATGTGATCTTACTAATTGATCTCTATAACACTCGGTGCAACTGCTAGTCCAGTTACCAAACGGCGTTTCAGAATTTTCTATCCAACTTTCTTTTGTTTTATAAACACCATAAAAATCGTTATCATTATCTCCATCCTCATTATCAATTGGCAATGCAAAATATGATAATCTATATCTTTTATATTTTTGTTTTGGATCATTTTTATCAAAATCACCATAAACAATATGTATTCTATCACAGCAAGTATCTGTTGTTCGATTTTTAGAGGGAGGTGAAGAAGGCGTTACATCTGCAGCAGAATAGCCTAAAGTATTTCTAAAAACTATAATCGGGTCATGACTATCTATTATGCCTCTTCCATCTTCTAATCCTGTTACATGTGTTAGGTTATCTGCAAAAGGAATATCCTCATCATTTTTTCCGTAATAATACTTAAAACCCGCTAATCTAATATCTTTCATCATCATGCCAACAATGTCTCTACTCGAGCTACTTATCCTAGCTTTATCAGTTACTTGTTTATAACTGCTGTTCACAGCAGTATAAGATGCAAACATTGCTCCCATCATCAAAGCTGTAACAGCTACCCCAACTAGCAATTCAATGAGTGTAACTCCCGATATCTTATTTAATTTTCTATTCATTATTCTTTGAAAATATAGTCTGCTTGAAAATATAGCGATCGTCTCTTATTGCCTCCATTAGTATTAATTTCTACTCTACCCATATAAATTTCATCAAAAACAGTAGCCGAACTTCCAGCCATGCAGCCATCACCTGTGCAAATTTTATAAACTTTAACACTTTTGGTATCTCCGTCAGTTGCACCACTAGGATCTTGTCTACATTTTAAATATCGATCTTCTCCTAAAATAACTTCCCATCTATTCTTTTTATTTTCTGGCGCACCCTCTGTTAAGGCATTTTTGTAAATACTAGTCATAGCATCTTTATTAAAAATTGGACCTCCTTTGCCACTGCAAGAATCATATTCAATCGGATTCTCTTTTATATAATCTGCAAACTTTCTAATATCCTCAGGGCAAGTTGATCCGTCTAATTTTACAGGCTTGCCATAATCGTTTATGGAACACTCTTTAGAGGAAGGATTGGTGTTTGCTGTTTGATCTCTAGATCCAATCATATCCTCAGCTACCATACTAGTAATGTAATTAATTTTTGTTCTTTCAGCGGATACATCAATGGAATTTACGGAATAATTAACCAACTGAAATACTCCAAGAAAACCTATGGCAACTATTGCGGTTGACACTAAAGCTTCGATTAAACTTATACCCTTTTGTAATTTTTTTTTTGCAAATTCTGTCATTGTGTTACCCAATCATTTGCCCATTTGTATAAATTAATACTGCCAAATCTACTCCATTCTACACGAAAAAAATTATTCTGAGAAGGATCACTGCCGTCAAACTGACAAAAAACACCTGCGTTCCTTTGACAAATAAATAGATTTTCT
Organism: uncultured Pelagibacteraceae bacterium; assembly: GCA_902514605.1. Taxonomy (GTDB): domain Bacteria; phylum Pseudomonadota; class Alphaproteobacteria; order Pelagibacterales; family Pelagibacteraceae; genus Pelagibacter. The sequence goes on from CABXRL010000032.1 coordinate 2,469, forward strand.
TTAGCTTCAAATCCAGACATACCAGTATCTAAAAACATACCGCTGGCGCTATAAAAAGTACCATCTTTCGAAAAACATATACTGCCACCGCTATCTGGTATTGCCTCGTTATCCTCTAGACCCATAAGAACTTTTGTTTCATCAATTCTAATTTGTTGAACAGTTAATTCATCACTAGTTGCCCCCTCATCATCCCAATCTATATCCATGGAACATCTCGTTTCAAATTTATGAAAGTCTTTTTGTGTTGAACCATCCCATTTATCTCTCACTAACTCTGTAAATTTATTTAATTTTAAGCCATTAGTTTCTAAAACTAATTCTTCGTCATCTCGATAAATGTTAAGTTGTACAAAACTATATTGTCCTCTTTGAACTTGTGAAAAAATACTTCTCATCGCAGAAGCAACTGTCGTAGCTTGAGATCTAACTTCTCTTTCCGCTCGCCATTTCATGAACGGACCAAAAGCAGTTGCCGACATTGCGCCAATAATAGCAACGACAACAATTAATTCTAAAAGTGAAAAACCTTTAACTTTCTTTACCTGCATTTGCATCAATCTTTCCAGCTGCAACAAGGTTCTCTAAAGATTTTGTCATAGTAACCATACCATCTTTAACTGCGGTCTGCATGATACTTGGTATTTGGTGAATTTTTGCTTCCCTAATTAAGTTTTGAATTGGAGCAGTACATTTCATTATTTCAAAAGCACCGACACGACCTTGGCCATCTTTTGTTTTTAATAATCTTTGAGTTACAACCATTTTCAAAGATGTAGATAATTGTGCACGAATTTGAGCTTGTTGCTCTGGTGGAAAGACATCAATAATTCTATTTATAGTATTAGGCGCTCCACTTGTATGCAAAGTTCCAAAAACTAAGTGACCTGTTTCTGCTGCAGTTAATGCAAGTGAAACTGTTTCTAAATCTCTCATCTCTCCAACTAAAATTACATCAGGATCTTCTCTTAGTGCAGCTTTAAGTGCGGTTGCAAAAGTTTGCGTTTGTTTACCAACTTCTCTATGCGAAACTATACTTTTAGCATCGGTATGAATAAATTCTACTGGATCTTCGACAGTGATAATATTTGCAGTTCTTGTTCTATTGATTTCATTAACAATTGCTGCAAGTGTTGTAGATTTTCCTGAACCCGTTGGTCCCGTTACCAACACTAAACCTTTATGCATATCAATAATATCATATAAAGCATCTGGAAGATCAAACTGTCCCATTTCTGGTATTTTGCTTTCAACTCTTCTTAAGACTGCAGCTGGTCCATTTAAAGTTTTATAAAAATTTGCACGAAATCTTAACCCACTTATTGTGACTGAAGAGTCTAGCTCATGAGTATTTTGAAATTTTTTAGTCTCAATCTCATTACAATTAGTTGTCATCAAATCAATCAGGTCTTGAGGTTTTACTGGCACTTCTTTAACCATTATAATTTCACCAGTTTGTCTGTAAGCTAAAACGGAACCTGATCTAAGATGGAAGTCTGAAATCTTTTTATTATTCTTTGCTAATTCTTCTAGTTTTTCAAACATAATATTTTTTATTTAGAAATTTACTTATGCTTAATATTATACTTTTTTATAAAATCACAAAGCTATGAATGCGCCCAATATGGTTAAAAATACAATAAATTTTGACCAAATATAA
>CABXRL010000033.1 GCA_902514605.1 uncultured Pelagibacteraceae bacterium
GTGAATAAATCGCAGTACGTTAAAAAATACAAAGAATCAATTAAAAATAATAATGAGTTTTGGAAAAAAGAAGGTAGGAGGATTACTTGGATAAAACCATATAAAAAAATAAAGGATGTAAAATATAGCAATAGTGAAGTGAAAATAAAATGGTTTGAAGATGGTACACTTAATGCTTCAGCAAATTGTATAGATAGGCATTTAATAGATAAAAAAGATAAAACAGCTATTATATGGGTAGGAGACAATCCAAAAGAGACACAAAAAATTTCTTACAAACAATTGCATCAAAAAGTTTCTAAAGCTGCAAATGGACTTAAAAAGTTAGGCATTAAAAAAGGAGATCGCGTCACAATTTATTTAACAATGATACCTGAGCTCGCTATCTTAATGTTAGCATGTGTAAGGATCGGTGCTGTTCATTCAATTATTTTTGGTGGTTTCTCCGCCGACTCTATCGCTGGAAGAGTTAATGATTGTGAGTCTGAATTTATAATCACAGCTGACGAAGGCGTAAGAGGAGGAAAAACAATACCTCTGAAGGAAATTACAGATGAAGCTTTGTTAAATTGCCCTAATGTCAAGAAGTGTATTGTAGTTAAAAGAACTGGTAATTCTATAAATTGGAATAACGGAAGAGATGTTTGGTATCATAACTTAATCAAAGATGTTTCTAATTTTTGCGAACCCGAAGAAATGGGAGCAGAAGACCCATTATTTATTCTTTATACTTCAGGATCAACTGGTAAGCCAAAAGGTGTTTTGCACACAACTGGTGGATATATGGTTTATGCTTCCATGACACATCAGTATATTTTTAATTATAAACCAAAAGATATTTATTGGTGTACTGCAGATATAGGTTGGGTTACTGGACATAGCTATATAATTTATGGGCCATTAGCTAATGGTGCTACAACTGTAATGTTTGAGGGAATTCCTACATATCCTGATAGTTCCAGATGGTGGCAAATTGTTGATAAATATAAAGTAAATATTTTCTACACTGCTCCTACTGCAATCAGGGCATTGATGAGGGAGGGAGATGAGCCAGTTAAAAAAACCTCAAGAAAATCCTTAAAATTATTAGGAACAGTGGGTGAACCAATTAATCCTGAGGCTTGGATGTGGTATTACAACGTCGTTGGAAATTCTAAATCTCCAATCGTGGACACTTGGTGGCAAACTGAAACTGGTGGTATTATGATTGCCCCACAAACTGGTGCTGTAAACTTAAAACCTGGCTCAGCTACTAAACCATTTTACGGTATCAAACCCGTTTTAGTCGATAAAAATGGAAATGAAATTAAAGGTGCAGGAGAAGGAAGATTGTGCATTTCTCAATCTTGGCCAGGACAAATGAGGACTGTTTATGGAGATCACCAAAGATTTATTGATACATATTTTTCTCAGTTCGATGGAAAGTATTTTACAGGAGACGGGTGTAGAAGAGATAAAGATGGATACTATTGGATCACTGGAAGAGTCGATGACGTTATAATAGTTTCTGGCCATAATTTGGGCACAGCAGAAATTGAAAGTGCTTTTGTTGCACATCCTAAAGTAGCTGAAGCCGCAGTAGTTGGTTACCCACACGATATTAAAGGAAATGGTCTATATTGTTATGTGACTTTAAATGCAGGAGAACAAGAAAATGGGGAGCTTGAGAGGGATTTAAAACTTTGGGTGAGGAAACAAATAGGACCTTTAGCTACTCCAGATATTATTCATTTTTCACCAGGCCTGCCTAAAACGAGATCAGGAAAAATTATGAGAAGAATTTTAAGAAAAATTGCTGCAAATGATCATGGTCAACTTGGAGATACTACAACACTAGCAGATCCAAGCGTTGTTGACAGCTTAGTTGAAAATAGAAAAAATATTTAAAATTTTATTCTCTCAGCAAACTCTTTTTTCACTACGTCCCATTTTAGAATTACGGAATTTAGAACGATCTTTCTGTCTAAATTTTTTAGTTCATCTGCTATTGGGGCCCACTTATACAAAGACAAGGCACTAGGGTTAAATGGTAAATCATTATGATGTGTATTCCAATTTATGGTTCTCATTCTTTCAACAAAGTTCTTTTTGGCTTCTTCTATAATGTCTTGAGGCATCTTATTCGATGTTTCATCATCTAAAATTTTAAAAAAAATTTCTTCCGCGTTTTTCATCTCTTGATAGTCAAAATCTGCCTTTAATTTTGAAAAAGTAAAAAAAGTTAGGTCTTGAAGAGCTACAGAATACATATTCCATTTAGCTAAATTTACTGATCCCATGAATTTATCATTTTCAAAATGAAGAACATATCTAGTCCCCATTCTTGTTTTTAAATATCCATAAAGAGTTACTTGCGTCACCCAAGCAGACTTTGTCTGTATAAAATTTTCAAGTTCATCTAGGTTGTTAATTTTTTTTTAGGTATAAAAGCTTTAAATAGGGCAAATAAATAAACCTTGAAATCATTCCAAGATAAATCTCTCCATGTTAGTTTGTATTTTCCCATAAAATTCGGTGTTTTTTGCAATTTATATCCTAAAAATACACCTAATATGAACAATTTTAACACTTTAAATCTCTATGATAATGGTTATGGTTTTGGCCAGTTATAACTAAAAAGGGAGAAGTATAATGTCAAAACAAGAACAACACTGGGAAAAAACCAGGGGTTTGCTATTTATGACTTTAGCAATCTGGTTTGTATTCTCAATTGGCATCTTCTTATTTGGAGCTGAAATGAACGAAGTTGGAGGACCATTTGGTTATCCATTAACTTATTGGTTCACTTGTCAGGGTTCTCTTGGAATTTTTGTAATCCTAATTTTCTGGTTTGCAAATAGACAAGAAAAAATTGATGAAGAGTTCGGCTTCTCAGAAAAAGGAGATGACTAATGATAAAAGGTAATTTTATAGACAATTTGCCTAAGGTTTATGGAATATATACAGGAGGTTTCCTTGCTTTCATAATCATTATGTCAATTGGTGAGCAGATGGGTATGACTGCTAAAGCAATCGGAATTTGTTTCGTTGCTTTCACAGTAGCCATCTACGCAATTATTGGTTATCTATCACGTACAGCTCAAGCAGATGCGTATTACGTAGCTGGAAGGCAAGTACCAACAGTATTCAATGGAATGGCTACAGCTGCAGACTGGATGTCTGGGGCTTCATTCGTTGCGATGGCAGGTGGTATTTACTTTAAAGGCTATGGATATATGGCATTGCTTGTAGGTTGGACTGGTGGATATGTATTAGTAGCATCACTATTAGCACCATACTTAAGAAAATTTGGCTGTTATACAGTTCCAGATTTCATTGGTACAAGATATGGTGGTAATTTAGCTAGGTTTCTTGCAGTAGTGGTTTTAACTGTTGCTTCATTTACCTATGTGACTGCTCAAATTAACGCTACAGGTACTATAGCATCTGTTGCACTTGATATCCCATTCCAATACGCAGTGTATATTGGACTAATAAGTATCTTATTATGTTCAATGTTAGGTGGTATGAGAGGGGTAACTTGGACGCAAGTTGCACAATACATTGTACTAATTATAGCATACTTACTTCCAGTATTCTGGATCAGTAACAAAATGGGTGCAGGTTTCTTCCCGCACTTTATGTTAGCTGATGAAGTTGCTAGAATTGGCGAGTTAGAACAACAGTTTGGTTTTGTAAAAAACGCAGCTGCTGATCTAAAATCAGTACCTAAAGGCTTAGCAGGAATAACTAAAGCTCACTCAGCAGTGAACGCAACACCTTGGGCATTTATTTCACTAGCATTAGCGATGATGATGGGAACAGCTTCATTGCCTCATGTTATGATGAGATATTT
>CABXRL010000034.1 GCA_902514605.1 uncultured Pelagibacteraceae bacterium
GTTTAAAATTTTTAGGGTCCACAATCTCTGAATTTACGTTTGTAAATATTTTAAATTCATCAGATACTCTTGCATCATACCCATATGATGATAAACCATAAGAAATACTTTCTCCTCTAACCTGTTTTTCTTCAAAAGGAGATATCATTCCATTTTCTTTGGACATTTTTCTTATCCATTTATCGGACAGGACTGTCATTATTTGTTTTTTTTTCTTTTTTTTTGAAATAATTTTCTTTTTTTCAAATTTTTTTTCAAGGCTAGACTTAATTTCTCTTTTTTACTCATTTTAATCATTCTTTATTCGGATTTGTTAGAAAATCTAATGTGATAGGTTTTGAAGCGTCTAGAACTTTTGATTTATCTTCTTCTTTTTTTGGTCCATCTTTAGCAAGTCTTTTAGCTTTTTTTTCGGCAAGCTTTTTCTCTCTTTTAGCTTGCTTTTCCATCAACTTTGCACTTTTAGTAGATTTATAATCGTAGTGAATACCCATAAAATTACCTGGTTAAGATATAAATCATATTAGTCAAAAAATTAAGGCAATAATTTGAAAAAAATGCTTTATTATTCATATAATACAATTTCTACTTATTGCTCCTGTAGTTAAATGGCATAACAAGTCCTTGGTAAGGACTAGTTCCCTGGTCAGTACAGGGTGGGAGCACCACTATTTTTTATAAAATAGTTTTCTTAAAAAAATTGTAATTAGGACTAAACCAAAAAAAGCTAATACTGGTATATAGATATCAGGTAAAAAAATTAAATCAGTGATTGACGGTACTTCTGTATTTTGATCAATAACTTTTTCCAATCCAGTTCCAATAGAAACTGCCAAAAAAATTTGGGGAATAATTCCTATCAAGGTTGCAAAGAAAAAATTGCTGTTTTTCACATTAAAAATTGTTGGCAAAATACAACTTAATTGCCAGGGGATTCCTCCAACAAAACGATATATTAATAAATATATAAATTCAGATTTCTTAAATTTATTTTCAAGATTTTTAAATTTATCTAAAAATTTTTCTCTTATCATATCCTTTAAAAAAAAATTTCCAAAAATGTACAAAAAAGTTGCACCTATAGTTAAACCTAAAACTACAACTAAAGTTCCAACCCATTTTCCAAAAATAAATCCTCCCATAAGCGCTATTGGGCTTCCAAATCCTAAAAAAGGAAATACCCATAAAATTGTAACAACCAAGAAAATTGTAAATATTAAGAACAAGTTGGTATTTCTAAGTTCTAAAAAATATGATCTATTATCTTTTATAAAGTCATAGGATGTGATTTCTTGAAGACTAAATTTTGAAAAAAATAAAAATAAAAATGTAGATAATAAAATTATGTAGGATAAACCTATAAATAATTTAACTTTTTTAGATTTTACCATTATTAATCTCTTTATTTATAAATCTTATAATTGCTATTTATATATTTAATTACTATAAAGAGCGAAATTTAATTTTAATTATACTGCTTTTATGAAAAGAACATATCAACCATCTAAAATTAAAAGAGCAAGAAAACATGGTTTTAGGTCGAAAATGAAAACTAAGGGTGGGAAGAAACTTTTAGCAAGAAGACGAGCAAGAGGAAGAAAGTCTTTAACAGTATCTGGTTAAATAAATGAAAAGCAAAATACTTGCTCTTTCCAAAAATGAGGATTTTAAAAATTTATTAAAAAAGAAAAAGATATCAAATAAATATGTTACCATTTTCTTTGGTATTTTGAGTAATAAGAAAATCGCAAATTTGAATATAAGTTTTGTGACTAAAAAAAAAATAGGCAATGCAGTAAAAAGAAATAAAATTAAAAGACAATTAAGAAATATTATTAATGATGCAATTAAAAAAATATCTATAAATTTTAATTATTCATATCTTGTTATTGCTAAGCCAACTATGTTAAATAACGAGTATACAAATATAAAAGAAGCTCTATTTCTGAGCTTTAATAAAATAAAATAATGAATATTCTAACTTATATATTAATCAAATTAATAAAAGTATACAAATTTTTGATTAGCCCTTTGCTTGGAAATTCTTGTAGATATTTTCCAACATGCTCTGACTACAGTATAGAGGCATTAAAAACATTTGGTTTTTTCAAAGGTTCTTATAAAAGTCTAAGAAGAATAATTTCTTGTCATCCAATTAAATTATTGGGGGGTGGTGAAGGTTTTGATCCTGTAAATAAAGATATGAAAGCTAAAAAATAATGGAATCTAAAAATGTAATAGCGGCAATAGCACTATCTACTGCTGTAATTGTTTTATACTCCTTATTTTTTATGCCAGAAAAAACACTGCCAAATAAAGATTTGGCTGAAAAAAATAAAACAGAAAAAAATTCTGATACACCTAGCCTGGAACAAAAAGAAACTTTGATACAAATTTCAAGGGAGGATGCATTAAAACAAAGTGAACGTATCAAATTTGAAAACGAAAGCATAATTGGATCCATAGCTTTAAAAGGAGCAGTAATAGACGACTTGACTTTTAAAAACTATAATATTGATTTAGGAAGTAATGAAAAAGTTACTCTTTTAGAACCAAGAAATGTAGAAGACGGATATTTAGTAGAAAGCGGCTTTGTTACTTCCAATCAAAATATTGATATTCCTAATTCAGAGTCAGTTTGGTCGGTAATTGGTAAAGATGAATTAACCAATCAATCTTCAATTAAACTAACATGGACTAATAAACAAGGTATTACGTTTGAGAAAGAAATATCTTTGGATGGAAAGTATTTATTTACCATAAAACAAAGTGTAATAAACTCTACCAACAATAAATATGATTTTTACACTTATGGTCAAATAATAAGAAATAAAATCCCAGAAATATCTAATTTTTACATCTTACATGAAGGTTTAATTGCTACATTAGACGATGAATTAATTGAAGAGGACTATGATGATATTCAAGACAAAAAATTTTCCAGAACAGCACAAAAAGGTTGGCTTGGAATTGGTGATAAGTATTGGATTACATCATTAATACCACCTAGAGAAAAGGAGTTTAAAACAACATTCGATTACAAAAAAAAATTTAGAGCTAATTTCATAGCTACCGAACCCTTAAAATTGGATAGCAATGCTAAAATTGAAGAAGAATTTCAAGTTATAATAGCTGCTAAAAGAGTAGATATTATAGACGGTTATGCTGAGACATTAAATATTGACAAATTTGACCTTGCGATTGATTGGGGGTTTTTATATTTTATAACCAAGCCTCTTTTTTTTGGAATTGATTATTTTTTCAAACAATTAGGAAATTATGGTTTAGCAATTATAGCAATTACTATTTGTATTAGATTAGCATTTTTTCCTCTAGCAAACTTCTCATTCAGAAGCATGGCTAAAATGAAAGCCCTTCAGCCAGAAATGGTGAGACTTAAAGAGCTTCATAAAGATGATAAAATGAAACTCCAACAAGAGATGATGGCTTTATACAAGAAGGAAAAAGTAAATCCAATGTCTGGGTGTTTGCCAATTCTCGTCCAAATTCCTGTTTTTTTTGCGTTATACAAAGTTTTATTTGTAACTATTGAGATGAGACAAATGCCATTCTTTGGATGGATACAGGATTTAAGTGAGAGAGACCCTACAAGTTTATTTAATTTATTTGGTTTATTGCCTTATGATGTTCCGTCTTTTTTAGTAATTGGTGCTTGGCCAGTGGCAATGGGAGTTTCTATGTGGGTGC
>CABXRL010000035.1 GCA_902514605.1 uncultured Pelagibacteraceae bacterium
AGCTGAACAGCTTTATAGCCTCTTTTTTCTTCCTCAATTATTTGAATAACTCTTGCTTTTTCCATTTTTAATACTGTTACAGGAACTATTTGGCCAGTTTTATAAAACTCCCTAGTCATACCTATTTTTTTTCCAATTAAAGCAATTTCATTCATAATTAAATTTTAATCTCCACGTCAACCCCAGAAGCTAAATCTAATTTCATTAATGCTTCTACTGTTTGTGGTGTTGGTTCAATAATATCTATTAATCTTTTGTGTGTTCTAGTTTCAAATTGTTCTCTACTTTTTTTATCTATATGAGGTGATCTTAAAACAGTATATCTCTCAATTCTTGTTGGTAGGGGGATTGGACCTTTAATAGTTGCTCCTGTTCTTTTAACAGTATTAACAATTTCCTCTGTTGATGCATCCAAAATTTTGTTATCATAAGCTCTTAGCTTTATTCTAATATTCTGTTTTTCCATTTTTATCCTGCAATCTTTTTTGTTACTTCGTCTTGAACGTTTTGAGGTACTTTTGAATAGTGATCAAAAAACATAGAATATTGAGCTCTACCTTGCGACATTGATCTTAAATTATTTATGTAACCAAACATGTTTGCAAGAGGAACCATTGCAGTGATAACTGTTGCATTACCTCTTTGTTCCTGGGTGCTGATTTGACCTCTTCTACTATTTAAGTCTCCTATTACATCTCCCATATAATCTTCTGGAGTTACTACCTCAACTCTCATCACGGGTTCAAGCAACTTTAAAGTCCCTTTCGTACACGCCTCTTTAAAACAAGCTCTGCTTGCTAATTCAAAAGCTAAAACACTTGAATCAACATCATGATGTAGTCCATCTAAAATTGTGACTTTATAATCAATCATCGGAAATCCAGCTAGAATTCCACCATCAGAGATTGTTTCAATTCCTTTTTCAACACCTGGAATAAACTCTTTTGGAATAGCTCCACCTTTAATTTTACTTTCAACAGATCTGCCTGCGCCTGGTTCTTGAGGTTCAACTAAAAGTTTAACTTTAGCAAACTGTCCTGCTCCACCGCTTTGTTTTTTGTGTGTGTATTCTACTTCTGAGGCATTCTCTAATGTCTCCCTATATGCTACTTGGGGAGCTCCTACATTTGCCTCAACTTTAAATTCTCTTTTCATACGATCAACAATAATATCCAGGTGAAGTTCACCCATGCCTTTGATGATTGTTTGACCAGACTCTTCATCTGACGTTACTCGAAATGATGGATCTTCTTTGGCTAATCTACCTAAAGCTTCGCCCATTTTTTCTTGGTCTGCTTTTGTTTTGGGCTCTACTGCAATTTCAATAACTGGATCTGGAAATTCCATTGGTTCTAATAACACAGGCTTTTCTTCATCACATAAAGTATGGCCGGTGATGGTATACTTTAATCCTGCTAAAGCCACAATATCACCCGCATTAGCTTCCTTAATATCTTCTCTAGAATTTGCATGCATTAAAAGCATTCTACCTACTCTCTCCTCTTTTTCTTTGGATGAGTTATAAATACCAGTGCCAGTTTTAATCGTGCCAGAATAGATTCTGATAAAAGTTAAGGAACCTACGAATGGGTCATTTGCTACTTTAAAAGCTAAAGCTGAAAAACCTGCTCCATCTTCAAATTTCATTTCAATTTCCTCTTCAGAGCCTGGTTTTGCCCCTTTAATAGAGCCAATATCTATTGGGCTTGGTAAATAATTTATAACAGCGTCAAGTAAAGGCTGGACACCTTTATTTTTAAAAGCTGAACCGGTTAAAATTGGCACAAAGCTAAAATTTAAAGTTCCTTTTCTAATACATTTAATTAAATCTTCCTCTTTAATTTCGTCACCATTTAAATAAGACTCCATTAATTTTTCATCTTGCTCAACAGCCATTTCAACTAATTCTGTTCTATATTTTTGAGATATTTCTTTTAAATCATCAGGAATTTCTTTGTATTCCCACTCTGCTCCTAGGGCCTCATTCTTCCAAACTTGAGCTTTCATTTTCACTAAATCTACAACTCCAGTTAAATCAGCCTCAATACCTATGGGAACTTGAATTACTAAAGGTTTTGCTCCCAATCTGTCTTTTATCATATCAACACACCTAAAGAAATCTGCTCCAGTTCTATCTAGCTTGTTAACAAAACAAATCCTTGGGACTTTGTATTTATCAGCCTGTCTCCATACAGTTTCTGATTGAGGTTCAACACCAGCAACGCCATCAAATACTGCCACTGCTCCATCTAAAACTTTTAAAGATCTTTCAACTTCAATGGTAAAATCTACGTGTCCAGGTGTATCTATAATATTTATTCTGTGATCTTGCCAAAAACAAGTGGTTGCAGCTGAAGTGATTGTGATACCTCTTTCTTGCTCTTGTTCCATCCAGTCCATTGTTGCAGCTCCATCATGCACTTCACCAATTTTATGACTTTTTCCTGTGTAATATAAAACTCTCTCAGTGGTGGTTGTTTTGCCAGCATCAATGTGAGCCATGATCCCAATATTTCTATATTTGTCTAAAGTATGAGTTCTAGGCATAAACTTTTACCATCTAAAATGTGCAAAAGCCTTATTTGACTCTGCCATTTTGTGTACATCCTCTCTTTTTTTTACTGCTGAACCTTTTTTTTCATATGCATCATACAATTCATTAAAAATTTTATCTGACATGTGCTTATCTTTTCTTTTTCTAGCAGAATCAACTAACCATCTGATTGCTAAAGCCTGAGCTCTCTTACTTTTTACTTCAACAGGAACTTGATAGGTTGCACCACCAACTCTTCTTGATCTAACTTCGACAGTTGGTTTTATATTATTAATTGCCTCATTAAAAACATTTATTGGTTCTTCTTTTGATTTACTTTTAATTTTTTCAATTGCATCATAAACAATTTTTTCAGCAACAACTCTTTTACCATCATACATTATATTATTTATTAGTTTAGGAATTATAGTTGAGTTAAACTTGGGATCTGGAACAATGTTTTTTTTAGGTTGAGTTTTTTTTCTAGACATTATTATTTACCTTTTTTTGTTCCGTAAAGAGATCTTCTTTTTTTTCTATTAGCAACACCCTGTGTGTCTAAATTGCCTCTCAAAATATGATACCTAACTCCAGGTAGATCTTTTACTCTTCCACCTCTTATTAAAACAACAGAGTGTTCCTGTAGGTTATGACCTTCTCCAGGAATATAAGCAGTAACCTCAAATCCATTTGACAATCTTACTCTTGCAACTTTTCTTAATGCTGAATTAGGTTTTTTTGGAGTTGTAGTATAAACTTTAACGCAAACACCTCTTTTTAAAGGTTGTTTTTGAAGAGCAGGAACTTTATTCCTGTTTAGCTGCTTAACTCTTTTTTTTCTTAACAACTGATTAATAGTTGGCATAAAATTTTATTTAAATTAATTTGTATTTTTGAATGAAATAACTGACATGTTATTTGTGGCAGCGTTTAGTACAAATAAGCACTACATTCCAACCAAAAATTATCGCCAAATTACTTATTAATATGTCTTTGTCAAACTAAAATTGTTGATTTTAGTGGTTTTTTTTACTGATTTGCTTGGGAATCTGCAGGTTCAATTTTTTCTTGTTCAGATAAGAATTTATTATCGTCATCTATGGCTTTTTTATTCCAATTGTTCTTGATGTTTCCCGTTCCTGCTGGAACTAATCTACCGACAATAACGTTCTCT
>CABXRL010000036.1 GCA_902514605.1 uncultured Pelagibacteraceae bacterium
AGAGATAGTAGGAGCAATAAATAGGATTGTCTCTTTTTCAAGGATTTACAATAAAGTTCCAAATTTATCAGAATCAAAAGTTGTTTTAAAAGACTTATTAAATCTTAATGAGAACAAAGTCACAATAGATCTTATTCAAACGCTTGTTTGTAAATTCTTTAAAATCAGTAAGAATGAAATGTTATCATCTAGAAGATCAAGATATTTAGTTAGACCTAGACAAATAGGAATTTTTTTAACAAAAACTTTAACCTCAAAGTCACTTCCTGAAATTGGAAGAGAATTCTCTAATAGAGACCATACAACAATAATTCACTCGGTTAAGACTATTGAAAAATTGAAGGAAAAGGATCCCGTAATGGTTGAGAATATAAATAAATTGAAAAATCAAATACTATATAACAATACAGAAGATGAAATTTAATGTAAATCAACAAGAGCTACAGCAAGCCCTAAATTTTTGTCAGGGGGTTATTGAAAAAAGAAGCACACTTCCAATTTTATCAAATATATTATTAGATGCTCAAAATTCTAGATTAACAATAACTGCAACAGATTTAGATTTAATATTCATTCATCAATTAAATAACATAGAAGTTTTGGAAGAAGGAAAAACTACAACAACATCATCTATTATGTATGATATTATAAGAAAGTTTTCTTCAGGAAAAAAAATTAATCTTACCCTAAATGAAAAGAATAAATTACATTTAGAGTCTGACAAATCTATTTTCAATTTAAATTGTATAAGTGCTTCAGAATTTCCTTTTACTGAGGATGATTTTAATCAAGATGAGTTTATAATTAAATCAAAACAACTTCTTAAACTCTTAAATAAATGTAAATTCTCAATTTCAAACGATGAAACACGACATTACTTAAGTGGCATATATATTCATAAAACAGAGTTTGAAGATAAATATTATTTAACAGCTGTTGCAACTGACAGTCATAGGATGTCAATATCGAAAATTAGATTAGATAAAGATATAGTATTTGAACCCATAATATTACCTAAGAAGACAATTTTTCAGCTTTGCTCTTTGTTAGATAATTATGATGGTGAGGTAAAAATTTCTAACGTCAAATCAAAAATTAAATTTGAATTAAATAATAGTGTTTTAATATCAAAGTTAATTGATGGTAAGTTCCCTAATTACATACAGGTTATACCAAAAAATAACCAAAAAAAACTAGAAATAGACTTAAAACTTTTTTTAAATTCAGTTGATAGAGTGGCCTCAGTCTCATTAGATAAAAAAGATGGCGTTAAATTTATTTTAAAAAAAGATTCTTTGAATTTGTCAGTAAACAATACAAATAGTGGAGATGGCAAAGAAACTTTGTCAGTAAAATTTGATCATGACTTAGAAATAAGTTTTAACTCAAGATATTTGATCGATATTGCATCGCAATTAGATGGAGAAAAGGTCGAAATATATCTTAACGATAGTGGATCACCAGCATTATTAAAAGATCCTGGTGATTTTAATAGTATATTTGTTGTTATGCCAATGAAAGGCTAGTCTAATAAATCGAGTTCGGCGTAAATACTGTTTTCTAGATTCTTTAAAAATTCATCTTTAGGTTTTCCTGGATGTATTTGTTTTAATATTGAAATTGTGATTGTTCTTTGATTATTTTTGTGTCCTCTCTTAGGCCAAACATATCCAGAATTGATTGCAACTGGTTGACAAATAATTTTTAATTCTTCATAAATCCTAGAAACACCCTTTTTAAAAGGTGGGCGGTCATCAGGTGAAACTCTTGTTCCTTGTGGGAAAATTATCAAGGGTCTTTTAGAATTCATCAATTTTTCAGAGATATTGCCAAAAAAGTCTAAATTATCTTTAGCGATCTTATTCCTTTTAATTGAAATAGATCCAATCTTTTTCAAATACCAACCAAAAATAGGAATTAAAGTTAGCTCTTTTTTAAGAATAAATATCGGAGAATTAAAAATGGTCTGTAAGTAAAAAGTTTCAAACATAGATTGGTGTGAAGCAGCTATAAAGAACTTTCTATTCTCATCAATATTTTCCTTTCCTTTTACCTCAATTTTTGTATTTAAAAAAATTTTTAAACAAAACCCTGTCCAATGTCCCATTAATTTGCCACCAATTAAAACTACTTTTTGAGGAAAAAAAAATGATGGCAAAAAGATTATTGAGATAATTGCTATTCCACTAAAAAAAAAAACTGAAAATAAATAGTTTCTAATCATCTTTTCAAAAGCTAGATAAAATCTGTATGCTTTTGTCTTTTTTTTATAACCTTAATTTTGGAACCCTTAATCATTAATTCAATAGGTTTTGGTCTTAAGTTGTAATTTGAGCTTAAAGACATTCCGTATGCTCCTACATCGCACATTACAATTATTTCGTTTTCTCTCAATTTTTGAAACTTTTTTAAAGTCAAAAAACTATCTGTGCTCTCGCAAATTGGTCCAACGAATTCATGATTTTCTTTTAAAATTTTGTTTTTTTTTATTGCAGGTATTAGTTTATGGGTTGCTCCGTACAAAGCTGGTCTCATCAAATCATTCATTGCAGCATCTAAAATAATAAAGTTTTTTCTTTCACTTTTTTTTATGTAAATTACTTTACTTATTAAAGTTCCAGTATTTCCAACAATAGATCTACCTGGTTCAAAAATAATTTTTGATTTATTTTTATTTAAAAATTTTTTAATTGCTATGCAGTATTTCCTATAATCTAATTTTTTTTCGTAATCATTATATGAAATCCCCATACCACCACCAAGATCAATGAATTCAAATTCATAATTAATTTTTTTCAATATTTTGGTAATTGATTTTAACATTTTTTCGTAAGGTTTGTGGTCAATAATTTGACTACCAATGTGAACACTTAAACATTTTAATTTAACATTTCTGGAGTTTTTATAATTATGCACAAGTCTAACAAAAGTTTTGCTGTTGACTCCAAATTTATTTTCTTTTTTTCCTGTAGAGATCTGACTTAAGGTTTTTGCATCAGTATTAGGATTTAATCTAATACCTATTTCTATTTTCTTTTTTTTTAATTTTGCAATTTTC
>CABXRL010000037.1 GCA_902514605.1 uncultured Pelagibacteraceae bacterium
TTCTGTTATAAAAGCAATTTGTTTAATTAATAAAGTAGATTATTATTGTTATAGTTTTCAATATTTTAAGGATATAAATGATGTGAAATATGAGAATATACCCAATCTATGCGATAAATTTAATGTTAAAAAAAATTTGATTAATCCTATTTATATAAGTTAAAATTAAGCATGTCAGATTCAATAGAACAAAAATTTCAGAAAAAAGGTCTTAAACTTACCGATCAGAGAAGGACTATAGCGCGGGTTATTCTGGAATCTAAGGAGGCTTATGGAGAGTCAGACCATCCCGATGTTGATGAGCTGTACAACAGGGTTTCAAAAATAGATCCCAAGATTAGTATTGCTACTGTCTATAGAACTGTAAAGCTTTTTGAGGAAGCTGGAATATTAACCAAACATGATTTTAAAGGTGGGAAAGCGAGATATGAGCTAAATGATGACCACAACCATTTAATCGATATTAAAACTGGTGAAATAATCGAGTTTGTTGATGAAGAAATTAATCAGCTGCAGAAAAAAATTGCAGAAAAATATGGTTATACACTCGTGGATCATAGAGTTGAACTTTATGGAGTAAAAAAAAAACCACAATAAAATGAGTCAAAAAATTTTTATAAAGACATTTGGTTGTCAAATGAATGAGTATGACTCTAATCGTATCTATGATGCAGTTAAAGAAATTGGTTTTGAAAAAACTGATAGATGTGAGGATGCAAATTGTTACCTTTTAAATACATGCCATATTAGAGATAAGGCTAGTGAAAAAGTTTATCATGAGATTGGCAGGGTAAAAAAAATTTTTAGATCAAAAAAAAAACCACTAGTTATAGTAGCTGGATGTGTCGCCCAAGCTGAAAATCAAGAAATGCTGAAAAGAGATCCTTACATAGATATAATTATAGGTCCTCAAGCCTATCATAAGATAAATGATAAAATTTTAAATTTCACAGAAAAACAAAAAGTTGAGGAAACAGAATTTGATGCAGTAAGCAAGTTTGAGTATTTGAGTAGAATTAAAAATAAAACAGGCAAGGCTACCTCTTTTTTAACAATTCAAGAAGGTTGTGATAAGTTTTGTAATTTTTGTGTAGTGCCTTATACAAGAGGTCCAGAATATTCTAGACCTTTTGATCAGATAATGAATGAAGCAAAAAGTTTGGCAAATCAAGGTTGTAAGGAAATTATACTCCTAGGCCAAAATGTGAATGCTTATTTTAATAATGGTCTGAGATTGTCTAATATTATAAATGAAATAGAAAAAATTAAAAAAATTGAAAGAATAAGATATACCACATCTCATCCAAAAGACATGACAGAGGATTTAGTTGAAATTTACAAATACTCAAAAAAACTTATGCCATTAATCCATCTTCCTGTACAAAGTGGTTCAGATAAAATCTTAAACTTAATGAATAGAAAGCATACAATTAAAGAATATTTAAAAACTTTTGAAAGATTAAAGAAAATAAATCCACTAATTGAATTTTCAAGCGATTTTATTATTTCTTATCCTGGTGAGGAAGAAAAGGACTTTAGGGAAACTCTAAATTTGATCGAGGATGTTAAATTTATAAATTCTTATTCATTTATCTTTAGCCCTAGACCAGGAACTGTTGCAGACAGATTAAAGACGATTGACAAAAAGATTTCTTTAAAGCGCCTAGAAAAAGTTCAAGAGAAACTTTATCAAAATCAAATAATAAAAAATAAATCTTTAGAAAATAAAATAATAAATGTTTTAGCAGAAAATCAAACTGGAGATAGGACCAAGATTTTTGGTAGATCAGAGTATATGACTTCAGTAATATTTGAAGGCAATAAAAAGGATATTGGGAAAATTTTACAAATTAAAATCACTAAAAGTAATAGAAATACTTTATTTGGAAAAGTAATTGATAATCCAAAACAAAAGGTGGCATAAAATTGAGTGGAATAGCAAAAAAAAAAATAAATTCTTCTTTAAAATTCGTTTATTCAGATAATAATTCACTAAGCGTTATTTTTCACGATAACGACTTGTTAATGGGCGTTGCTGGAGAATTTAATAAAAATTTAAAAGAGTTAGAAAAAATTACTCAATCAAGTTTATATTCGAGAGGAAATTCAATATTAATAAAATCAAATCCAGAGAATAATGAACTGCTAAAAAATGCTATTCAATTTCTTGTTAAGCAATTTGTTAATAATGGATCTATAGAAAATAAAGATATTATTTCATCAGTTGATAAATTTATGATTAATGAAAAAGTTAAGAATAACAATATTACTGATATTATAAAAACACCGAAAAAGTCAATAATTCCAAGATCTGAAAAACAAAAAGGATATGTGAGAGCATTAAGACAGAGTGATATAATTATATCAGCAGGTCCAGCGGGAACGGGTAAAACTTTTTTAGCTGTTGCCGTTGGCCTTACAATGTTACTAGAAAAAAAAATTGAAAGAATAATTTTATCAAGACCAGCTGTTGAGGCCGGTGAAAGGCTGGGATTTTTACCTGGAGATATGAAAGAAAAAGTAGACCCTTATCTTAGACCTTTATATGATTCACTTTATGATTTATTTGATTTTGAGAAAATTCAACGAATGATCGAAATTGGGGATATTGAGATCGCTCCTTTAGCTTTTATGCGAGGAAGAACACTTAAAAATTGTTTTGCTATTTTAGATGAAGCTCAGAATGCTACAGATACACAAATAAAAATGTTTTTGACGCGTATCGGAGAAAATTCAAAAATAGTAGTAAACGGAGACCCATCACAAATAGATCTAGCAAATAAAGGTATGTCAGGCCTCGCAAGATCAAAAAAGTTGCTTGGACATTTAGATGAAATATCAATAGTTGATTTTGATCATTCCGATGTTGTACGACATCCACTAGTATCAAAAATAGTAAAAGCTTATAAAGAAAATGATAAATATTAATGTCTTCTCAAATGAGAGGGCTTGGTCCAAAA
>CABXRL010000038.1 GCA_902514605.1 uncultured Pelagibacteraceae bacterium
ATTTTAAAAGGGGAAACAGATTTAAAAGGACTGGTAAAGCAGGGATATTTGCAGGCTCTTTGGAGCTTGTAAAAGAGGGGAACTTAAAAATAAAACAAGAAACTTTATTTGATGACATTTATGTAAGAGAAAACAAATGATTAAAAAGAAAATTAAAAAAAAAGATAATGTTATAGATTTTCCAACGAAACTTTCTTCTTTAGAAAAAGAGATTGAAGCAATTATTTTTGCCGCAGCTGAACCTTTGGATATTGAAACAATTCAAAGTAAGATCACAACAAATACTAATATAGAAAAAGTTTTATTAAAACTTCAATCTGAATATTCTAGTCGTGGCATAAATCTTGTTTGTATTTCAAAAAGATGGTCTTTCAGAACCTCGCCCAATTTGTCAAATTTGATGATTCAAGAAAAAACAGTAGAAAAAAAATTATCAAGAGCAGCAATTGAGACGTTAGCAATAATTGTTTATCATCAACCTGTAACTAGAGCTGAGATAGAGGAAATAAGAGGAGTAGCTTTTGGAACTAACACACTTGAAATTTTAATGGAACTCAATTGGGTTAAACCTGGAGGAAGAAAAGATGTTCCGGGAAAACCTATTCTGTACGTAACCACAGACGATTTTTTAAGTCATTTTAATCTGCAGAAATTATCAGACCTGCCTACAGTTGATGAATTAGGTGCCGCAGGTTTAATTGATAATACAAATATAGATAATGCAATCTTTGGAACTGGAAAATTTTACAGAGAGAAACAAGATGATAAAAAAGAAGATATATATTCAAATATTGATGAAATGTTGAGTAGCACTCTTGATAAAGATGATAACAAATAAAAAGAAGATCATAATCTTTTGTAAAAAGGCACTTTTAAATTATCAATAAAAAGGTTATAAGTTTCCCATGAGCATTGGAATTTGGCAAATAGCAATTGTTGTAATACTTGTTGTTTTATTATTTGGTAGAGGGAAAATATCCAGTCTAATGGGTGATGTTGCAAAAGGTATTAAGAGTTTTAAAAAGGGAATGGCATCAGATGCTACTGATGATACAGACCCTAAAAATATTTCTGACGAAAATCAAGATTCAAATAAAAAAGAATAAATCACATGCCTACTATTGGTTGGTTTGAGATTTTAATTGTAGTTGCAATCGCAATTATCGTTCTTGGGCCAAAAGATTTTCCTGTAATGTTAAAAAAAGTGGGCTCAATGATTGGTACCGCTAAGAAGTATATTAATAATATTCAAAGCGAAGTTTCAAATATTGATATTGAGGACAATCAATTAGATAAAAAAGAAGAAAAAAAAGATGAGTCGTGAAGAAAAAGAGGGCGGTTTCATAAGTCATTTAGCTGAATTAAGGAAAAGATTAATTCATAGCTTCATATTTTTGATAATATTTTTTGTTGTTTGTTACTTATTTGCAGAACATTTATATGGTTTTTTGGTTGAACCTTTTGCTAAAGCTGTAAGAGACGATGGTTCTGAAAGAAGGTTGATTTTTACAGCTCTTCAAGAAACTTTTTTAACATACTTGAAAGTTTCTTTTTTTACTGCTTTCTTTGTGACATGTCCTTTTATCTTAATGCAAATATGGAAATTTATAGCACCAGGTCTATATAAGCACGAAAAGATAGCTATATTACCTTATTTAGTTTTAACCCCAATATTATTTTTTTTAGGCGGTATGTTGGTTTATTATCTGATTATGCCTCTAGCTATTAAATTTTTTTTATCTTTTGAGAGCACAGGTTTATCAACAAACTTACCTATACAATTAGAGGCTAAGGTAAACGAATATCTTTCGTTAGTGATGAAGCTTATTTTTGCATTTGGAATAAGTTTCCAATTACCAGTTGTATTGAGTTTATTGGCAAGAATTGGGGTTGTTGATTCTCAATTTTTAAAAACAAGAAGAAAATATGTTGTTGTAATGATATTTGCTGCAGCGGCTTTGCTTACTCCACCTGATCCAATTACTCAAATTGGCTTAGCTATACCCTTGTTGATATTATATGAATTGTCGATATTTTCTGTAAAAGTTATAGAAAATAAAAATTTAAAAGATTCTAATGCATAACTTAAAAGAAATCAGAAAAGATTTTGATGCTTTTAAAAAAGCAATTGAAAAAAGATCAGTTGAAGTAAATTTTGAGAAGTTGAAAGATTTGGATATTAAAAATAGAGAATTTATTCAAAAAAAAGAAGCTTTAGAAAAAGAAAAAAAAGAAATTTCAAAATCAAAAGATGAAACACTTTATGCTAAATCAAAAGAAATCTCTTCTTCTATTGAAAAAATTACAAATCAACAAAATCTCGTTAAAACAGATTTAGATAAAATTTTAGCAAATATCCCTAATATTCCACATTTAGATGTTCCTGTTGGAAAAGATGAGAATGATAATGTTGAAATTGAAAAAAAAGGTGAAATACCTAAATTTGATTTTAAACCAAAGTCTCATATTGAATTAGGTGAAAAATTAAAAATGCTTGATTTTGATCTTGCTACTAAAACCACCGGATCAAGATTTGTCTTTGTTAAAGATAAATTAGCTTATCTAGAAAGGGCAATTTCAAATTTTATGTTAGATACACATATTAATAAAAATGGTTACAAAGAAATTTCCCCACCATTATTAGCCTCTGAAAGTACAATGTTTGGTACTGGGCAACTTCCAAAATTTGAGGAAGATCAATTTGAAGTAAAACTAGATAAGAGTTCTGATAGAAAATTTTTAATTCCAACAGCAGAAGTAA
>CABXRL010000039.1 GCA_902514605.1 uncultured Pelagibacteraceae bacterium
GCTGTCTGAGAAGAAAAAATTTGTTTATAGCTATCAGTTATTTCAGGATAATTATCACTTAAATAAGAAATCTGATCACAATTTTTACATTTTCTAATTTCATTATTTAAGATTGTAACACCCTCGCTATCTTGGATTCTATCTATGAAAATTGGACTTACCAGCTTACCACCATTAACAAAAGCCGAATAAGCTGATGTCAATTTTATTAAAGTTGTTTCAGCTGATCCTAGTGATATAGACAAAAGTTCGTCAGGATTATCGTAAATACCTAATTGCTTGGAAAAATTGACTATCTTATTTAATCCAAGATCTTGGGCTATTCTCACAGTCATTAAATTTCTAGATTTTTCAAGCCCTGTTCTAAGAGTAGATGGTCCATAAAATTTTTTCCCATAATTTTCAGGTTTCCACTGTTTCAAATCTTCTCCTTGGTCTAAAACTAATGGAGCATCTAAAATTAGTGTAGATGGTGTATAATTATTTTCTAATGCTAAAGCATAAACAAAAGGTTTAAAAGCAGAGCCTGGTTGTCTTAATGCTTGAGTCGCTCTATTAAATTCACTTCGTTTAAAACTAAAACCACCGCTCATTGCCAATACTCTTCCCGTGTAAGGGTCCATTACAACTATTGCCCCATTAATTTTTGGTAATTGTTTTAAACTAAAATAATCATTATTAATTTTTTTTACATATATAACATCACCAATTTTAAAAATTTCATCAAATTCCTTTTTAGTCCAAGAAATATCGTTATATTCAATACTTCCTTTTTTATTATCTTCTGTTTCAATAATAGTTGAAAATTTGTCGACTTTTTTAATAATTGCTAACTTCCAATCAATTGATTTTTCTAATTTATAATTTTCTAAATCTTCAATCCAATTTTTTTTATATTTTTTGATATTGGTCAGAGGACCTCGCCATCCTTTTCTTTTGTCATATAAAGATAGCCCCTCTCTTAAAGAAGTTGTTGCGATTTTTTGTAATTTCAAATCTATAGGAGTATTAATATTAAATCCTTGCTTGTAAACTCTATCATAACTTAAATCTTCAATAATTTTTTTTCTAACATCCTCAATAAAATATTGTGCATCCTCTAAAAAAACTTTTTCTTTTTTTCTTAAAGATATTTCTTTATTTATTAATTTTTGATAAGATTGTTTATTTATGTATTTATTATCTAACAAATTATTCAGAACTAAATCTCTTCTAAACTTAGCTAGTTTAATATTTCTATAAGGATTGTATCTAGTAGGGGCTTTCGGAAGGGCTGCTAACAATGCTGACTCTTCATAAGTTAAGTCTTTAATTGACTTATCAAAATATTCCAAACTAGCCGCGGCAACTCCATACGCGCCCCCTCCCAAGTATATTTGATTTAAATATAATTCTAAAATTCTTTCTTTTGTTAAAGCTCTTTCAATTCTGAATGCAAGTATGGCTTCTTTAATTTTTCTATTAATACTAACTTCATTAGTTAATAAAAAATTTTTAGCTACTTGTTGAGTAATAGTAGAAGCTCCCTCTAACCTTTTTGATTTAATAATATTTGATATATTTTTGATAATTGCTCTTAAAACACCTTTGGCATCAACTCCAGGGTGTGTAAAAAAATTTTTATCTTCAGCTGATAAAAAAGAATTTACAACATTTGATGGTATTGACTCGTAAGGGACAAAAATTCTTTTTTCTCGAGAAAAATCTGCAACTAACGTGCCATCACCGGAATAAACTTTACTTGAAACAGGTGGTTTGTAATTTTTTAAGAATTTATAATCGGGAATTTTACTAGAAAAACTCCATAAAATACTTAAAACTAATACTCCTGAAAGTAGAATAGCGCTAGTAATTACAATAATTATATTTTTTAAAAACTTGCTCATTTTGTTTCCATTATATAAGGGAATTTGTTAAATATAAGGCTTTAAAACACAAAATTTTATGCAATTTAAATTAACAAAAAAATTATCTCAAATTTTATGGAAAAAAATTTATATATTGATGCTTCGCATCCAAATGAAACTAGGGTTGTTCTTAAATCAGGTGATCATATTGAAGATTATGAATATGAAGGTTTAAAAAATAGTTTAATAAAAAATAATATCTATTTAGGAAAAGTTAGTAGAATCGAACCTTCTCTTCAAGCAGCTTTTGTGGATTTTGGTAGAGAAAGACATGGTTTTTTATCCTTTAATGATATCCAATCTGATTATTACCAAATACCTCAAAGTGATTTGGAAAAGATCAAGCTCGAAGAAGAAAAAATTAGGGAAGAGTTATCAAAAAAAGTTGAGGCAATTGATAATGAAAATTTAGCTGATGGTAAACTAGAGGCTAATGACCCAGTGGAGCCATTAGAAAAAATTCAAGAAGAAAATAAAGATAGTGAAAAAGAAGGTAGGGGAAAAAATTTAGAAAATAAAAGCGAAAATAAATCTAAGTTTAAAAGGTATAAAATTCAAGAGGTCATAAAACCCAATCAAGTAATTCTGGTTCAAGTAATTAAGGACGAGCGAGGTCAAAAAGGTGCTGCACTTAGCACTTTTATCTCAATTGCGGGTAAGTATATAGTACTTATGCCTAATACGCCTAAAGGTGGAGGTATATCTAG
>CABXRL010000040.1 GCA_902514605.1 uncultured Pelagibacteraceae bacterium
AAAGTGTTAAAATTTAAAATAAATGATTTAAAATTAATAGACCCAAGAAATTGGAAATAAAATGAAAACAAAAAAAGGTATAAATTTATATAATTACTCAAAAACTATCATTCCTGGTGGTACAACATTATTTTCTAAAAGATCAGAACTCCATTTACCAGATAAATGGCCTGCTTATTTTTCAAAAGCGTCAAAAACAAATGTATGGGATTTAAATGGAAACAAATATTTAGATATGTTTTGTGCAGTAGGAACAAGTATATTGGGTTATTCCAACGATAGAATAAATAAATCAGTCTCCAATACAATTAAAAAAGGGAATATGACGTCATTAAATTGTTCTGAGGAAGTTTACCTGTCAAAAGAGATAATTAAATATCACCCATGGGCTTCTATGGCTAAATTTACACGAGGAGGAGGCGAGGCAAATGCTGTCGCAATTAGAATTGCTCGATCTTGTACTAAAAAAAAAAATGTTGCCTTTTGCGGCTATCATGGATGGCATGACTGGTATCTATCGGCAAATATAAATTCAAAAAAAAATTTAGATCAACATTTAATGTCAGGTTTAAACTACGAAGGTATACCAAATGAATTAAAAAATACTTCCTTCCCATTTCCATATAATGACTTTCAATATCTTAAAAGATTAATTGATAGGAAAAATATAGGAATAATTAAGATGGAAGTGGTAAGAAATATTAAACCACTTAATAATTATCTGCAAAAAATAAGAAGGCTGTGTAATAAAAAAAAAATAATTTTGATTTTTGATGAATGTACAACAGGTTTTAGACAAAATATGGGTGGTGTTCATCTTGCATTCAACGTAAACCCAGATATGGCTATATTTGGCAAAGCATTAGGTAGTGGATTTGCTATTAATGCTATTATTGGTAAAAAAAAAATAATGAAAAAAGCAGAAAACACATTTATTAGTAGTACATTTTGGGGTGAACGAATTGGCTATACTGCTGCGCTTTCTTCAATTAGAGAATTTAAAAAAATTAAATGCTTTCCAAAAAGTAGAAGCTAATGGAAAATTATTAAAAAAATATTTGGTTAGATTTATCACAAAAATATAACGTTCCAATTAAATTAATGGGTACTAATGCTATACCAATATTTGAATTTTGTAATAATCATGCAATAAATAAAACTTTTTTAACTCAAGAAATGCTAAAAAATAAAATTTTAGCGACTAATATGATATATATTAACATATTTCATAATAAAAATAATATTAAAAAGTACGTTAAAGTTTTAGATAAAGTCTTTAAGGATATTTCAAAAAAAAATATAAAGAAAATTCTTAAATCCAAAGTATGTTTTAAACCCATCAATAGGATTAATTAAATTATGAAATTAATCCCCTATAATAAACAGTATATTGACCATAAAGATAAAAAAATAATTTTAAATTCATTATCAAATGATTTAATCACTACTGGTCCATACGTAACAAAATTTGAAAATGAGTTAAACAGGTATCTTAAATGTAAATATAGTTTTACATGCAGCAGTGGAACAGCTGCAATACATTTGGCTTTTCTATCGCTCAATCTTAAAAAAGATGATGTAATTTTAATGCCAGCAATAAACTTTATAGCATCATATAATTTAGCAAAAAATATGCAGCTAAAGGTTTACTTGGTAGATATTGACAAAAGTACTGGTCAAGTGACACCCGATAAAATAGCACAATGTATTAAAAAAAATAGACTTAAAAAAATTAGTGCTTTACTCATAATGTATCAAGGAGGATACCCTGAAAATTTAATGAATTTTTATGATATTAAAAAAAAATATGATTGTTTTTTAATTGAAGATGCTTGTCATGCTTTAGGGGCAGAATACAAATACAAAAAAAAATTTATTAAAGTTGGCTCTTGTAAACATTCTGACATTTGTACATTTTCTTTACATCCAGTAAAAACAATAACGTCTGGAGAAGGTGGTATAATAACAACTAATAATAAAAAAATTGCTAAGAATATAAAATTACTAAGAAGTCACGGAATATCTAGAAACAAAAAAAAATATTGGATATATGATGTTTTGAAAAGCGGCTATAATTATAGACTTTCTGATCTCAATTGTGCATTAGGATTGTCTCAACTAAAAAAAATTAATTTTTTTTTAAATAAAAGAAAAAAAATTTATGAGAATTATAGAACAAAATTACAAAATTTTAATCCCAACTTGGTTATTCCTAAATACTCAAAAGATATTAAGCCCTCTTATCATCTGTTTGTGATTAATGTTGCATTCGATAAGTTAAAAAAAAGTAAAAACCATTTTATGAATTATTTAAACACCAATGGTATTCGTGCACAATATCATTATATCCCGATTTATAAATTTAGTATTTACAATAAAAAAAAAACTTTTTTTCTAATTCAGAAAAATATTA
>CABXRL010000041.1 GCA_902514605.1 uncultured Pelagibacteraceae bacterium
AGGGCGCATCTCAAAGAGTTCAAGAAGATACATTAAAATTTGCAAGAATTATGGAGGGACTTGGAGCAGAATTATTAAGGAGTTTAATGACCTTAATCGCATTTACACCGATTTTGTACGGTTTATCAAAAAGTATAACGGTTCTTCCTTGGATTGGTCAAGTCGATCACGCTTTGGTTTGGGTTGCAATTGTTTCTGCACTTGGTGGTACGGTGTTGTTAGCAAGTGTTGGAATCAAACTTCCAGGTATTGAGTATGATATTCAAAAAGAAGAGGCAGCATATAGAAAAGAATTAGTTTTAGGTGAAGAGTTTAAAGAAAGTGCAAAACCTGAAAAAATAACAGATCTTTATGGTGGAGTGCGAAAAATTCACTATAAAATGTATTTTCATTATTTATATTTTAATGCTGTTAAGTGGAGCTATCTTCAAGGAATGGTCATTGTACCTTATCTTGCTTTAGCTCCAACAATAGTTACAGGAGCAATTACTTTAGGATTTTGAAAATAAAGTAGTTTTAATTGTTAATACGGCAAGTTATTGTGGATTTACAAATCAATATGAGGAACTTCAAGAACTTTGGGATAAATACAATAAGAAAGGTTTAATTGTGCTTGGAGTGCCATCAAATTCATTTAATCAAGAAAAAAAAGATAGTTCCGAAGTAAAAGAATTTTGTGAGGTAAATTTTAATATCACTTTTCCACTTTCAACAATAACTGAGGTAAAAGGAAATAATGCTAATGAACTTTTTAAATGGGCTAAGACAAACCATGGCAATTCAGCTGTACCAAAATGGAATTTTCATAAAATTTTGATTAATAAAGTAGGCAAAGTTGAAGATACATTTTCTTCTTTTACGAAACCAATGTCAAAAAAAATAATAAATAAAATTGAGAGTATTTTATAACTTTAAAGACAAACCATCGTAAGCAGGAACAACATTTTTAGGTAACAGCTTTTTAAGAATTTTATAATCAAGCACCGGCGATAAGTTTGTCAAAATTGAATTTTTAGGCTTAAATTTAGAAATCATAGACAGCGAGGTTTCAAGATTAAAATGTGAAGGATGTGTATTATACCATAAACAATCAATTATAAGATATTTTAAATTTTTAAAGTATCTGTAGTCCTTGGCGTAAATTTTACTTACATCACTTATATAAGCTAATTTTTGATCTATTATAAAACAATTAGACTTAACATTGCCATGTTCAACCTGAACTGATTTAATTTTTATTTTTTTATCATTATTAGTTGCGAAGATATTTTTTGGTAAATCGTTCAATTTTAAGGTAGCTGGATATTCTTTTGAATAGCTTTTAAAAATATATGAGAAACTATCTTTTAAATATTTTGAAGTTGATTTGTCAGCATATACTTTAATTTGGGTTTTGCTATTAATATAAAAAGATCTTAAATCATTAATACCATGTGTTTGGTCCCCGTGCATATGAGAATAAAGAACTTTGTTAATCTTCTTTATTTTATGTCGTAATAATTGTTGTCTTAAATCAGGTGATGTATCTATCAAAATGTTTTGGTTTGATGTTTTAAATAAGGCTGAACATCTTGTTCTATAATTTCTCTTTATTTTCGGATCACAATTACCAAAAAAGCCATCGGGTCTTGGCACACCCATTGAACTACCGCAACCTAGTATGATGAATTCCATGAATCTTAATTAAAAAAAAGTTTATTAAAGTTGGTAGTTGTAATTTTAGTTATTTCTTGTTTGGTCAAATCTTTAATGTCAGCCAATTTTTGCGCGGTAAAACTTAAAAAAGATGGTTCATTTTTTTTGCCTCGATTAGGCACAGGCGCTAGATAAGGACTGTCTGTTTCAATCAAAATTTTATCCAACGGTAAGAATTTAAATGTTTCCTGCAAATCCAGAGAATTTTTAAAAGTTATAATCCCACTAGCTGAAAAAAAAGCATTTAGTTTTAATAATCTTTCAGCAAAATTTTTTGAACCTGTAAAACAATGCATCAAAATTTTTAATTTTTTATCATGATATTGATTTAATATCTCAAAAGTTTCATCTTCAGCATTTCTTGAATGAATTATCAATGGGGAATTAGTTCTAATAGACGCTTCTATATGTTTCTTAAAACTTTTGATTTGTTTTTCTTTATCGCTATTATTGTAATAGAAATCCAAACCTGTTTCACCTATACCAACTATCTTTGGGTTTTCATCAAAATTTTTTACTATTTCATCAACTGAAATTTCATTATTATCAGTTTCATGAGGATGAATTCCTATTGTGCCAAAAATAATCTCATCTTCAGTAATAATATCTTTAATTTTTTTAAAACTTTCAAAAGACGTAGAAATTGTTAATAATTTTTCTATTCCTACATCCTTTGATC
>CABXRL010000042.1 GCA_902514605.1 uncultured Pelagibacteraceae bacterium
ATAAACCTAATGTTATTCCAAAAATATACAAACTTAAGAATAATAAAAGAAGGGGAAATCCTAATTTTAATATAGATATTCCAAACAAAGGTGAAGTTAGTAAAATAGCGGGTATCAATCCAATCAGAGTTCTTATTAATGCAGTAAAAATTAATGATATGATTATTTCTCTAAGTTTTAAGGGTGCGATAAATAGATTAGTAAAATTTCTACTCCAAATTTCCTCTAAAAAAAGCATATTAAAGCTAATGCTTGATCTGAAAAGAATGTCGTAAAGTATTGCACAAGTAAGAATTACTCCAAGGGTGTTATTGTAATAATCACTGTAAATAGAAAAAAATTTGGAAATGAAGCCCCAAAGAATTATCTGTATTGTTGGCCAATAAACAAGATCTAAAATTCTTGGCAAAGAGCTTTTTATTAAATAAAAATGTCTTAAAAAAAGTCCGTGCATTTTATTCAAATTCATATTTTCTCTCTTGTAAGCTTTAAAAAAACTTCCTCCATATTTTTTCGACCATGTTTTTGGATCAATTTGTAAGTACTCCCTTTATCAATTATAGATCCATTATTCATCATTAGAACTGAAGAACACAATCTCTCTACTTCTGACATATTATGTGAAGCTAGCAAAATAGAAGTCCCTTTTTCTTCTTGATACTCCTCAATAAAACTTCTAACAAAATCTCCTGTTTCAGGATCAAGAGATGCTGTAGGTTCATCAAGTAGCAAAACTAATGGGTCATTTATTATTGATTTAGCAAGGCTTACTCTATTTTTTTGACCAGATGAAAGTTCACCAGTAATCTTATTAATAATATCACCAAGCCTTAATTTTTCTGAAAGATATTCAATTTTTGTTTTAAGGTCTTTTACATCATAAAGCTTGCCATACACAATTAGATTTTGTTTCACAGTTAATTTTTTTGGTAATTCTATATACGGTGAAATGAAATTTAAATTATTTAGTAACTCAACTCTATTTTTTTCTATCTCAACACCATTAATTAGTACTTTGCCACTTGTTGGTTTTAGTAATCCTAAGATCATTCCAATAGTTGTAGTTTTTCCACAACCGTTAGGTCCAAGAATTCCAATAATTTCATTTTTACCTACTTTAAAAGAGATATCATTAACAGCTTTTTTTATATTATAAGCCTTAGATAACCTAATAACTTCAAGGGTTGTTTGCATTAGAATTTTGATGCCCTTGTTAATCTATCATTGATAGTTTTGCCCATTCCTTTATTTGGAATTTTAGCAACAGCTATGGATTTATATTTGTTATTTTTTATTTTTCTTAAAGTGCTGTATAAATTTTTTGCAGCTTCATTCAAGTCACCTTTTTTTGATAAAAAAAAATAATTTGCTTTAGCCACCTTTTTTTTATTAATAAATAAAAAAGCCTCATCATTTTTAGCTTTTTTTGCCTTCAATCTAATGGGTATACCAGGAGAATAATGAATTCTTGATTGACCAGGAGCAGAAATTTTAGCGGGACTATTGTCTATTATAAGTTTTCTTCTTAATATTTTTTTAATAGCTGATAACTCTATACCTCCCAACCTTAAAATTTTTGGTTTATTTCTAATGTCAATTATAGTTGACTCAATTCCAATTGATGATCTTCCACCATCAAGTACAAATTTTATTTTTTTACCAAAATCTTCTTTAACATCATTTGAACAGACAGGACTTAATCGAGATGATATATTTGCACTAGGAGCAGCTAATGGAAATGCAATTTGTTTCAATAAGCTTCTTGTGACAGGATGTTCTGGGAATCTAACCGCGAGTGTAGTTTTTTTATTGGTTACAACCTTTGAAACTTTAGAGTTTTTTTTTAAATTTAAAATAAACGTGATTGGACCAGGACAAAATTTTTTATATAACTTAAAAAAATTTTCATTAAGCTTACAATCCTTTTTCAAATTTTGATAATTGTAGTAATGAACTATAAGAGGGTTATTTTTTGGCCTTTTTTTTAATTTAAATACTTTCTTACAAGCTTTATCAGAGAAAGCATTTCCTGCTAGTCCATAAACAGTTTCTGTTGGTATTGCTATACATTCATTTTTATAGAGGAATTTTTTAGCTTTTTTAATATTTGCAAGATTAATTTTCATGTATTAATTGAGAGTATTATATGAAAGATAAAAATTTACCAAATAATTATAATTCTCTATCTATTGAAGAATTGACTAATCTTGCCCTCAAGATGATCGAAGATTTAGAAAACCAAAAAGATTTAAATGTATCCATTGAAAAATATCAAAAATTACTAACACTAAACAATATTATTGAAAAGAAATTTAAAAAAGGTGCTAAA
>CABXRL010000043.1 GCA_902514605.1 uncultured Pelagibacteraceae bacterium
GAGATTAGGAATATTTGAAGTAAATCATTTGCAAAAATCAATATTAACGAATTATTTATTCAGTCTTATAATTAAAAAAGAATTTCTAATTTTATTGATCTTAAATTCAGTTATATTTTATTTTGTCAAAAATAGAGCAACTAGTATATTTTACTTTGTCTACTTAAGTTCAATTATTTCAAGTTTCTTATTTTTCAATATCTCCTCAAAGGGTATAGATTATTATCATTTTATAAATTTTATAATTATTCATGGTGTTTTAAATTTAATCATATTTTTTATTTATTTTATAAACAAAATTAAATTTTCTAGAATTAACAAAAAAATATCAATTTATATTTATTCTATTTTAATTTTTATAATATTTTTTTCATTAATTTCACCAATGTGTCAAATTATAAATATCAATATAATGAAATCAAAACAGAGAGACAAAAACAACAAGAATTGGTGAATTTTATTAATAATACTGAATTATTTAAAGATAAGAAAATAGAAATTTTTAATTTAAACTACAAGCTGTCTATCTGGTTAATACTAAATGATTATAAAAATTTTTCAATTTTACCAGTATCATTTTGGACATCAAAAAATAATCAAATACTTGAGATTGAATTAAATTCAACGTCAAACTTTTTTAACTTAAATATAAGCGAATTTAATAAATTAATTTCGAACCAAAAAAAAACATGGAGATTTAAGAATAATTTTGTTTATAATTTTTTCGGAAGAAAATACCTTGCAAATAATCTTACACATGTAGATAAAGATCTTAATCAATACACAAATGAGGAAATAGACTTTATTAATAGAAATAATTTTTTAATTTCCCATCAAATACTTATTCCAAAAAATGAAATAATAAGATTAGAAGATAATTTTCTAAATTCAAAAGATCGAATTTCACCAGAAATTATTATATTGAATAAAAACTCTATTTATCCTTTTTCGAACGTTCCGGACATGTTTTGCTCTATTTTTGATAATCAAAACTACGAAATATATTCTTTAAAATCTTATAAACTTTGTAAATAATTAAAAATTTATTCTTTCCTTCTCTATTACAAGTGGAAGATTTCTTTGATGTAATAAAATGATACCTATGTATTCACCCACTAAACCTAATAGTGCTATTTGTATAGAGCTTACAATAAAAATTCCTATTATAATAGGTGCGAGACCTAGAGAAAAAGAATTCCAAAATAATAATTTATAAATAAAGTAAAATAGAGCTACCATTAAACTTATTGCACTACTTAAAAAACCAATTAGAACCATAAATCTTAAAGGTCTTCTTGAATGTTTCACAATACCTAACATTGCAATATCGTATAAAGTTGAAAAATTATTTTTTGTAACACCATACTTTCGTTGAGGTTGATTAAATTTTATTGTTTTTATCTCAATACCTATTTCATTAATGAGCCCTCTAAAGTATGGATAAGGATCATTTAGTAGCCTTAATTTTTCTATTACAGATTTATCAAATATGCCTGATCCAGTTGTATTTTTGGTTAATTCAAATTCTGATAAATAATTTAAAAAATTATAAAATAATTTTCTCAAGGAAAATTTTATTTTATTTTCATCTGACGTTATTTTTTCTCCTAAGATTATTTTATTACCTTTTTTCCATTCATCAATGTACTTGCTAATCAAATCTATAGGGTCTTGAAAATCGGCAGCCATTAAAATAGTTGCATCACCAGTACTTTGTAATAATCCATAAAATGGAGATCTTATATGACCGTAATTTTTTAAATTTATAATAATTTTTAGGTTTTTATCACTTTTTGCTAAATCTTTTATTTTTTCAATTGTTCCATCAGAGGAATTATTATCAATAATTATATGTTCGTAATCTAAATTAATTTTACTCATTTCACCTTTAATCTCATTACAAAGCTTCTCAATATTATCTTTTTCATTATAAGTTGGAGTGATTATAGATATTTTCATTTTTATTTTATTAATTGTTTTATAGCATGATTAAAATTAATTGTATTTTTTAATTTAAATTTCTTTTTGGCTAAATCTAAAGATGGTATATAAAAATCCATTTTTATTGTTTTATTTTTTTTAATAGTGATTTGTGATTTATATTTTTTATTTAAATAATTCGTAAATTTTTCAATATTTAATATCTTTTCTGATCCCAAATTATAAATGGGACACTTTTCTGTGGAAGATTTAATAATTTTTAGAATCCAGCGAGACATATCATTTGAATGCATATAACTTCTGATTACGTAAGGATTTTTAATAATTAATTTCTTTTTTTGTTTA
>CABXRL010000044.1 GCA_902514605.1 uncultured Pelagibacteraceae bacterium
ATTTTTGTCTTGCTTTAAATTTTGGATTAGTTTTATTTATAATATAAACTCTGCCTCGTCTTCTAACTAGTTTTGAGTTTAAATCTCTTTTTTTGATTGATTTTAGTGAGCTTTTTATTTTCATAATTTTAAATTAATGCCGGCAATGACCTACTCTTCCGTATCTTAAGACAAAGTACCATCGGCGCTGAAAGGCTTAACTTCCGAGTTCGGAATGGGATCGGGTGTAACACTTTCGCAATAATCACCGGCAAAAAACTTATATAGAAAAAATAATTAATGTAAACAATGATTTATATTAAAAAACCTTGTTTTTTTTTGTATTTTTCAAAAAACCTTCAACATATTTTTTTAGACTGATTTTACCATAAGTTCGATAAATCTTTTTTGATAAACTTAAATTTGTTAGAGCGGATGCATATCTTTCACCTTGTCTAGCAGGTAAAAATTTAATTTTTTTTCTGAACATTTTAGCAACTTCTAAAATAGTATAACTGTTTTTATTTGAAATACTATAAAATCTAGATTTGTTACTTTTCCAAGCTTTATAGCAAACTTTAATAGTATCTGTAATATGTGTAAATCTTCTAGATTGAGTACCGGGTTTAACTACAGGTAAAGGTAAATCTTTTGAAAAACAGTCCTCAAAAATTCCAATTACAGTTGACATATCTCCTTTTTTAATTTGACCAGGTCCATACACATTATAAAAAAAAATCACCTCATATTTAAAATTAAACCACTTTCTTAAATTTTCTAGAAATTCCAAATTTTTAGCCTTTGTAAATGCATAAGGAGAAAGGTTTTTGTCTTTTTCCTTGTTGCCCAAAGATGCTGAAGTTGCTGAGTAAACTAATCTAATCCTATTTTTCAAACAAAAATCGAAAACTGCGTTTGTACCAATTGAATTAGATTGTATACATTTATTCATTTTCAAAAAGCTTTGATAAATTCTTGAAAATTCACCAAAATGAAAAATTGAATGAATTTTTGAAATATATTTTTTTAAAATTTTATCGATATCTTTGGTATTACCTTTTATATATTTTGCTCTTTTAGAATTAATGTGATTTTTTTTTGTTCCAGAGGAGTAATCGTCTATGCTTATTATATTATAATTTGTTTTTTTTATTAGATATTTTATTAAATTACTTCCAACAAAACCACTCCCACCAGTAACAATAATAAACTTTTTCATCTATTTATTTGTGTTAATCTTTTTTAGATAGTCTTTATAAGTCAAATCAAACCCTTTATTCAGATTATATCTAGACTTCCAACCATATTTATTGCTGGCCACAATGGTATGGTTGGTTCTTCTGTATTACGACACTTTAAAAAAAAAGGTTACAAAAATTTAATTTTTAAAAATAGAAAATCTTTAAATTTAATAGATCAAAGAAAAACTTTTTCCTTTATAAATAAAATTAAGCCAGACTTTGTTATAATAGCTGCTGCAAAAGTTGGTGGAATTTTTTCTAACAATGATCAAAAAGCAAAATTTATTTACGAAAATATCATGATACAGACTAATTTAATTCACTCATCTTTTTTAGTTGGAGTAAAAAAACTTATTTTTTTAGGTTCGAGTTGTATCTACCCAAAATATGCGAAACAGCCTATTCGTGAGGATTATTTGATGACAGGAAAACTTGAAGAGACTAATGATTCCTACGCCATAGCAAAGTTGGCTGGTTATAAAATGTGTGAGGCCTACAATAAACAATATAAAACGAATTACATATGTTTAATGCCAACTAATCTATACGGACTTAATGATAATTATAATCTTAAAACATCACATTTTTTTCCAGCTATAATTTCAAAAACTCATTTAGCATTAAAAAAAAAATCTAAAATGATTAAAATTTGGGGAGATGGCACACCAAAAAGAGAGTTAATGTATGTGGATGACCTTGCTGATGCCTGTGAATTTTTTTTAAAAAAAAAAACAAAACATTCGTTAATTAATATTGGCAGTGGTGTAGAAAAGTCGATTTTAGCATATTATAAATTTGTTATAAAAAAATTAAAAGTTAATTTAAAAATTAAATTTGAGAAGAACAAACCAAATGGAACACCAAGAAAAAAATTAGATCTTAGTGTAGCAAAAAATTATGGTCTTCATCTTGGAATAAGTGATAAAGAATATTTAGATTTAGGTTCAAAAATCACTGATGACAATGAAATACTAAGTAATTCTGATGTTATTGTCCAATTAGGAATGCTATCAGAT
>CABXRL010000045.1 GCA_902514605.1 uncultured Pelagibacteraceae bacterium
AAAATGCACCTGGTTATAGGTGGCATAAAGATAATAAATTTATAAATAAAAAAATAAGTGTCATGCCCTCTATCCTGCATTCAATAATCATTTGTTTAGACGAATTTAATGAATACAACGGTGCCACTGAATATATTCCGAGATCTAATAAAACTTATTCATTTTTTAGTAGAAACCAGAATAAAAAAAAATCAAAAAAAATATTAGGTAATAAAGGGGATTTAATTTTTTTGCATGGAAATTTAATTCACAAGACAGGAATAAACTTAAATCAAAATTCAACAAGATGGTCTATTTTTGCTTTTTTTACTCCATGGTGGATTAAGCCATATATAGATTATAAAAAGTTGATGAATAGATTTACAAATAAACTTAATAAATTAGAAAAAAAAATTTTACATTTTAATACAACACCAACAAAAAATTATAAAAACCTTAGATGAATAATAAATTAGATTTCTTTAAGGATTTAAAAAAAATATTAAATATCATTTATAGAAAAAAAAATGATATATTTGTATTTCAAACAGACATAGTCAATTCATTAAGATATTATAATCTTGCAGGTCCAACTGTTGTAAACAATATACTAATAAATATTGAAAAAATTTTTTTTGATAAAACAATTTTATTTCCAGCTTTTTCAAACGATTTGGCTCTAAAAAAAAAATATGATGTAAAACTATCAAAACCATATACGGGAATAATACCAAACACAGCACTGGCATCTAATAAGTATTTTAGAACTGAGTCACCGTTACATAGTTTTTTAGTAAAAGGAAAAATGTTAAATGATATAAAAAAACTTAAACAAGAAACAACTTGGGGTGATGGAAGCATCTTTGATTGGCTTTATAGAAATAATGCTTTGTGGGTCTCCTTAAATCTTGATTTGAATCGGGGATGTGCGGTACATCATATGGCTGAAGAAAAAACTAAAGTTCCCTACAGATTTTACAAAATTTTTAGAGGCAAAATGTATGATAATGGTAAATATAAAAAAGAAGTTTTTGAAAAAAAATTTTCGTATTACAAAATGTATTCTAAATTATTAAATTATAATAAATGGACCTCTATAATGAGAGAAAAAAAAGATTTTAATAAAATTATGGTTAGCAAAGGTTTATTTGCAAATATTTCTCCAGTGAGTAAAATTGTAGATAGATCAATGATTTTTTATAAAAACAATCAGTATGGATCGCTGAATAATAAATAATGAAAAGCAATCCTTACAGCTCAGAGAGTATTTTTTTTAAAGAAAAAAATTATTTTATTTCAAATGCATTTATCTTAATTGGACATACATGTGAGTTTGAAAACAAAGGAGATTATAAAGTAATAAATTTTTTAGAAAAATCTATTGTTATATATAAATTTAAAGAAAAAATATCTGCATTCACAAATCTATGCTCTCACAGAGGCACTAAAATATTTACCAAGGTAAGAGGAAATTCCTCATTTGTTTGTCCATATCATGCATGGTCTTATGATTATAGAGGTATAGTAAAAAACGTTCCTTATGACAAAATGGCTTTTAATTTAGATAAAAAAAAAATTAAATTAGAGGAGTGGATTTTAGATTTTTGTGGAGATTTTATTTTTTTAAAATCAAAAACAAATCACTTAAATCTAAAAAGTTATCTTGGAGTAGAATTTAAAAATTTGTCAAAAATTTCAAAAAAAATTTATAAAAATATTGATCATCAAGTCTATAATTGGAATGCTAATTGGAAAATATGTGTAGAAAATTCCATAGATGAATATCATGCAATTTTTTTACATCAAACAACATTTAAAAATCTTTTGAAACTAAAACCTAAATATGAAATAAAAGAAAATGTAATGAAAATGCAAATGCCTGTTTCAAAAAGTTATATTAATAAATTTGCAAAAATTAATACTTATTTTAATGATTTAAAAAATACATATGAGCATACTATGATTTTTCCATATAGTTCAATTTCAACAACAATGGGTAACTCATATTATATTCAGAACTACCTACCAATAGACACAAAGAATACATACGTAACTTCCTCAATATACTTACCTAAAATATCTTTCAAAAAAAATCAAAAAGTTGAA